>RXJA01000626.1 GCA_003963455.1 Hyphomicrobiales bacterium
GAGGCAAAAATAGCAATTTCGGCCCGGCCAACGCGGCGCCTTCCAGCAATAGGGAAAACCAATGAGCGAAACAATCGAAAAGCGGCTAAGCGATCTTGGCGTCACCATTCCGGCCGCCGCCGCGCCCGCCGCCAACTACGTTCCCTATTGCCGCACGGGCAACATGCTGTTCACCGCCGGCCAGTTGCCGCTGAAGGACGGCAAGCTGCAGGCAATCGGGCTACTCGGGCGCGACATAGACACCGCCGCGGGCAAGGAAGGCGCGAAGTTCTGCGCCATCAACATCCTCGCGCAAGCCAAGGCAGCGCTTGGCGATCTCGAAAAGATCCGCCGCGTGGTCAAGATCACCGTCTTCGTCGCCTCCGCGCCGGACTTCCTCGAGCAGCATCTTGTCGCCAACGGCGCCTCCGACTTCCTGGTGGCAGTGCTCGGCGAGCGCGGCAGGCATGCGCGCTCGGCCGTCGGTACCGCCTCGCTGCCGCTCAATGCCGCGGTCGAAATCGAAGCGATCTTCGAAGTCGAATGAGGCCCGACATGACTGACCTGTCCTGGCTGATTGCGCAGCCTGTCGCGCATCGCGGCTTCCACGACATGAACAAGACACGCTGGGAAAACACACTGTCGGCCTTCGCCGCGGCGGCCGAGCGCGGCTATGCCATCGAATGCGACGTGCATGTCTCCGCCGACGGCGTCCCGGTCATCATCCATGACGGCGACCTCAAACGCCTGACCGGCCAGGACGGATTCGTCTGGCAACGCACCGCGGCCGAACTGGCGACATTCGAGATCGGCGGCACAAGGGACTACGTGCCGACGCTCCAGGAAGCGCTCGACCTGATAGACGGCCGCGTCCCTCTGGTGGTCGAGCTGAAAGGCGTTCCCGGACACGATACCGGGCTGGTGGCAAGCGTCGGCCGGTTGCTGAAGCGCTACAAGGGCAAGGTGGCGATCATGTCGTTCGATCACTGGCTGATCCGCGATTTCGCCAAGGACGCGCCGGGCATCCCCGGCGGGCTGACCGCCTACGGCAGGGAGAACCAGCTGATCGAGGCGCACTTCGCCATGCTGGCGCATGACCTCGCCTTCACTTCCTACGCCGCCGGCGACCTGCCCAACCCGTTCGTAAGCTTCGTGCGCGAGAAGCTCAAAATGCCCGTCATCACCTGGACCGTGCATGACCAGCCGGGGGTCGACGTCACCTTCAAATATGCCGACCAGATGACCTTCGAGGGCTTTGAGCCGGACTTGGTCAAGGTCGCCTGAGACGGTGCCTGAAACGTGACTTGTAGCAGCCTCGAGGACGCTTAAATAAGCCCCATGGATCAGGGCGACGACGACGATGGACGGACAGCGAACGCGGATTATGCGATCCGCGTCGCGGCGGGCATCGGCGCATTCACCCGAGAGGAATGGGACGACTTTGCCGAAACCGTGCGCGGCGATGCGGAAAACGGCTACAACCCGCTGGTTTCATTTGCCTTTCTGAGCGCCCTGGAAGATTCCGGCTGCGCTGTCCGGCGCACCGGCTGGCAGGGCCATCATCTGAGGCTGGAAACGGCGCAAGGCAGGCTTCTCGGCGCCATTCCCTGTTACCTCAAGTCGCACAGCCAGGGCGAATATGTCTTCGACCATGGCTGGTCGGATGCCTTCGAGCGTGCCGGCGGCCGCTATTACCCCAAGCTGCAATGTTCGGTGCCGTTCACACCCGTCACCGGGCCTCGCCTGCTGGTCAGCAAGGGCGAGGACGCGGGCGCCGTGAGGGCCGGCCTCGCCGAAGGCCTGAAACTGGTGACCGACAAGCTCGGCGTCTCCTCCGCGCATGTCACCTTCGCCACCGAGCCCGACGTCGCGACCCTGGAAGCGGCGGGCTTCCTGCATCGCACCGACCAGCAGTTCCACTTCTTCAACGAAGGCTTTTCGACCTATGACGACTTCCTCGCCACGCTTGCCTCGCGCAAGCGCAAGGCGATGAAGAAGGAGCGGCGCGAGGCGCTGGCCGACGGCATCTCGATCGACCGGCTGACCGGCAAGGACATCACCGAACGCGCCTGGGACGATTTCTTCGCCTTCTACATGGATACCGGCGGCCGCAAATGGGGCCGACCCTATCTCAACCGGCAGTTCTTCTCGCTGATCGGCGAGCGTATGGCCGACGACATTCTTCTGGTGATGGCCAAGCGCAACGGCCGCTATATCGCCGGCGCCATCAACTTCATCGGTTCCGACGCGCTTTACGGGCGCAACTGGGGCTGCATCGAGGACCACCCCTTCCTGCATTTCGAGGTCTGCTACCACCAGGCGATCGATTTCGCCATCGAGCGCAAGCTCAAGGTGGTGGAGGCCGGCGCGCAGGGCGAACACAAGCTGGCGCGCGGCTACCGGCCGGTGACCATGCATTCGGCGCACTACATTTCCCACCCCGGTCTGCGCAATGCCGTCGCCGACTATCTCAGGCGCGAGCGGCGCGAGGTCGAGCGCATGGGCGAATATCTCGAGGAGCACACGCCCTTCCGCAAGGATCTCGGGGAATAGGCAGCAGGCCGAAAGGCCTTCTGGTCAGTGCGGCTTTCCGGCAGCGATCGGCACCAGGAACGAAAAGCAGGCAACCAGAAACAGGACGGCGCCGGCGAGCGCCAACAAATCGCCCGCGCGCCATGCCGCGGCTATGAAGAACAGCGCCGATGCGATGAACAGCAGCCAACCGGCGACGACCCACTTCATGATTGCTCCGTCCTGAGGTTGCAGCATCAGACGACAAATGTCGGCGATCATGCAATAGCGGCTTCGAGTGCTGGAATCGTGGATCTCGCCTGAGCGCCTTGCCGCCCATCGGCGGCTTCGCTACACCGGACGGCGAATGCGCAATTGGGAGCGTCCCGCCATGGCTGAAGCCTATGATCCCGGCAATATCTTCGCGAAAATCCTGCGCGGCGAGATTCCCTCGCACCGCGTCTACGAGGACGACGCGGTTGTCGCCTTCATGGATGTGATGCCGCAAGGCACGGGCCACACGCTGGTGGTGCCGAAGGCGCCGTCGCGCAACATGCTCGACGCCGATCCGGCAACGCTCGGTCCGTTGTTCGCGGTCGTCCAGAAGGTTGCCGTGGCGGTGAAAAAGGCGTTCAACGCGGACGGCGTCACCCTCATGCAGTTCAACGAACCGGCTTCCGGGCAGACCGTCTACCATCTCCATGTCCACGTCATCCCGCGCTTCGAGGACGTGCCGTTGAAGCCGCATTCCGGCCAGATGGAGAAACCGGAAGCGCTGGCCGAGAACGCCGGCAAGATCCGTGCGGCTCTGGCGGGCTGAGGTGGGGCAGAATCAAAAGTCCAGATAAAGCCCCGCCAGCAGCAGAAACTCGGCTGTGGCGATGCCGACGACCATGCGCTTGCCCGACATCAGATAGGCGACGAAACCCAGGGCCGCCGCCGCTATCCTCAAGCCAAGCGACGTGTGCGCAAGCGCGCCGCCTGGAAAGACAATCAGGTTGCCGATGAGGGCGGCGACAAGCGCCGTCGCCATGGTGCGAACCAGTACCAACAGGTCTGAATCTTCGGAAAGCTTGCCGCCAAGATAGATACCGAGGAAGCGCCAGATATCCGTCGCGGCGAAACCGGCAACGAGAATGAACATGTATGGCCACCACCAGGCGCCGCTGGAAAAGTAACTCACGCCGCGCGCACCTTGCGCCGCCACAATTGCAAGCCATAGGCGACCATGCCGCCGATCAGTCCGGCAACCAGCAAATCGACCCGCGGCAACACCATGTGGAAGACGGGTCCGAGGACGAGGCCCAGGACCATTGCCACATGCCCTGCCCGTTCGCGTGCGGACCCCCACAACGAGGTCAGGAAATACATTGGCGTCAACATCAGCAATGCCG
>RXJA01000514.1 GCA_003963455.1 Hyphomicrobiales bacterium
GCGTGCGTTACGACCTGGCCGTCAAGAGTCCCGACTATGTCAAGGAGCTGGTGACCCACCACGTCGGCGGCTACCTCAAGATTGCGCCCGAGCACACCGAGCGCGGGCCGCTCGACAAGATGATGAAGCCCGGCATCGGCACCTATGATCGCTTCAAGGAGATGTTCGACGCGGCCGCCAAGGAAGCCGGCAAGAAATACTATCTCATCCCGTATTTCATCGCGGCGCATCCAGGCACGACCGACGAGGACATGCTCAACCTCGCGCTCTGGCTGAAGAAGAACCGCTACCGCGCCGACCAGGTGCAGACCTTCCTGCCTTCGCCCATGGCCACGGCGACGGCCATGTACCATACCGGCGTGAACACGCTGAAGGGCGTGCGGCGCGGCGCGACGGACAAGGTCGAGACCGTGCGCGGCGGGCGCCAGCGCCGGCTGCACAAGGCATTCCTGCGCTACCACGACCCCGACAATTGGCCGCTGCTGCGCGATGCCTTGAAGGAGATGGGCCGCGCCGACCTTATCGGCCCTCGCCCCGACCAGCTCGTGCCCGCCCACCAGCCGCCCGGCACCGGCAAGGCCGCCGCCACGAAGCGCCCGGTGCGCCCGATCGGCAGAGGGCAGCGATTCACCACCAAGGGCGTGCCCTTTCCAAAGAAGTGAGCCGATAGCGCCGTCAGCATAGCCGACCTGCCGGGCGGCCGTCAGATCAATGCACGCTGCAATACCTGCAAGCTTGTCCCAGCTGCTGACCACGCCATGGCAGACCCGACCACATAGAGATTCTGCTTGGCGCGAGAAACGGCAACGTTTATGATGTTTGGCGGGCTAGCGGCCCACTGGCGTGCTCTATGCTGGCTCGCCTTCGGTGCTCCGAGCAACAGGATAACGGTATCAGCTTCCCGCCCTTGGAACGTGTGAATGGTGCCCACGCGATCTCGCGCCCATTCATCTGCTTTGACGCCCAGCGAACGGAGCAATTCGGTTTCTCCGTCAAGTCTCCGACGCATTTCTTGCTCGACCACCTTGAATGGCGTGATGACGAAGATATCCGGGTCCCGCACGCCCGCAGCAGCAAGAGCAGTGAGCATGTCGACAACGGCATTGCCTTCGGCGGGGCACCATTTCGTCTCGGCTCTGCCGTTGACGTCTACCCATCTCGATTCGCCCAGGGCTCTGCCAATCGGGCCGGGTCGTCGAGGGCCGACTGCGTGCACCATTTGGCCTGCATAGGCGATGGTGTTCGAAACGTTGAACATCGGGTTTTGGCAACGTCGGTGGACGAGCAGCGGCAGTCCGACTTCGCGATCACCGATGTCGGTGACGAAGGTGGACTTGAATCGCGATGCCTGATCCGCAAGCGTTTGCGTAGATGCCGCTGGCGCGGACCATTCGGTCTGGTCGATGTCGAAGAATTTGCAGATCTCCGAGTTGAGCTTCTCCGGCAGCGAAACGACCGGAGGGATCTGCAGAGGATCGCCGACCACGATGGTGCGCTTGGCGCGCATGATGGCACCGACGGCCGCCTGCGGAACCGCTTGGCCCGCTTCGTCGACCAGCAACCACCCAATGCTCTCGGGCGGCAGATCGCCGAACATCGTGCGGACAGAGGCGAAGGTTGTCGACACTGCCGGCACCACCATGAACAAGCTCGACCAAAGATCGGGAAGCAGATCGCGGTGCGCCGGCGATTGGAGGGCTCCCGCAGTCATGGCCGACATCAGCAGACCAAGATTATGCTGCAGGCGATTGGCCGAGGCATCGATGAAAGCCTTGTGAAGTGCCAACGCCGCCGCGAACAGGTCCTCGCGCATGCGATGGACGTCGTCGGGAAGCCATGGTGCCGTCAGTTGTATGGCTTCGTGCTCCTTGAGGAAGAAGAGCTCGTCGATCACGCGCTCGCCCAGCCGGCCACGGGCAGCGGACGAGGCCGCGTCGAGCCTAATGACTTCCTGCTGCCTGCTCGCAATGGCTCGATCCAACTGCTGCAATTGGGATTGGGCTTTGCTCCATTCGGTCCGCCCCGCCTCCAATGCGTCGCTGGTTGCCTGAACTCGCTGGACGGACTGCCTCAGGGTATTGGACAGGCGTAGCTGGCCGGCGCTCCATGTCTTCCACGAGGCAGCGCCGAACAACCGAGCGAAGAAGCCCGGACGTCCTACTTGATGGCTGTCGAGCATCGACTTGTCGCGATCGGCCTGAGCACTGGCGTCCGTATGCTCTTGGCGTCTTTCCTCGGCCGTCTGTCGGGCAGTGACGACCACCTGGTCGAGCCGAGGGCGCAATTCCTTCAGTCGCCGCAGTTCGACGATCGCGTCCTTCAAGGCCCGGATATCGCGGCGCATGCCTTCGATAGCTATAAGTTCGGCATCCACAGCCTTCTTCTGCTTCAGGAAGTTTGAGCGCGCTCTGCGCCATGCTGCGGCCGCGTCGGCTTCGTTGGTGGCGGGTTTCTCGTTGGTCACCACGCTCGGCATCTCGTGCCTGATGACTTCGCCCGTTCGCTCGTCCTTGATCTCGCGCAACACGTTCATACCGCGCGCGGCCTTCAGATAGGTCAGGAAGCCACCATCCTCGTTCCACCAGAACCCCTGTTGGAATGCGCCACGATTTCGGCCATTCCCTAGGACCGCAGCAATTAGCCCCCAAGTCTCGACCGAAGCGGTGCTCACATCGTCTTCGGCTTCGAAGTATCCAGCCCGCTTTGGGTTCGCGATCAGATCGCTGATGGACCTGAAGTATGCCATCTCCGCATTGCGGCCATTGGCTTCCTTGAGAGGCAACTCCTTGCTGACGTTCTCGACAGCCTTGTTGTTGGATGAAGCCACTACGATTTCGTGGCCCTTCAGCGAGGCATTGAGTCGGTAAAAATGCAGGAAGACATTGGAGCCGAACGCCAGCTTCTCACCAGTGGTGGCAAAAGCATCCTGAGGGTTTTGGAATCCGGCCATAGCCATAGCGCGGTCAAGGACGCAGCCGACGACGACATCTCTGAGCAGCGCGGTCTTGCCGGTCCCGGGCGGACCATTGAGCCCCATGATGCCAGCGTCGTTCCCAAGCTCAGCGCGTGCAGCATTCACGGCGGCCTGTTGGAGCAGGACAAGCGGGTGGCCGCCAGAGGATGGCCAGCGCGCCTGAGGCATCAGCGAGGGAGCCACAAAGGGTTCGACCACGGACGGAGCAGACAGGACGTCCAGTCTGTCGTCTGGGCGGCCGGCACCCAAGTAGCGCCGCAGCCCGACCCCCGCCCCGTTCTCGCCAATGAGTTGTGAAGCCTTTGCCAGATCCTCGAGATAGAAGGAGTTCAGCAGCGACGGTTCCGGCGGGGTCTTCGCTCTGAAATGATGGAAAATCTTCAGGGCAAAGGTTGGCGGCTCGACGAGAGGCCCGGGCACCTCGAATTGCGAAACCAGCCAATGATGCGCTCTGTGAACGACGTCGACGTCGATCGGGATCGGGTTGCCTTCGTCGTCATGACGTCTGACCATATGATCAAGGCGCTCGAGGATGCGTTGCTCGACCTTGGGCCAAGCGCCCAGGCTGCCGAGCTTCAGGTCGAGCGCGGGCTTCAATGCCCACGCAAAGCTGGAGACCGCAACGCCATTCTCCTCGAGGACGAAGCCTTCCTTGTCAACGAGAATGGAGCCGATGGCGGCACGTTTCCCGTCTGGGCGCGACCGCTCCTCGTCCTCGCCGAAGACCTTCACAAGCTCATCCGTAGCCTTGTCGAGCGCGATCGCCCCAAGCACGACCTCGAAGTAGAGGCGGTGACTGGGCTTGCTTCGCGCATCCGAACCCCACGGCACGTCGCGCTCGAACAGAGTGACGCGAGATCTGTCGCCGGACACCATGTCCTCGGGACGCTTGTAGCCTTGGGGCGAGAGCGCTTCCAGTGCAGTCCATGCGGCAAGAATTGCTCGAGGATCGTTCTTCTTGCCCGTTCGTTCGAAGGTGGGCAGAGGACCGAGATCGATCTGCTCGCTTGTGGGTTGAATCGGCTTGGGAGAAGCCCTCGGGATCGCTGACACCACCTTGAGGGACGGCCCACTCGGTTTGGATGGCGGGTTGGCAGATGAGGTCGGTCGTGGCGGTGTCTGTCTTGCCGCAGCGCCCGAGGAAGAAATCGCCACCACCTTCTGGCTCGCCAGCACTGCCAGCGCCTCGGCGATCTTGACCGCTAAGGACCGCGCTTTCGCGGTGTTGCGGAACGTCAGCTCGTTGGAAAGCCGGCCAAGCTCAATGGCATCATTGGCAGAGCGCTCGAAGATCACCTCAAGATCGAAGATCGACTTCTGTGAGTACGGTCTTGTTGCCACGTACCTGACCGCCCCTGATGTTCCGGTTGCGCACATTTGTCTGCGGCTCTCTGAAAAAGCAAGTAGGCGATACCGTTGATCCGTGAGTCAGCTAGTCAGAACTTCGGAGGTCTAGCTGTGGGACTAGACAGTTTACGCGTCGCATCAAATCCTCCATGCTCGGGCGCTGGGGAGATACAAATGCAGCTACAATTTAAGATAAACCTGCTGGGCGCTTATGAGGAGGTCGCGGGCGACGTCGTTACACAAGATGGCGAGATCATAGGTTTTTGGTCGTTGATAGATGGTGCGATTTACGACTTCACGCCGTTGGATGGGGACCGCCCAATTTTCAGCCACTCTTTCATCTGGGCACTCTGTGACCAAATCGGTAAATGGTTGGAGCAACAGAGCGAGTACAGGCACTGAACAACTATCGTAGGCTGCCCATTCGAGCCATTCAAAAAATGGATCGCAAATGGCTGTGGATGACTCCTAGCGGCCTGCAGCCTTGAACATCAGCCGCACCGTTGTTGTCCTATCTCAGCCCCCGCTTGGCGGCGCAACCTCTCGCTGCATGACGGCGGCGAAGAAGCCATCGGTGTCGTTGCGCGCGGGCGTCAGCGACAGATAATCGGCATGGGCTGAACCTGTCAGCCGCGGCGCGGCTTCGTGCAACGGCACCACACGAAAAGCAGGATGCGCCGTCAGGAAAGCGGCCACCTGGTCCTCATTCTCCTCCGGCAACATCGAGCATGTCGCGTAGACCAGCCTTCCGCCGGGCTTCACCAGGCGTGCCGCGCTCGCCAGGATCCGGGCCTGCAGCGACACGAGCCTGTCCAGACCCTGTTCCTCCGGCGCGCGCCAGCGTGTATCGGGATTGCGTCGCCAGGTGCCGGTGCCGCTGCATGGCGCGTCCACCAGCACGCGATCGAAACCACCCTTGTGGCGCTTGATCCACCGATCGGTTTCGCTGGCCAGAAGCCGTGTCTCGATATTGTGCAATCCTGCCTGCCGGAAGCGCTCGGCGCCGCGCTTCAAACGGCCTTCCATGACGTCGCAGGCTACGACATGGCCCTTGTTGTTCATCTGCGCGGCGATGGCCAGCGTCTTGCCGCCGGCTCCGGCGCAGAAATCGACCACGCGCTCGCCCGGCCGGGCATCGACCAGCATGGCGACGAGCTGCGAGCCCTCATCCTGGATCTCGACCTCGCCGTTTTTCAGCATCGGCAGGCTGGCCAGCGAGGGGCGTTCATTCAAGCGAATGCCGTGTGGAGCCAGGGCTGAGGGCTGCGCCCGCAAGCCGAGATTCTTCAACGCGCCAAGCATGGCCTCGCGCGTCGACTTGATCGGATTGACGCGCAGGTCGAGCGGCGCCGGCGTCAGAAGCGCGGCCATCTCGTCCCCGAACGCTTCCTTGAAACGGCGCCGCAGCGGATCGACCGCCCAGGACGGGCATTCGAGGCGCACCTCTTCCGGCATGTCGGGATGGTCGATCGTGCATCCCCGCAATTTGACCAGCAGCGCGTGCTCGCGATCCATCAGCATGGCAGGGGCGAATTTCGCGCCGTTGAACAGGCGTTCGATCTGATCGGGCGCTCTGCCTTCCTTCAGCGAAAGCCACGCAAGCAGCCGGTTGCGGGGCCTATCCTCGCGCCCATGCCTGGCCAGCCACCAGCCAAGCCGCGCATGGTGCCGCAGAAGCGCGTAGAGAAGCTCCAGGATCTCACCGCGGTCCTTGTCGCCGATATAGCGTCGGGCTCGGAACCAGGCCGAGACGACAGCATCCGCGGGACGCGGAATACTATCGACTTCATGCATCAGTTCGATTGTGGCTTGCAGGCGGGCGGCAGGGGTCACGGAGAGAGACGATAAGGCTGGAAAACGCCTATATAGTCGACGGAGCCGCTCCTGACCATCGTTGGCGCGTACCGGCCAGCCACCTGCGGCGCAACACCGCCTATGGCGAGATCACAGGTGATGTCCGCTTTCGGACAACGGCGATCTGACCTCAATGGCCGGCTTGAAGCGCAAGGCTGCCATTCGCTGAAGCTTGATCCACTGAGCAACTGAATGGTGGGCCCGGAGGGACGTCGTTTCGGCAGATTGGATGGGACGACTATTTGGAAGTGAACGGCCCGGAGAGATGATGCCTGCGTAGCAACGTGGAGAGCCGGTTCGCCGCCGCGGCGAAGACCGCGCCTTCCGAAAGGAGCAGAGCCGGTCGTTCCTGCTCGGATGCAGCCAGGACGCGCTCCCAGAACGCGGAAACGAGAGCGGCCGACCTGGCCAGATCGGCCGCGACAGCCTGGTCTTCGGCCAGCGCCGCCAGATGCCGCGGGCTGATGCCCCCGATACCGGGCGAGACCCTTGCTCCCATGTCGACAAAGCCAGGGGGCAGCGACCCCTTCAGATTGTAGATCCGACGCTCGGTGATGGCCGCGAATATCTGATCGACCGCCTGTTTGGCGCCCGCGACGCGGGAAGGATGATCCGTGTCGGCGGCGGCGTGAGGGAGAAGCTCAAGGCGCTGGCCGTGTCGTTCGACAAGCCCGAGATAAGGCAGCATTGGGCCCGACAGCGTCCCCTCGCCGGTAAACAGATCGGCGTCGATCGCCGCGTGAGAAATCCGACCCGAGGCCAGCGCACGCTCCAGCGCGGCCACATCGACCAGTTCCCCGCGGTCGTAATTGATGAGCACGGCGCCGTGGTTGAGCGCCGAAAGCACCTCGTCGCCGATCAGACCGGCATTGGCGTATCGCTGCCGACCGGCATCGAAAGCGCCCAGGCCTAGATGGACCGAAAGTACATCGGCGTCGCGCGCGGCCTCTGCCATGCTTGCCGCGTAATCGAAGCCTTCCAGCTCGATCCATTTTTGATGCCGCGGACGGGCGTAGACCACGACGCGCATCCCGAAAGCCTGGCCAAGCCTGGCGAACTCCCGGCCGATATTTCCGTAGCCGATCACGGCCAGTACTTTGCCTTCGAGCTTCTCGGTCGGATAATGCCGCAGGTCCTTTCCCGTATCGAACTGCCCGTCGGCGACCAGGGCGTTGAGCCTGTCCACCGGCAGGTCGGGCCTGACTTTCAGCAGCGCCTTCATGGCCATCTGCGCGGTGGCGCGGCTGTTGATGCCCGGCGTGTTCATCAGGGGCGCCTCCCCGCCTTCGCCGCTGCCGCCGCCCCATGACGCCGAACCCATGTTGCCGGTGCCGGCGCCGATGCGCACGCCGCCAAGGCGGAACCTGGTCTCGGCCGGAATGAAGGTCGCGGCGGCGATGACGGCGTCGTAGCGGCCATCGCCAGCCTCGGCCAGCAACTCCTCTCGCGTGCTCAATTGCGGCAGGTAAAAGAAATGCAGCTTGCCGGGATCAGGCGCGCCGACCTTGCCGATGCCTGTCTGGTGAAACGCGCCGCCCCTGGCCTCGACATAAGCCTTGACCTCGCTGTGATCGGGATTGCCATCGGCCCCAAGCCGGAGCCCGACAAAGTCGCAGATGAGAATGTTGGCTGATGTCATGAAGCGTCGTTTCCCTGCAGCTGTCTCCAGCTACTCCAATCCGTTATCAGATGGACAGGCGTGAAGCGGCATATCCGGGTCGCAAGCAAGGGATTTGCCCAGGAACCTAGAACCTGTCGGCTCTGAATGGGGACAGATCGACTGTCGTCGGCAACCCTGCCGCCAGTTCGGCGACGAGCTTGCCGGTGACCGATCCGGCGATCAGCCCCTGATGCCCGTGGCCGAACGCATAGATGACGTTTCGGGCGCGCCTCGCCCGGTCGATGACGGGAATGCTGTCGGGCGTCCCCGGCCGATGACCCATCCATCTCTTCACTTCGCCCTCCCGGAATTTCCTGAACATGGGCCGGGCCTGCTTAAGCAGCGCGTCGGCGCGAAACATGTTGGGCGGCGGTTGCAGACCTGAGAACTCCACATTTCCGGCGATGCGCAGTCCTTCCTCCATGGGAGAGGCCACGAATTTGCGATCCGCCGAAATGGTCTGGATCCTCAGCCCCGTATCGGCGCCCTTGACCATCACGTGGTAGCCACGCTCGGTCTCGAAGGGAATGCGATTGCCGAGCTTGCGGGCGAGATCGGCTGACCAAGCGCCGGCGACAAGGACCGCCTGATCAATTGTACGCCGTTCGCCGCCTTCGAGAACGACCGCCTTCAGTTCCTGTCCGTCCAGCTCGAAACCCGCGACACGCGCCTGGATGAATCCGGCGCCCTGCCGCGCGGCGTTTTCGGCGAGTTTGCGCACCAGCCGCCCAGGGTTCGGACACTGGCCTTGCTCCGGCAGATAGACCGCGCTCTTGAAGATCGATGCCAAGGCGGGCTCCAATTGCCGGATCTCGTCGGCGTTGAGGATATCGACGCGCACGCCATGCGCGCGGCGCAGCTCAAGACCGTAGTTGTTTTTGCCCGGGCCATCCGCGCTTTCGTACACGAAGAGCTGGCCGCGTTTCTGCAGGAGCTCCTCGCAGCCCGCCTCCTTCATCAGGGGCTCGTAGCATTCGAATGTATAGCGGTGCAGCGCGCGCATCGCCGTCGAGATTTCCTCGACACGGGACTTGCGGCTCGACGCCAGGAAGCGCAGCAGCCACGGCAATGCGTGCGGCAGGTAGGCCAGCCGCACGTAAAGAGGCCCTTCCGGGTCCATCAGCCATTTGGGCACATTCTTCCACACGCCCGGCATGGAATTCGGTATGCAGGATCCAGGACATATGCCGCCGGCATTGCCGTAGGAGCACTGGTCCTCCGAACCCGGCAAGGCCGGGTCGATCACCTCGACCTCGAAGCCCTGCTTCAGCAGATAGTTGGCGCTGCACACGCCCACGATGCCCGCACCGATGACGGTCACCTTCCTGCCTGCACCGCCGCGATCACCCCGCATGCCGATTGCCCTTGCTATCCGTTACGGCGTCAGGTCGCTGACTGTGCCGGCCCGGAATGCCGGCAGCGACCGCGATACGACCTGCTGCAGCATGCGGAAGTCCGACAGGTAGGCCATGAAGCGATAGCCCATCTTGCGCATGTCCACGGCATAGGCGACCGACCCGCAATGGATGCCGGGGATGACGCCTGCTTCCTTGCACTTGGCGGCGATGTATTCGATTGCCTCGTAAACGGCCGGGTAGCGCGGATCGAAGCCCGGCGCCTCGCCCATGGTGACGGCGAGATCCGAGGGGCCGACGAAGATCGCGTCGAGGTTCGGCGTCTTGAGGATGTCCTCGAGATTCTTGACCGCCTGCTCGCTTTCGATCATCGCCATGGTGACGACGGTCTCGTTGGCATGCTTGAAATAGTCCGGGCCGGCATAGAGCGAGGCGCGCAACGGGCCGACCGAGCGGCCGCCCTTCGGGAAATACCGGCATGCCCTGACGAAGGCGTCGGCTTCGTCCGCTGTGTTCACCATCGGACAGATGACGCCATAGGCGCCGGCGTCGAGCACCTTGCCGATGATTGCAGGGTCATTCCATGGAACGCGCACAAAGGGCGCCGCGTCCGTCGTGGAGATGGCCTGCAGCATGGGGACCATGTCGACATAGTCGGTCGCGCCGTGCTGGAGATCGACCGTCACGGCGTCCCAGCCCTGCTGCGCCATCAGTTCGGCCGAGATGGAAGAGGGAATGCCCAGCCATCCCGTCACCGCTTCGCCGCCGGCTGCCCAGATGTCCCTTACCTTGTTCCTGCGCATGGTCGCTCTTCCTTTCAAGCTGCGGAATTGAGGATGAGATCGGATGCCTTCTCGGCGATCGCGATCGTGGTGATGTTGGTGTTGGCCGCGATGATGGTCGGCATGATCGAGGCATCGACCACGCGCAGCCCCTGCACGCCACGCACGCGGCATTCTCCGTCGAGCACCGCGAGCGGATCGCTTTCGGCGCCCATCTTGCAGGTGCCCGAGACATGCCAGCCGGACCAGACCGACTGCTTCACCCAGTCGGCGATCAGGTCGTCGTCCCGGATCATCTTGTGCATGCGGTCGGCGGTGCCGAATTTGCGTTTGAGCAATGCCTCGCGGAAGAACGGCAGATAGTCGAAGGCATAGGCGGCACTCGCCGTCTTGATCCAGTTCGAGGCCTTGCGCACGCTGAGCGCCCGCGCTTCGTCGCTGTAGCCGGCCAGGAACCAGGTGTTGACATGGGCCTGGACATCCGGCGCGGTCATGATCCGGTAGATGCGCTTGAAGCCGTCCACCAGGCGCATGAGGTCGCGGCCGTCGGACGCCATGTTCAGATCGACGATCGGCTCGTCGGTCTGGTTCGGGGACCTGAGCGTCACTGTTCCGCGCGAGTACGACTTGTTCACGCAGACGTTGAGCGCGCCCATCGCCTTGCCGAGCGGATGCCATCCCGCGCGGTTGACCGGCATCAGCAGCATGTCGCCGCGGTGGCAATCGGCAAGGTTGGAAGAGTAACGCACTCCGAGGAAGATGTGCCTGCGCTGGCCTGGCCGCAGCCGGGCCGATTTCTTGAAATGGGCGCCAACGGCAATATGGGGATGGTCCGTCAGGTTTTCGCCGACGCCGGGCAGGTCCGCGACGACTTCGATGCCAAGCCGCGCCAGCTGGGCGGCAGGACCGATGCCGGCGCGCATGAGGATCGTGGGCGAATGGAGCGCGCCGGCGGCCACGATCACTTCGCGGGCCCGGTAGGTCTTGGTTTCACCTTTTATCGTCACGCTCGCGCCGACGATGCGCGTACCTTCGCTGACCAGGCCCTCGACGAAGGCATTGGCGAAGATGTGCAGGTTCTTCCGGGCGCGCGCCCGGCTGTGCAGGTAGCCGACCGCCGTCGACACCCGCTGGTCGTTCTCGTTGGACAGCGGCAGGGGAAAGGAGCCGTCATCGAAGCTGCCGTTATAGTCCGGCTGGTAGGGATAGTCCTGTTCCGTTGCCTTGAGGACCGACCTCGTGAAACCCGCCCATTCGGGAGGGAAGACGCGGCGGATGGGAATGTTGCCGGCCTTGTTGTGCAGCTCGCCGTCGAAGTCGAGATCGCGCTCGAGCTTCTTGAGGTAGGGAAGCATGCCTTCCCACCCCCAGCCTTTCAGGCCAAGGCTCTCCCACTCGTCATAGTCATGCGGAAGGCCCCGCACGGCGAACTGGCCGTTGATACTGGAGCCGCCGCCCATGACCTTGGCCTGCTCGAGCTTGGCGGTCTTGGGGGGCTGCGAGTTCAGCTTCGGGGAGCGGTTGTAAACCCTCAGCTCGGTCCAATGGTATTTGGGGTCGAAGTAGGACAGTCCTGGATAGCTGTCGGCGATGATGTCGGGGACATCGTCCGGCGGCGTGTCCGGGCCCGCTTCGAAAAGCGCGACCTGCTTGGCTCCGTTTTCCGAAAGCCGGCTGGCGAGCACGGCTCCCGCGGAACCGCCTCCGACGATGATGTAATCGAATTGCATGGTATGGCTCGTTTCAGGCGTAATTGACCCAGACGGCTTTCTGCCTGGTGAATTCCTCGAAGCCTGCCCGGCCCATGTCCTTCCCGAATCCGGATCCCTTGTAGCCGCCGGCGGTGTAGGTGAATTCGGGACTGCGGCCGTGCTGGTTCACCCAGACCATGCCGGCCTCGATGCCATCGGCGGCCTTCAATGCCTTCTTCAGATCACCGGTATGGACGCTCGCGGAAAGCCCGTAAGTCGGGTGGGCGGCAAGGGCTATGCCCTCTTCCAGCTCCGTGAAGGTGCCGACCGTGGCCACGGGGCCGAAGAACTCCTCGCGGAAGCCGATATTGTCCTCATCGACGTTTTCCAGGAGCGTCGGCGCGTAGAAGTTGCCTTCGTTGCGCGACTCGAGCGGCGCGCCGCCGGTTATCAACGAACCGCCCTCCCCGATGGTCTGCCGGACCATGCCGTCGATCCGGTCGATCTGCTTGCGGCTGATAATGGGAGCAAAGGTCGTGGTCTCGTCCCAGGTCGGACCCGCCTTGATCTCCCTGGTCTTGCCGACGATGCGCTCAACCAGTTCGTCGGCTATCTTTTTCTCGACGAGGATGCGCGAGCCTGCCGTGCAGACCTGGCCCGCATTGGCCATGAAGGCCGACGATACGCGGCTGGCCACGGCATCGAGATCGCCGGCGTCGGCGAGCACCAGCTGAGGGCTCTTGCCGCCGAGCTCCAGCGTCACCGGCTTGATGCCGGACTGCGCCGCCAGCGACATGATCACCGCGCCCGTGTTCGTCGACCCGGTGAAGGAAACCATCATCACGTCGGGATGGCGCACGATCGCGGCTCCGGTCGTATGCCCATAGCCGTTGATGACGTTGAGCAGGCCTGCCGGCAGCCCTGCCTTTGCGGCAAGCTCGGCAAGCGCAAGCAGGCTGTGCGGCGTAAGCTCGGAAGTCTTCATGACGACGGCGTTGCCCGCCGCCAGCGCCGGCGCAAATTTCCAGGCAGCCGTGATCATGGGGAAGTTCCACGGCACGATGGCGCCGACGATTCCGTAGGGCTCGCGCTTGACGTAGCTCAGCGTGCCCTCTTCGGTGGCGGTGACGATGCCTTCCAGCTTGTCGCAGAATTCCGCGAAATAGCGCACGACGCCTGCCGTCCGGATGGCGTCGCCCGTGATCGTTCCCGAAATCAGGCGGCTGGAGCCCATGGCTTCAAGCCGGCCAAGGTAGGAGTTGTTCTCCTCGATCAACTGAGCAAAACGGAACAGGATCTTTGCACGCTCCCGAGGAGCAATTTTCGCCCACCTGCTTGCCTTGAGCGCTTCCTTCGCGGCCTTGATCGCGAGGTCGACGACGGCCTCGCCGCCGTCGTTGATGGTGCCCATCAGCTGCTGGTCTGATGGACGCAGCACATCGATCTCGTCGCCCGGAAGATCGAGATATCGACCGCCGACATGATGGCCCTTGGGGACATCGACGATTTTCGGATCAAAACTCAGCATTGTCTTTCCTTCTCGGAGGCGTGTTGGCGCCTCTCGACTGTGGGTTCTTCCCGCGCTGCAATCTCGCCGAGCCGCTCACGCCCGATCGGCGTGCATGGCTTCCAGGAACGGGCGCAGCATGTCCGCCGATTCATGGAAACGACCGACGAAGCTCTTCAGCCGCTCATGCGTCGGGTGGAGCAATATCCTGTGCGGCGGACCCTCTTCCGCGATCAGCCCCTGGTCGAGAAAGACGACCCGGTCGGCGATCTCGAAGGCAAAACCCAACTCGTGCGTCACGATCACCATGGTCATGCCGCTTTTGGCCAACTCGACCATGGCCTTCATGACCTCGCCGACGAGCTCCGGATCGAGCGCCGATGTCGGCTCGTCGAAAAGCATGACCTTCGGCTGCATGGCCATGGCGCGCGCGATCGCCACGCGCTGCTGCTGGCCGCCTGAGAGCTGGCGTGGATGTTTGTCCGCGTGCTGCTCCAGCCCCATCGTCCTGAGCAGTTGCATGGCCTTGTCGCGCGCCGCGCCCGCCGGTTCCTTCTTTACCGTCACGGGACCTTCCATGACGTTCTGAAGCGCCGTCATGTGTGGGAACAGGTTGAACTGCTGGAAGACCATGCCGGTCTTGGCGCGGATTCGATTGACCTCCTGCTTGGCGATGTCACGACCGCCACCGCCGGCCTGGCGGTCGAAGATCGTCTCGCCGTCGATCACGATACGGCCGCTGGTGGGGCTGTTGAGCAGGTTGATGCAGCGCAGTAGCGAGGTCTTGCCCGATCCGCTCGCGCCGATCAGGACGACCACCTCGCCTTCGGCCACTTTCAGGTCGACGCCGTGCAGGACCCTCTTCGTGGCGAAATCCAGGCAGATGCTTTCCAGTTGCAGAACCTGCCTGGCGTTTGCGACGCCGGGCCGCGATGTTGGATTGCCGGTCATTTGGACATCACCCCGCTTTTTTCCAGTTTGCGCGCCAGATAGGTCAGCGGCACCAGGATGATGAGGAAGATCGCGCCGACGGCCGTGTAGACCTCCATCGGCCGATAGGTGAAGGAAGAGATGTAGCTGGCCTGATAGAGCAGGTCGGGCACTGTGATCATCGACAGCAGGGTCGTGTTCTTCATCTGGATGATCGACTGGCCGGCGAGCGGCGGGATCATCCGGCGAAAAGCCTGCGGAAGGATGATGCGGCGCATTCGCTGGCTGTAGGACATACCGATGGCGGTCGCGGCGTCGGTCTGCCCCTGGTCTATCGACTGGACACCGGCACGCAGGATTTCCGCGTAGAAGGAACCGACATAGCAGCTGAGGCCGATGAAGCCCGCCCAGAACTTCGTCACGTTGACCCCGGCGAAGATCGGAAAGGCGTAATAGACCCAGAGCAATGTCACCAGCAGCGGGATGTTGCGGAAGAACTCGACATAGAGCTGGCCGAGCAGCACAAGCGGCCGGAAGGTGCTGAGCTGGATGAGGCCGACGATCAGCCCGATGGCCAGGCCCGCCAGAATGGTGATGACTGTGAAATACAGCGTCATCAACAGGCCGTCCCAGAGCAGCGGCCAGTTGTTGGTCAGTACGGTGAAATCAAACATGATCTGTGCTCGTCTCGTCGGCGGAACCGTGTGCGCCGAGAAAAGCTTGACCGCTCCGGAAAGCGGTCAAGCCTGGTGCGGGGCAGCGATTAGAAGCTGAAACCCTTCGGCAAGATGGACAGGTCGATGCCGCGTGCCTCCCAGGCGCGCGCCAGCTTGCCCTGTGCCTGGCCGAGCGAGCGCTGCTGCTCGATCCAGTTGGTCAGGAAGTTGATGTAACCGGCATTGCCAGGCTTGCGGGCAACCGCCAGCGTTGCGGGATTGCGCAGGATAGGCTCAGGCAGGGAGACTTCGCCGATCTTCTTTTCCGAGACCTGCAGCGCGTCGAAGATCGACAGCAGGACGCCGTCGGTGCGGCCCGACTGCAATTCCATCAGCGCAAGCCCGCGGTCTTCCACGGGCGTGATCTTGGCCTTGGGCAGGAGAGCCTCGGCGACGATCTGCATGGTCGATCCCTTCTGGACAACCACCGTCTTGGACGGATCATTGAGCTCGGCCCAGGTTTTCACCGGCTTGCCGACCGGTGTGAGCATCGCCCAGGCGTCGGTGAACAGCGGCTCCCACAGATAATCGACCACGAGGCCGCGCTTCGGGTTCGGGTTGACGCCAATGGCGATATCGATCTTGTTCGACTGGAAGTCGGCGGCGAGATTCCCCCAGGTGGTCTCGACCGGCTCCAGCTTGACGCCGAGCTCGGTTGCGATCTCGGTGAGGAATTCAACGTAGAAGCCGCTCCACTGCCCTGTCGCGGGATCCTTGATGTAGCCGGGCTCCTCGCCGACCATGACGGGCGCCTTCAAGACGCCGGAGGCGCGGATCTGGTCGAGCACGGCCGACGGATTGTCGTCCGCGACCGCCGCCACGGGCGCCGCCAGAAGGGACAGCGCGACGGTGGCCGCCGCGAAAAGCTTGCTGAAGTTGAACGAAATCATACCGTTCCCCCTTTCTTGTGGTTGGGTTGTTAACGACTGAGGAATCCCTTCGAGAGCGGATCATTGGCCTCGAAGAAGATTGTCTGCGTCGAGGTGATGAAGGCGCTGCCTTCGACCTCGACGATTGCGGCTTCCCGGTCACCGACTTGCACCTTTTCGGAGAGCCGGGCTTCGAACGGGATGCCGAATATGTTGCGGGCGCGATAGACCTGGTCGGATCGCAGGACGCCCTTGTGCAGGAGATGAGCCATGCGCGCCGAGGTACCGGTGCCGCAGGGCGACCGGTCGTACTTGTTGACCTCGAGCACCAGAAAATGCGTCGCGCTGTCGGGCGCATCGGCCGCGTAGAACAGCACGCTCGGCGCCGCCGCGCCGGCGAAAAGCGGCATCCCGGCGACCGCTTCCTTGATCGCCGTCTTGATGGCGGAGCCCTTGAGCATCAATTGCGACGCATGGTCCGGAGCGAGTTCCAGTCCCAGTTGCGCGGCGTCGACGAGGGCATACCACATGCCGCCATAGACGATATCCGTCCGGACCCGGCCGATACCGGCTACGTCGACCTCGAGGCCTTCCAGGCCAACATAGCTCGGCACATTCTTCAGCCGCACCGATTCCAGCGCGCCGCTCTCGCCCCAGACCAGGCCGACGGTGACGACGCCCGCCGGCGTCTCGAGCGTGAAGCTGTCTCCTGTCGATCGGCTTATCTGCCCCGTGAACGCGAGCGTCTTGGCAAAGCCGATTGTGCCGTGACCGCACATATCGAGATAGACGTATGACGAGATGAAGAAGGCGCCGTAATCCGCTACGTCGGAAGGCACGGGGACCAGGCCGACCATTGCGGCGTGACCGCGCGGCTCATGCAGAAGGGCGGCGCGCAAATGATCGAAACGGCTGCGGAAATCGTCACGCCGTTCCCGCGCGGTTCCGCCGTCGAGCCGAGGGATGCCGCTGAAGATCACACGCGTCGGATGCCCGGCGGTATGGCTGTCGACGACAGCAAAGGAAGAGTTGAACGCCAACATAACAATCACTGACCGAAATAGTCGCGCACCTTTTCGCGCATGCTCTGCCAAATCTCGCGGATGAGCTTCTCCGTCATCGCCTGGGCCGAGTCGCCGTCGCCGGCTGTGATCGCGTCGTAAATGCGCGCGGTATCATCCAGCGACAGTTTGACGATCTTGGGATCCTGCTCATAGGCGTGGAAGCGGTAGCGCAGCGCCTGCTTCTCGAGCCCTTGCAACAGGCGGGTCAACGTACGGTTCGCGGCCAGATCGTAGACCAGGGCGGAACCGCGGACATCGACGGCGAAGAACTGCGGGGCGTCGTTACGCGCCTGCGCCTCCTTCAACTCGACCAAGAGGCCGCGGAATTCCTTCTTGCTTTCGGCATCGCTCGATTCAGCAGCCTGGCGGGCAACAAGCCCCTCCAATGCGATCCGGCATGTGTAGACCTCGTCGAAATCACGCTGCGACATGGGCGCGACCCAGATCCCGCGCCGCGCTTCGCGGATGACCAGGCCGTCACGCTCCAGCAAGCGCAGCGCTTCACGAACGGGCGAACGGCTGACGCCATAACGTTCGGCGACGAACTCTTCGGTCAGCCGCTCCTCGGATTTGAGGCGCCCCAAAATAATCTCCTCCTCCAGCATTTCGGCGAGGCTTTCGGGGATGGCGGCTGCCAGTTTTGGTAATCGCTGCAAAATCATGTCGACACCATATTGTATACAGCATACAAGTCAAGCGCCCTTTGCAGGAATGGCTGCAGGCACCGTCCAGGACGCGCGCATTCGGCGTCGCCTGGTTCCGGACGGTCAGGATCAAGAGGAAGAACGGACTATGTATTCGGAAAAGGTAGAGCTGCTGATTGCAGGCGTGTGGCGGAAAGGTTCGGAGGGAAAATCGGAACCTTTGATCAATCCGGCCAATGAGGAAGTCCTTGCCGAAGTCCCGCATGCCAGCCTTGCCGACCTGGACGAGGCGCTGGCGGCGGCGGCGCAGGGCTTCAGGGTATGGAAGGCGATGACGGCGCAGCAGCGCTGGGTGATCATGTCCAAGGCCGCCGATCTGATCGAACAGCGCAAGGCCGAGATTGCCCGGACCCTGACCATGGAGAACGGCAAGGCGCTGGCTGAGGCCACCGGCGAAGTCCAGTTCGCCGCGGACGCCACGCGATGGTATGCCGAGGAAGGCAAGCGCGCCTATGGCCGGATCGTGCCTGCCAGGCTGCCGGGCGTGCGCCAGATGGTGCTGAAGGAGCCTGTCGGACCGGTAGCCGCCTTCGCCGCCTGGAACTTTCCCGCCAGCAACACGATCCGCAAGATCGCCGGCGCCCTCGGCGCGGGGTGCTCGATCATCCTGAAGCCGGCGGAAGAGACGCCTGGAACCGCCGTTGCAATGGCCCGCTGTTTCCAGGAAGCCGGACTGCCGGCGGGCGTGCTCAATATCGTGTTCGGTGTCCCATCGGAAGTGTCCAGCTATCTGCTGGCATCGCCGATCATCAAGAAAGTCTCGTTGACCGGCTCGACGGCCGTCGGAAAGCTCTTGCAGAAACAGGCGGCGGACACGCTCAAGCGCTGCACGATGGAGCTCGGCGGCCATGCGCCGGTGATCGTCCACAAGGACGCCGACCTGGAAAAAGCGCTCGACACGCTGGTGACGTTCAAGTTCCGCAACGCCGGGCAGGTCTGCACGTCGCCGACGCGTTTCTACATTCACGAATCCGTCTACGAACCCTTCCTGTCGGGGTTCGCCGATCGCGCCAATCGCTTGAAGATCGGCAACGGCCTCGACGACGGCATCCAGATGGGGCCGATGATCGCGCCGCGCCGTCTCGAAGCGATGGACGCCTTCGTCGCGGACGCGCAGTCCCACGGCGCAAAGGTCGTCACCGGCGGGCAACGTCGCGGCAACAAGGGATACTTCTACGGACCGACCCTGTTGCGGGATGTCCCGGATACCGCCCGTATCATGTCGGAAGAGCCGTTTGGACCGATCGCTCCGGCAACCACCTTCTCAACCTTCGACGAAGTGATCGAGCGCGCGAACGCGTTGCCTTACGGACTGGCCTCATTCGTGTTCACCCGCGACCTGGCGCTTGCGCAGAAGAGCGAGCTCGCGCTGGAGGCCGGCCTGGTCGGCGTCAACCATATGATGGTCTCCACGCCGGAGACCCCTTTCGGCGGCGTCAACGAATCCGGCTACGGGTCGGAGTCCGGGATCGAGGGTTTGGACGCCTATCTGCGGACCAAGTTCGTCACGGAGATATAGGGCTCGCCACGCGATGGGTGATCGCGGCGATCACCCATCTCGGGTTCAGCCCACTGCGGAAACAAACAATGGGCTCGGCTGCCGACGATGCCGCCAACGGCTGACGAGCCGCCCGACGCCACGCGAACGACTGCTGCGGGGACAAGGCATGCTGCCGGGCCACCGCGCTTACGGTCGCGCCCACGTCACAGCTTTCCGCCACGATCCGAGCCTTCGCGTCGGGCAGACCTCTCCGCCGCCGACCGACGGGCAAACGCTATGATCCGCTTCGGGATCGCTCACGGACTGACGGAACGACGACAATAGGCGCGAAGCCGCCGCAAGCCGAAGGTGTTCTGTCACGCCGCCACCTTGGGCAGTTTAGGCGCCGCGCAATGCGTCGGCTATCGCAGCATGGATCCGGTATCAATGAATCGCTGGTGCCAAGACAACGCCTCGCCGGGCAGCGATGGCGATTGTTGGCCATAGGAGCCGGCCTTGGCGCGCCGGAAATAGTCGAGCAGGTCCGGCTTGTAATCGGGATGCGCGCAGTTCTCGATGATGACCTGCGCGCGCTGTTTTGGTGAGAGGCCGCGCAGGTCCGCCAGCCCCTGTTCGGTTACGATCACCTGGACGTCTTGCGTAATGTGGTCGACATGGCTCGCCTGCGGGACGATGGCCGAAATCTTGCCGCCCTTGGCGGTGGACGGCGTCATGAAGATCGAGACATAGGCATTGCGCGCGAAGTCGCCTGAACCGCCGATGCCGTTCTGGATGCGCGACCCCATGACATGCGTGGAGTTCACATTGCCATAGATGTCCGCTTCGATCAGCCCGTTCATGGCGATGCAGCCGAGGCGGCGGATCAACTCGGGATGATTGCTGATCTCCTGCGAGCGCAGGATCATCTTGTCGCGAAAGTCCGCCATCTCGGCATTCAGCCTGGCAGCGGCCTCGGGACTTAAAGAGAACGCGGTCGCCGAAGCCACGCGCAGCTTTCCGGCCGCGAGCAGGTCGAGCATGCCGTCCTGGATCACCTCGGTATAGGCGGTCATGTTCTCGAATGGTCCATCAAGAAGCCCGCCCAGAACAGCGTTGGCGACGTTGCCGACACCGGACTGCATCGGCAGCAGGGATGCAGGAAGACGGCCCTTCGCCACCTCATGCCGGAAGAATTCCAGAAGATGCCCGGCTATGGCTCTGGCCACGTGGTCCGGCGGTGCGAATGGCAAATTGCGGTCGGGAGCATGCGTCTCGACGATCGCGACAATCTTGCCGGGATCGCAACGGAAGTACGGCTCACCGATCCGGTCGTCGGGCCGCACAAGTGGGATGGGTATGCGATCGGGGGGCAGCGCGGTGCCGTAGTAGATGTCATGCATCCCTTCCAGCGCGGCGTTCTGCCAACCGTTGACCTCCAGGATCACCTGGTTCGCGCGATCGAGCCATGTCTTGTTGTTACCCACGGAGGAAGAGGGAATCAGCGCGCCATCCGGCCTGATCCCGGTAACTTCGATGACCGCGGTATCGAGCGGTCCCAGGAAGCCCTGCCACGCCATGGGGGCGACCTGGCTAAGATGCATGTCGAAATATTCCATCTCGCCGCGATTGATCATTTCGCGAGCGATCGGATCGGAATTGTAAGGCAGGCGGAATTCTATGCCGTCAGCCTTCGCGAGAGCGCCGTCCAGTTCCGGACCCGTGGAAGCGCCGGTCCATACGCGCACGCGAAAGGGATTGCCGGCCGCATGTTCCGCCTCGATCCGCGCCGCCAGCGCAAGCGGCACGGCCTTGGGATAGCCCGAGCCGGTAAAGCCGCTCATGCCAACCGTGCTGCCCGAGGCGATGAAGGAAGCCGCCGCCTCGGCGCTCATCACTTTGGCGCGCAGGTCAACACTTTCAATCCGCTCCACGGGCGTCCTCCTCCGGTATCTGAACCGCATTTCACCATAGCGTCGCTACGTCCTGCCGTCGGGCTCAGTGAAAAGCCATCCGACATCGCCCTGCGCGCTTTCCTGATCTGACGAGTTTCCGCCAGGGCGGCGCGGATTGTCTCGTTGGTGATCTTATGTCCTTTCGGCAATAGCCGCTGTCGCACGCCTCAGTGGCCTCACATAGCCTTTTGGCGTCAATTCCTGCTGCTTGCCGAAACGGGCATGATCACGGGTTTGTTTAAACGTTTGGATCGAGAATGCCTTTGTCCAAACGCAAACGGTTGTCCAGCGGATAGATGCGTAACGATGAAGCCGAGCGGGTCGCGATTCTGGGAGGCAGATGGGGCTCGACCCGAATGTCTGGTTCGGCAATGTTGAAAACGGCGCCGCAAAGATCGTTGGTCGCGAAACCGTTCAGTATGTCCCAAATATCTACAAGTACTACATCGCCTAATCGATGTATATCTAGCAAATATCCGAACGAAACGCCATCACAAAACATTGAATTCCAAACTTCTATCTTCTTGCTTTTCTGCCCAGCTGGCGGTGCAGGGGATGGCTCGAGTCGTGCGCTTGGTGACGCCCAAACCGATGCTTGGCGAACCTCGTGGCGAACCACCCTATAAGCATTGATAAATAACGATAATGGTGGGCCCGGAGAGAGCTCGTTTTCTATAGGAAATCAATACGTTAGCGGCTGGTTCGCCAACCCGTTTCCCTCGTATTCTCTCGTATGGTGTGGCGAACCTAAGAAGGACTAGACTTCGCTTCACGAGGGTGTCGCGTCATCCCGCAAACCATTCGAACGCGGCTGGTTTGGCCCATGAGCAGATAGGTTGTTTTCGGGAACCAGGTGTCGACAGCGGGGTCACCTTGGCAAAGATGCTGGCGGCTCCGAGGGAAAAGGGCCCTGGTTTATCCTCGTGCCGCTGTCGGCGTCGAACAGATGCACCTTATGCGTCACAATTTCCAGACCCACCTCCTGATCCGGCTTGAACGGTGCGTGGTCTCGGATCTCCGTTATCAGGTCGACGCCATCTACAGCTAACGTGATCTCCTGCGCTTCACCGGTCGGCTCGACCACTTGGACCTTCCCCTGCGCGTGGCTGCCGCCGACAGCAATGTGCTGAGGACGAATACCATAGACCACACCTTGCCGATCCTCCAGATCTGGTTCGTTCGGCAAGGGCAGGCGCAGTCCTTGCTCGGCGATGAATGCACCACTCTGAATACGACCGTTGATGAGATTCATTTCCGGGGAGCCGATAAAGCCCGCGACGAACAGATTGGCCGGTTTCTCGTAGAGTTCGGAAGGTGTGCCGATCTGTTCGATGCGGCCTTTGTTCAGGACCACGATGCGGTCGGCGAGCGTCATCGCCTCGGTCTGGTCATGCGTGACGTAGATGCTGGTGCGACCGAGCCGTTGGTGCAGCTTCTTGATCTCGGCGCGCATCTTCACGCGCAGCTTGGCGTCGAGATTGCTGAGCGGCTCGTCGAATAGGAAGGCCGAGGGGGCGCGGACGATCGCGCGGCCCATGGCGACACGCTGGCGCTGGCCGCCGGACAGTTGACGCGGCAT
>RXJA01000253.1:0-3520 GCA_003963455.1 Hyphomicrobiales bacterium
GATCGCCCAGGTCCAGATCGAGGCGCAAAGCAGGCCGATCATGACCAGCTTGACCACCCAGCCGGCCTGCATGAACAGGGCCCAGATCGACAAATGCGCTGCCGGATCGGCGAGTGCGATATTTTCCATGCCTTAAGTCCTTAAGATTTTCCGGGCATCGCTGGCGGCTGGCCCATGGGCATCCCTTTGGTCCGATCGCGCGAAGCGTGAAGCTTGCGGGACAAGCCCCGAATGCACCGTTTCGCGGCCTTTTCGAGGCAAATATTGGTGAAAGGAAGGCGCACGAATTGCGCCAATCTTCGCCAATTCCTTCATGAACCGTTATGGTTAAGGATGGGTTAGGACGTAAGGCGCGGCGCATTGCCGCGCTTGGCGCCAAAATGCCGGCGTCAAGGGGCGTTGAGATTCAGGTCAGGCCGAGTCGAAAATGGCGGTTTCCGAGAACCGGAGCGGAGCGTACTTTTCGTACATGAGCACCGGAAGCGCAGGAAGCCGGCATTTGCAGGCCGGCCTCACCTGAATATCAACGCCCCTGGGGCATGAAGGCGGCAATCCACTCCTTCGGAAAGCGCTTCGGCCGGCCGCTTTCGCCGATGATCGCCGCTTCGACCCTGGCCTCGACCAGCAGATCGCCGCCCCGCTTCAATTGCTGGCCCATGACGATGCGCGCGCCGGAAATGTCGTCGGTGCGGGTGTCGATGGTGAGGATATCGTCCATGCGCGCCGGCGAGCGGAAGTCGATCTCCATGCGCCGCACCACCCAGACGATGCGCTCGCCATGCTTGCCGTCCAGAAGCTCGGTATGGTGCACGCCCGCAAGCCTCAGATAATCGGACCGGCCGCGCTCGAGGAATTCGAGATAGCGCGCATGGTAGACGACGCCGGAGAAATCGGTGTCGGCATAGTAGACCCTGGCCATCAGCCGATGGCCGAAATCCGTCAGCGCGCCGGAAAGCCCGGCGCTGAGCGCCGCCGATTCACCATGATCGTCCATCGCGCTTTCCTTTTCTGGCCTGAACGGGCAGGTGTTCGCGCGGGAACGGGATGGCACTGTTGGGCACGATGATCAAGACCCTGATGGCGGCGCTGCTGCTTGCGCTCGGCGCGCTGGCGTTGCCGGCCGAAGCGGCGACGTTCTCCATGAAGCGCGGCCTCAACCTCGACCAGTGGGTCACCTGGCCGGCCGAGGACAAATGGGGCGACCGCCAGGCGATCCTGCCTTATCCGGAATGGCGCAAATTCCTCAAGGAGGACGACCTCAAGGCGCTCAAGGACGCCGGCCTCGACTTCCTGCGCATGCCGGTCGATCCCGCGCCCTTCCTTTCGGACCGGACAACGGCCCTTCGCGAGGACCTCTATGCCAGCGTCCTGGACTCGGCGCGCGTGATCAATCGCGCCGGCCTCAAGGTGGTCGTCGACCTGCATCTGATCCCCGCCGGCGGCAGCCGCAAGATCGGCATGAGCGAGGTGATGCGCGATCCAGCCGCCTTCGATGCCTACACGGAACTGGTGCGCAAGATGGCGCGGGCGTTGGCCAAGGAGGACCCGAGGCTTGTCGCGCTCGAATTGATGAACGAGCCGATCGTCGACTGCGACGACAATGGCACCAGCCTTTGGCCGGATCGGCAGAAGCGCTTGTTCGCCGCCGCGCGCGCCTCCGCCACCAGGCTCACGCTGATCCTGACCGGCGGCTGCTATTCAAACGCGGATTCCCTCGCCAGGATCGACCCCAGGGCAATCGCCGACGACAACGTCATCTGGGCCTTCCACTCCTACGACCCGTTCCTCCTGACGCATCAGGGCGCGACCTGGGCAGGTGACTTTATCCCCTATGTCACCGGCCTGCCCTATCCGCTGACGGCCGTTCCGAAAGCGCAACTGGACATGACGCTGGATACGATCCGCGACCGCATCAGGGCCGAGGCGCCCTGGGCGCGGCGGAACGGCCTGCTCGCCTATCTCGACGAACAAGTGGCGACGATGGACAGTCCCGAAAAGCTGCTCGCCGTCATGGACGCGCCGTTCAACACGGTCGATGCCTGGGCGAAAGCCAACGGCGTCAAGCCGCAGGATATCACGCTCGGCGAATTCGGCATGATCCGCAAGGAATATGGCAACGGCTTCGTCATGCCGGCCGGATACCGCGCCGCCTATGCGCGCGACATGATCGCCCGCGCCGAGGCGCATGGCTTTTCCTGGTCGGTCTGGAGCTATGGCGGCGCCTTCGGCGTCGTTCACGCCTTCGACGGCGAGAAGGCCGAGACGGACGTGATGGATATGATCAGGTCGCTGCGCTAGATCAGCGAACCGAGGCGTGTTGAGATTCAGGTCAGGCCGAGCCGAGAATGGCGGCTTCCGAGAACCGGCCTACGCCGGCCGTAGCCTTTCATAGAGCGGAGACACTTATGAGGGCTTCGGCCGGCGAAGGCCGGAGCGGAGCGTACTTTAAGTACGTGAGCACCGGAAGGACAGGAAGCTGCCTTGCGCAGGCCGGCCTCACCTGAATATCAACACGTCTCAGCCCAGATCGATCTGCAGGATCTCCGGCCGCACCCCGAAACGGATAGGCGCAATGCTGAAGCCCAGCCCTCCCGAGACAATCAGGTTGCGGTCGTTCTCCACGACGTGGCCATAGGCATAGCGGTTGCCATAGGCCGAAGGCACGACCGGCGAATAGCCGAACAGCCGCACCTGTCCGCCATGCGTGTGCCCGGACAAGGTGAGCGAAACCCGCCACGGCACCTTCGGGAAAATGTCAGGCTCATGCGCAAGCAGGATGATGGGAGCGGTGTCGCCGACCTTGGCCAGCGTGCCCGGAAGATCGTCGAGGCCGGTGAGCCCCCTGCGGCCCCTAGCCTTGTTCGGCAGCAGCGCAATCTGGTCGGCCAGTCCGGCGATCCAGAAGCCCTGCCCGTCCTTTTCCAGTCGCACGACGTCGTTCTCCAGCACCGGAATGCCGGCTGCCTCCAGCGCCTTGCGTGAGACGGTCGGCCCCGCCCCGGCTGCCTGCGCCGAGCGGTCCTCCCACCAGTCGTGATTGCCGAGGATCGAGAACACGCCGAGCGGCGCCTTGAGTCCGGACAGCGCTGGAGCCCATTCCGACGCGTTCACCCAGCCGGTCACAATCCGGGTTCCGGCGGGATAGTCGCCAAGCATGACGATCACGTCCGGCTGCAGCGCATTGGCCTCTTCGGCAAGTGCTTCGATCCGTTCCGGCGTCATCCAGGGGCGGCAGGCATGGATATCGGCAAGCGCGACCACGCGCAATTTGAGCCCGGCGGGCCAGTGCGGCGGCGTCAGCGTGTAGCGCTTCACATGGGTCAGCAGCATCGGCTCGATGCCGACGGCATAGGCGCCGAGCGACACCATGGCGAAGGCCGAGCCGCCGACAAGGCGCAGGAAAGCGCGTCTGGTGATCATGGATCGGCCCAAGCCCCTTGGGATTTGCATCGGATGAGCTGCCTAAAGGCGGCAATTGCGCCCTGAGCTGGGCCGAGGCGCGCAGATTCCGCGCAGACCG
>RXJA01000253.1:3570-3712 GCA_003963455.1 Hyphomicrobiales bacterium
GGTCTGAACTATTTGTTCGATAACGGCGTGTCGCCCTACATCAGCTATTCGACGTCGTTCGTGCCGAATACGGGCGCTGCCGCCGGTAGCACAACTCCGTTCAAGCCGACGACAGGCGACGGCAAGGAAATCGGCGTCAAGT
>RXJA01000253.1:3762-3904 GCA_003963455.1 Hyphomicrobiales bacterium
GATGATGACCGCGGCGCTGTTTGAGATCAATCAGAACGATATTCTGACGGGCAATCCGACGATCTTCTTTACGAGTTTGCAGACCGACTCGGCGCGCTCGCGCGGCTTCGAGTTCGAGGTGCGCGGAAACGTGACCCGCGAA
>RXJA01000012.1 GCA_003963455.1 Hyphomicrobiales bacterium
GCGTGTAGGACATGAAATTGGGCAGCACCTGCGGCAGGTCGGCGAAGCGCACGCGCTCGAACCAGTTGGCGCCGACCGCGCGCAGGCCCTCTTCCGGGCGCATGTCGATGTTCTCGTTGATCTCGTAGAACAGCTTGCCGAGCGCGCCGATCGAATGCAGGCCGATGGCGATGATGGCGGCGACCGGGCCGATCGAGACGATGGCCGCGAACAGGCCGGCAATGACGATCTCCGGGAAGGCGCGCAGCAATTCCATGAAACGCTTGACGACGAGCCGCAGGATCGGGTTCGGCGTCAGGTTGCGTGCAGCGATGAAGGAGAAGGGCACGGCGAAGACGAAGCCGATGAAGGTCGAGACCAGCGCCACGTTCACCGTGGTCAGCATCAGCTCGAAATATTCAGGGATGTAGAAGCCGCCCCAGACATAAACGCGGCCGAGCGGGAAGTTGAATTCCTGCGTGCCCTTGTCGCTGGGCGAGGCGATGTCGAAAAGCGCCCGCCAGACATCGTTCCAGTCCTTCGGGACCAGCCAGCTCAGGAAGTCGAGGATATGTGGCAGCCGGTCGAAGAAGTGGCCGGCATTGGCCTCGTCGGCGAACCACATGGTCGCGAACATGGCGACAAGCAGCAGCGCGATGCCAAGCGCGGTGTAGAAGCGGCGCAGCGAGGTCTGGCGTCGCCAGGCTTCCGCTTGCTGCCGGGTGGCTTCGGAATGGAGTGTCGCTGATGTCATGATCGGGACATGCAAAAAGGGCGGCGTTTCGAACGCCGCCCTTTCTGATCTTGCCGTCAGCCGCCGATGGCCGCTTTGCGGGCTTCGACGATGACGCTGTAGAAATCAGGCTTCACAGGGACATAGCCGGTGAAATCGCCGCCTTCGACGCCTTCGAAGCAGGCCTTGTCCTTGGCGGGCAGGGCGGTGAAGAAGGCGGTCAGCTTGGCGGTCATGTCGTCGCCGAGCGCGGTGCGCACGACCAGCGGGCCGTTCGGGATCAGGCCCGAGCGCCACACCTCGACGAAGTCGTTCGGGTCGACGGCACCCTTGGCGACTTCCTTGTGGAAGGTGCCGGAGGTGTAGCCGTTCTTGAAGTCGCCGATGCCCGAAGAGTCGTCCACGGCAACGTCGACCTTGCCGTCGCGCACGGCCAGCACGTTGTTCTCGTGGCCGCCGTTGAACTGGGTCGAGGCGAAATAGGTCTCGTTGGAAGCGCCGGTGTCCTTCGGGATCTGGGTCAGCGGAATCAAATAGCCGGAGGTCGAATCCGGATCGGCATAGCCGAGCTTCTTGCCCTTGGCCGACTTGATGTCGGTGATGCCGGAGGTCTTCAGCGCCAGGCCGATCGAATAATAGCCGGTCGAGCCGTCGGTCTGCTTGGTGGTGAGGATCGGGGTGACGGCGTTCGGGTCCTTGATGTAGACGCTGGCGTAGCCGGACGCGCCGAGCTCGGCGAAGTCGAGCGTGCCGCCGAGCAGGCCCTGGATGACGCCGTCATAGTCGGCGGCCGGGAACAGCGACACCTTCTCGAAGCCGAATTCCGACTTCAGGTGGTCGGCGAGGCACTGGTAGTTGCGCAGACGATCGGTCTCGTTCTCGCCGCCGAGGATGCCGACGCGGAATTCCTTGATATCGGCGGCGTGCGCCGCGCTTGCTGCCATGGCGAGCAGCGAAACCGCCCCAAAAACCATCTTCCTGAACATTTTGCTCTCTCTCCTGTTTTCCGGCCGCGCGCCGGCTGCGTTCTGATTTTCAAGTCTTGCCTTTGACGCTGGCGGGCGATCCGGGTTGCTCTGCTGAAGTCCACGGTTGGTCCGAACCATCGGTTCGGGGCGGCGGACTCAGTAACCGGGGAAGACTGGTTCGAGCGGTCCGGCGGATGCGGTGATCTTCGGCCTGATGGTCACGCTGGTCGACGTGATGGCCTCGGAGATCTCGACGCCGTTGGCATCGGCGCCATACACGGTGCGCACTGCGTCGCGGTCGAGGTCTTCCGGGGCACCGTCGAAGACGATCTTGCCGGCGGCCATGCCGATGATGCGGTTGCAGTAGGCGCGGGCGGTGTCCAGCGTGTGCAGATTGGTGACGACGGTGATGCCTTCGCGCAGGTTGATGTCGCGCAGCGAGTCCATCACCACCTTGGCGTTGAGCGGGTCGAGCGAGGCGATCGGCTCGTCGGCCAGAAGCACTTTCGGCTGCTGCATCATGGCGCGGGCGATCGCAACGCGCTGCTGCTGGCCGCCGGACAGCGTGCCGGCCGGTTGCAGCGCGGTGCGGGCAATGTCGAGGCGCTCGAGCGCGGCCACCGCCTCGGCGCATTCGGTGCGCGTGAACATGCCGAGCAGGTTGGAAACCGTGGAGCGATGGTTGAGGCGGCCGAGCAGCACATTGGTCAGCACGTCGAGCCGGGGCACCAGGTTGAACTGCTGGAAGATCATGGCGCAGTCGCGCTGCCAGCGGCGCAGCGGCGAACCATTCAGGGAGGAGACCTCGGCGCCGTCAAAAAAAATCGATCCCTGGCTGGGGTCGATGAGACGATTGATCATGCGCAGAAGCGTCGACTTGCCGGCGCCTGAGCGGCCGATGATCCCGACCATCTGGCCGCGCGGGATCGAGATGTTGATGTCGCTGACAGCGGTGTTCTTGCCGAATCGCCGGGTTACGCCGCGGATTTCGAGCGTGGCCGATGATGCTGACATACCAAAGCTCCAGTCCGTCGCGGTTTTGAAGGTCTGTTAGCCTTCGCTAGCGCAGGCCGATGAAGCTGGGGTGTCGGATTGATGTCAGTTTTGTTACGAGTCACAGGCTTGGAGATTCAACCAAGCACCAGCAATTCCTCGAAATGCTTCATGCCCTTGAAGTTGCAGAATGCCGGAGCCTTCAACTCGATCACCGGAGCCTCGCGTCCGAGGAACGACAGGCAGTCATCGAACAGCGCCTGCCAGGTCGCGGCCCGTTCGTCGGCGAGGCGTCGGATCTGGTAGGCAAAGGTGATGTGGAAGACATAAGTGTCGTGGTCTGGATGGCGGTAGCCAAACGGTACTGAAAGGGCGTCGCGCCAGGCCTTCAGGGTTAGCCTGTCCTCCTCGGTGGCGCCGGCGACGGTGAGGCCGGTCGGCACGACTTCGACAACCTTGATCTTGAACGGGCCGTGTCCCTCAAACCTCCGCAGACGCTCGACATAGAGGCGGGTCATGTCGTCGATGCCGGTGTCGAGCGGAACGTCCGATGGCCAGTAGGGAAGGCGGCGCCGGTATTCGATGATGCCCTGGAACAGGGTCATGTGCAGGCTGGAGGTCGGCGTGAAGGCAAGCCGGTCGGCGTCAGGCATGGCGAGCATGCGCCGGCGCACTTCGATGACGGCAGCTTGCGAAGGCGAGCCTTCGACCAGATGGCAGACGACGGTGTTGCCCGGTTCGAGCAGGAAATTGCCGGTCGTGTCGTAACGGGTGCCGAGATGGGTGGGCGGGGCCGGATTGGTGCCTTCGAAAAATCCGGCGAGCGAGGGTCTGATTGTGTCGAGCATGACGATCTCCCAGGGAAGAGAGCCTCCTGTCCGAGTCCCGTGTCAGATATGTGAAAGGAGGTCGCTCAACCGCCGTGTTTTTCGAGAAATGCCTCGGCGGTCAGCTCGCGAAAATCGTCGAGCGCGGCGCGAAGCTTCGCATGGTCCCAGTCCCACCAGGCCAAAGCCTGATAGCGTTCGGCGGTGCGGCGGTCGAAACGCTCGCGGATCGGCTTTGCCGGCACGCCGCCGACGATGGTGTAGGGCGCGACGTCCTTCGACACCACCGCGCCGGCGCCCACCGCCGCGCCGTCACCCACGGTCACGCCGGGCAGGATGGTCGAGCCGTGGCCGAGCCAGGTGTCGTGGCCGATGGTGACGCGCCTGGCGCGGCGCTCGGCGAAAAACGCGCTTTCGTGCTCGGCGTCGTCCCAATAGTCCGACGCGCGATAGGTGAAGTGATGCAGCGTCGGCCGCCAGGTCGGATGATTGGTGGCGTTGATGCGCACGCTTGCGGCGATGTTGGAGAACTTGCCGATGGTGGCGCACCAGACGGCGCAATCCTGCATCATGTAGGAATAGTCGCCCAGTTCGCATTCGGCGACGCGGCTGCGCTCGGCGATTTCGGTCCAGCGGCCGAGCGTCGAGTTTTCGACCTGCGCCGTGGGATGGATCAGCGGCGTCTCCGAAAGCTTCATCATGCTGCTGCCCTGGCTGCCGCGAACGCGGTGACGTCGATGATGCGATCGGCCACCGCGTCGCGCACGTCGAGGTCGTGGAAGATACCGAGCAGGGCAACGCCTGCCGCCTTCTTGGCCGCGATGAGTTCGACCACGACATCGCGGTTCTTCGCATCGAGCGAGGCGGTCGGCTCGTCGAGCAGCAGGATCGGATGTTCGGTGATGAAGCCGCGCGCGATGTTGACGCGCTGCTGCTCGCCGCCCGAGAAGGTCGCCGGCGGCAGCGCCCAGAGTTTTTCCGGCAGATTGAGCTGGGCAAGCAAGCTGCGTGCTTTTTCCCGCGCGCCTTCGCGATCCTCGCCGCGCTCGACCAGCGGTTCTGCGACCACGTCGAGCGCCGAGACGCGCGGCACGGTGCGCAGGAACTGGCTGACATAGCCGATGGTATGGCGACGCACGGAAAGCACGGTGCGCGGGCTGGCGGAGGCGAGGTCGATCAGCCCGCCCCCATGCTGGACGATGATCTGGCCTTCGTCGACGGCATAGTTGCCGTAGAGCATCTTCAGGATCGAGCTTTTGCCGGCGCCCGACGGCCCGCCGAGAACGGCGCATTCGCCGGCGCGGATCGAGAAAGAGACCCCCGCCACCACCGGCAGCATGACGCCGTCGCGCAGATGCATGGTGAAGCTCTTGGCGACGTCGGAAACGACAAGAGGAGTAGCCATGATCAAACCTGCAGGATGGAAGAAACGAGGAGTTGTGTATAAGGCGCGCGCGGATCGTCGAGCACGCGGTCGGTGAGTCCGCTTTCGACGACGCGGCCGTCCTTCATCACCATCATGCGCTGCGACAGAAGCCGCGCCACGGCGAGGTCATGGGTGACGACGATCGCGGCCAGCCCGAGATCGGTGACCAGACCGCGCAAGAGATCGAGCAGGCGGGCCTGGACCGAGACGTCGAGGCCGCCGGTCGGCTCGTCCATGAAGACGAGCCGCGGACCGGTCACCAGGTTGCGGGCGATCTGCAGGCGCTGGCGCATGCCGCCGGAAAAGGCGCGCGGCTCGTCGTCGATGCGGTCCTCGTCGATCTCGACGCGCGACAGCCAGTCGACGGCGGTGGCGCGGATCCTGCCGTAATGGCGGTCGCCGACCGCCATCAGCCGCTCGCCGACATTGGCGCCGGCCGACACGGTCATGCGCAACCCGTCGGCCGGGTTCTGGTGGACAAAACCCCAGTCGGTGCGCATCAGGAAGCGGCGCTCGGCCTCGCTCATGCGGTAGAGCTCGCGCCACTGGCCGTCGCGCATGCGGTAGCTCGCCGTGCCGGAGGAAGGCAGCAGCCTGGTCGACAGGCAGTTGAGCAGCGTCGTCTTGCCGGAGCCGGATTCGCCGACCACCGCCAGCACCTCGCCCGGCCAAAGGTCGAAAGTGACGTTCTCGCAGCCGACGCGAGAGCCGTAGAATTTCGAAAGCGCCGAGACGCGCAGCAGAGGTTCGTCGCTCATTCGGCCGGCTCCGTTTTCTCCGAGGCAGGATGGTTTTCGGGGGCGAGGTGGCCGTGATGGCCATCTTCGCGCCGCTTCTCGCAATGGTCGGTGTCCGAGCAGACAAACATGTTGCCGCCATGGTCGTCGAGGATGACCTCGTCGAGATAGACGTTTTCGGCGCCGCAGAGCGCGCAGGGCTGGTCGAAGGTCTGCACCTCGAAGGGATGATCCTCGAAATCGAGGCTGACGACATCGGTGAAGGGCGGCACCGCATAGATGCGCTTCTCGCGGCCGGCGCCGAACAATTGCAAAGCCGGCGAACGATGCATCTTCGGATTGTCGAATTTCGGCGTCGGCGATGGGTCCATCACATAACGGCCCTCGACCTTGACCGGATAGGCGTAGGTGGTGGCGATGCGGCCGTGCTTGGCGATGTCCTCGTAGAGCTTCACATGCATGAGGCCGTATTCCTCGAGCGCATGCATCTTGCGCGTCTCGGTCTCGCGCGGCTCGAGAAAGCGCAGCGGCTCGGGGATCGGCACCTGGAAGACCAGCACCTGGCCCGCGGTGAGCGGATGCTCCGGGATGCGGTGACGTGTCTGTATGATGGTCGCCGTCGCGGTTTCCGTGGTGACGGCGACCTTGGCGACCTTCTTGAAGAAGGCGCGGATCGACACGGCGTTGGTGGTGTCGTCGGCGCCCTGGTCGATGACTTTCAGCACGTCATCCGGGCCGATGATCGAGGCGGTGACCTGGACGCCGCCGGTGCCCCAGCCATAGGGCATCGGCATCTCGCGCGAGGCGAACGGCACCTGGTAGCCGGGAATGGCTATGCCCTTCAGGATGGCTCGGCGGATCATCCTTTTGGTCTGCTCGTCAAGATAGGCGAAGTTATAGGTGGCGATGTCGGTCATTTCGCGCCCTCCAGTTCCTTTGCGTACCGCGCCAGCCGCTCGGTGAGCGTGCCGGTATGCAATTCGAACATGTGATTGTCGTCGTCGTAGAAGTAGATGGAGCGGCCTTCGCCCTCGACGCGCGGGCGCGGCTGGCGCATGTCGAGGCCTAGCTTCCCGACACGCTCGACGTAGTTCTCGAAGTCAGTTTCGTCGATCTTGAAGGCGATGTGGTTGTAGCTGCGTTCGGGCAACGGCTCGCCCTCCATGATCGCGGTCCAGAGATCGCCGATCAGGAAGAACTTTTCGCGTGACAGCGAGAACTGGCGGGCGCCGCTGTCATAGACCTCGCGCGCATCGAAGATGCCGGCCAGGATCTCGCTCATGCGGTCCAGATCGCGCACGATTAAGGTCATATGAGACAGACCTTCGATCATTCCGCCGCCTCTCGCTTCTCCTCGGCGGCCTTGTCGTCATTTTCCCGCGCCTCGTATTCGGTGCGCATGCGGCGGACCAGGCCGAGTTCGGCCTGGAAGTCGACATAGTGCGGCAGCTTCAGATGCTCGACGAAACCGGTCGCCTGGACATTGTCGGAATGCGAGATGACGAACTCCTCGTCCTGTGCCGCGGCGACGACGTCTTCGCCAAGCTCCGTGGCGCGCAGCGCCCGGTCGCACAGCGCCATCGCCATCGCCTTGCGCTCGCTCTGGCCGAAGACCAGGCCGTAGCCGCGGGTGAACTGCGGCGGCGCCTTGGCCGAGCCCTTGAACTGGTTGACCATCTGGCATTCGGTGACGCGGATCGAGCCGAGCGGCACGGCGAAGGGCAGTTCCGGCACGTCGAACTCCAGCTCGACCTCGCCGATGCGAATTTCGCCGACGAACGGGTGGTTGCGGGCGTAGCCGCGCTGCGTCGAATAGCCGAGCGCCAGCAGGAAGCCTTCGTCGCCGCGCGACAGCGCCTGCAGGCGGATGTCGCGCGCCATCGGGAATTGCAGCGGCTCGCGCGTGATGTCGCCGGGTACATGGTCCAACGGCATGTCGCCGTCGGCCTCGATCAGGCCTTCATGGGCAAGGATCGCGGAGACGCGCGGCATGGCTTCGGCCTCGACCGGACGCTGGGCCGGCGTTTCGACCTCGGCGCCGGTTGCGAGCTCGGGATCGAGCAGGCGGTGGGTGTAGTCGAAGGTCGGGCCGAGCACCTGGCCGCCTGGCAGATCCTTGTAGGTGGCAGACACGCGCCGCTCGAGCTGCATGGCGCCGGTATCGACCGGATTGGTGTAGCCGAAGCGCGGCAGCGTGGTGCGGTAGGCGCGCACCAGGAAGATCGCCTCGATCATGTCGCCGCGCGCCTGGACGATGGCTAAAGCCGCCAGCTCGCGGTCATAGAGAGAGCCTTCGCTCATCACCCGGTCGACGCCAAGCGCCAGCTGCTCGACGATCTGGTCGAGACGAAGCGCCGGCACGGAACGGTCGCCGCGGCGGCGATCGGCAAGCAGCCGATGGGCGTTGGCAATGGCGGCCTCGCCGCCTTTCACCGCGACATACATGTCATGCCTCCATCGACTTGATGCGGGTGGTGCGCGGCAGGCAGGCAAGGTGGCCTGGCGCCGCCAGGATGATGTCGACGCCGCGCGGGAAGCGCTGGTTGTTCTGCTTCCACTGCTCGACGAAATGGCGCGGCATGCCGGTCGGCGCGATCATCGCCGTCTTCTCGATGCCGGGGCCTTCGAGCAGCAGGGTGGGGCCGGAGCCGAGATCGCCGGTGAGCAGGATCAGCGTGGTCGAGCGGTCGGGATATTCCTGCGTGCCCTGCGAGAAACCGTCGAGTGCCGCCATCTCCTTCGGATTGGCGATGAAGGCGAAATGCGCGTCGGCCGGCGTGTTGGCCAAGGGCGCGCCGGTGTGGAAGCCGAGCCAGGCCTTGACCGGGGCTTCCGCCTGCAGCACCTGATCGAGCCAGACCGGCGTGTCGTTGTCGCACAGCGCCAGAGCCACGGCGCCGGCAGTCGCCGACAAAGGCGCCGGCGGGCGGGCGAGCTGCGGCAGGTCCTGGACGGTGCCGGGGCGCGCCATCGCGTCCATGATGGCGCGGAACACGGTCTGAGCGTTGAAGACGGGCTCGGCGAACCCGCCGTCGATCGATTGCGTGGCGATGTTCATCAGTCCTCTCCCCGCACCATGGTGAAGAAATCCACTTTCGTCGCCGCCGTTTCGACGCGCCGCTTCTCGCGCGCAGCATCGAGCGCCTCGCGCAGCGGCGCGACCAGCTTTGTCTCGACCGCCTCGCGATGCGTCGGATCCTGCCAGAGCGCGTCGGCGATCGCCGCGAGCCTGGCCTTGCCCTTGTCGCGGCCGAGCGCGCAGGAATGGCCGACCTGTCCGGAGGGCAGCCGCACCGTGGCGCGGGTGACGGTCGCCTCGCCGACATTGAACGGCGCGCCGCCGCCGCCGATGCGGCCGCGCACCGTCACCAATCCTGTCTCCGGGCCGCGCAAGAGCTCTGCCTCGGAAGGCAGGTCGGCTTCGTTCCAGACACGAGCGATCTCATCGGCCGCGGCATGCGCCAGCGTTGCCATCATGGCCTTTCGCCCGGCCTGCTCGCGCGCTTCCTGTCCTCGCATGGCATCGCTCCTTGCATGTATGAACTTGTCTATTGATATAGACAACTATACAAATTATATTTATCTCCTATCGGGAGTCCATGACGGGTGGATGACAAGCGGCGCAAAAGTTGGGGCAGGGAAATGACCGGACTGGCGAGCAGTATCGAAAGGCGTAACGGCGTGTCGCTGTGGCGGCAGATCGCCGATCGGATCCTGCAGGCGATCGCCAATGGCGATTTCGCCGAGAATGCGGCGCTGCCGCCCGAAGTCGCGCTGGCCGAGCGCTACGGCGTCAACCGGCACACGGTGCGCAGCGCCATTGCGGCGCTGGTGCAGGAAGGCGTGCTCAGGGCCGAGCAGGGACGCGGCACTTTCGTGCTATCGCGCAAGCGGCTGTCCTATCCGATCGGCGCGCGCACGCGCTTCTCGACCGGGCTGCAGGGGCAGACGAGCGAGAGGCATATCGCGCTTCTGTCGTCATCGACGGAGCCGGCAAGCCGGCGCATCGCCGAGGCGCTGGGTATTGCCAAGGGCGCGGCCGTCATTTGCCTGGAGACACGCGGCGAGGCAGACGGTCATCCGGTGTCGCGTGCTACGACATGGTTCGACGCCAAGCGCTTCGCGGGCATCGAAGCGGCAATGGCGGAGACGGGATCGATCACCGCCTCGCTCAAGCGTTTCGGCATCAACGATTATCTACGGCAATCGACGGTGCTGTCGGCACGTCATGCCGATGCCGACGACCTTGCGGCGCTCGATCTGCAGCCCGGCGCCATCGTGCTGGTTACCGTCGCCGTCAACGTGACGCTCGACGGTCAGCCGATCCAGTTCGCGGAGTCGCGCTTTCCGGCGGAGCGGGTGGAACTCAGGCTCTCGGCCGGCGATTAGCGGCGCTCACCTGACCTCGATCACCGCTTTGATCAGCCCCGACTTCTCATGCGTCCATCTGGCGAGGTCGCGCGGCGTTCCGGCGAGCGTTGTGCGGTGGGTGACGAGCTTGCTCAACGGCACGTCGCCGTTGCGGATCGAGGCCGCGACATGCTCGAAATCGGCCTTCAGCGCATTGCGGCTGCCGATCAGCGTCATCTCGCGCTTGTGGAATTCGGGGTCGGAGAAGGCGATGTCGTCCTTGACGACGCTGACCAGCACCAGCGTGCCGCCATGCGCGACATGGGCGAAGGCGTACTGCACCGACGCCGTGTTGCCGGTCGCGTCGAAGACAAAGTCGAAACCCTCGCCGTCGGTCGTTTGCCGCACCAGTTCGGCAGCCGTTGCCTTCGAGCTGTCGAGCGCGGCAAAGCCAAGCTCGCGTTCGGCGAAACCGAGGCGCTCCGTGCTCATGTCGAGCAGGCTGACATCCAGCCCGGCAATGCGCGCGAAGATCGCCGTGCCGAGGCCGATCGGCCCGGCGCCGACGACCAGCGTGCGCGCACCTGGCATGCCAAGCGATCGGCGTACCGCATGCGCGCCGATGGCCAGGAATTCCACCGCCGCCGCATCGGCCAGCGACAGGCCGTTTGCCGGATAAAGGTTTTGCGCCGGCACCAAGATCTCATCGCACATGGCGCCGTCGCGATGGACGCCCAGCACTTCGATCTTCACACAGCAATTCGGCTTGCCGTGGCGGCAGGCAATGCATTTGCCGCAGGAAAGATAGGGGTTGATGATAACCGGCTCGCCGACGCTCGCTTCGACACCTTCACCCAGTTCGACGATCGTCCCCGCAACTTCGTGGCCCATGATGCGTGGATAGGCAAGGAAGGGGTGCTTGCCTTCGAAGATGTGGTAGTCGGTGCCGCAGATGCCGACATGGCTGACCGCGACGCGCGCCCAGCCGGGTAGGGGCGCGCCGGGCGCGGCACGGTCTTCGAGGACAAGGTCGCCGGGCGAACGGCAAACGACGGCTTTCATTGAACAGATCCAGCAAAAAAGGGCGCCGGCCTCGGCCGGGCCGGCGCGTTAGTTTCAGGGAGGAGTTACTTGCCGCGACGGCGCAGGCCGTCGAAGTAAACGATGACGATGATCAGCAGGCCGGTGATGACGCGCTGCCAGAAGGTGTTGACGTTGAGCAGGTTGGCGCCGTTGTTGATCGTCGAAAGGATGAAGGAGCCGATCAGCGGCCCATGCACGGAGCCGATGGCGCCGAACAGCGAGGTGCCGCCGATCACCGACGAGGCGATCGCCTGCAGCTCATAGGTGTCGCCCTGTGTCGGGTTGCCGATGCCGATGCGCGAGGCCAGCAGCACGCCGACGAAGGCCGCCAGCAGGCCAGACAGGATATAGGCCATGAAGATGGTGCGGGGCACGTTGACGCCGGAAAGGCGAGCGGCCTCGGCGTTGGAGCCGACCGAGAACAGATAACGGCCCCAGCGCGTGTGGTGCAGGAAGACGTAGGACGGGATAGCGACCAGGATCACCATCCAGAACAGATAGGGGATGCCGAACATCGAGCCGCGCGAGAACGCCTGAAATGGATCGCTGTTGATCGAGATCGAGTTGCCGTTGGTCATCAAGAGGCCGATGCCGCGCAGCGATGTCATGGTGGCCAGTGTGATGATGAAGGGGGGCAGGCCCATCTTGACGATGCCGAAGCCATGGAAGAGGCCGATGGCGACGCCGACCAGCAAGGTCGCCAGCACCGCCGCCCAGATCGGCCAGCCGGCATTGATCAACAGCGCGACGATGACCGTGGTGAAGCCGACCACCGCGCCGACGGACAGGTCGATGCCGCCGGTGATGATGACGAAGGTTTGGCCGACGGCGAGGATCGCGATCAGCGAGCCCTGGCGCAGAAGATTGGTGATGTTGAGCGCGGTGGCGAAGGACGGCGTGGCGACAGCCAGCACGATCCACATCAGCAGCAGAAGGCCAAGCAGGGTCAGGCCGAAGAGCGCGTTGAAATTGCGCTTGGGTTTTTCGGCGGGGATCGCCTCGGTGCTCATTTTTGTCCTCCCGACTTTTCTTGTTTCTCTGCCAGCGCCTGTCCCAGAATGTCCTCGTGGCTCGCGGTGCGGAATCCGTGCGTGGCGACCAGCTTGCCGCGCCGGAACACATGCAGCGTGTCGGCAAGCTCGTAGACTTCCGGCAGATAGGATGAGATCAGGATGATGCCGGCGCCCTTGGACAGCAGCGTCGAGAACAGGCGGTAGATCTCGGCCTTGGTGCCCACATCGACGCCCACCGTCGGCTCGTCGAAGATGAACAGCTTGGCGCCATGCGCCAGCCATTTGCCGATGACGATCTTCTGCTGGTTGCCGCCTGAGAGGCTGGAGGCGAGGGCGTTGCGCGTCGGCGTCTTGATGCGCAGATCGGCGATCTGGCGATCGGCCTCGGCCTTCTCCTTGGCGCCCGAGATCAGTGCATTGCTGGAAATGCGCTTGTAGATCGGCAGGTTGAGGTTCATGCCAACCGACAGGTTGAGACATAGGCCCTGGTCGCGGCGGCTCTCCGGCGCCAGCGCCATGCCGAGCCGGATCGCGTCATGCTCGGAGTTGACCTGCACCTCCTTGCCCTGCCACAGGATCTGGCCGGCCGATTTCCTGTGGCGACCATAGAGCGTGGTGACGAACTCGCTGCGGCCGGCGCCGATCAGGCCGTAAAGGCCGACGATCTCGCCGGCGCGGACGGTCACCGAGACGTTCTCGAAGCCTTTTCCGGAGAGGTTCTTCGTCTCGACGATCGTGGCGCCGGGCGTGAAATGCTCCTTATGGTAGATCTGCTCGATCGAGCGGTTGATCATCATCTTGACCAGCTCGGCGTCGTTGGTCTCGCTGATGTTCCTGGTCCCGACAAGCGTGCCGTCGCGCAGCACGGAGACGCGGTCGGCGAGCTCGAACACCTCTTCCATGCGGTGGCTGATGTAGATGATGGTGACGCCTTCGCCCTTCAGCCTTCGGATCAGTTTGAAGAGCTGGTCGGCTTCCTTGCGGGTGAGGTAGGCGGTCGGCTCGTCGAAGATCAGGAACTTGGTGCCGCGCACGGTGGCCCGCGCCGCGGCGATCAGCTGCTGCTGGCCGATGGTAAGGTCGCCGAGCACGACATGCGCCGGCAGGTCGAAGCCCAGTCCGTCGATGATCTTCTGCGCTTCCTTGACCATGGCGCGCTGCTGCAACAGGCCGAAACGGGATTCCTCCTCGCCGAGGAACATGTTGGCGGCGACGGTGAGATGGCGGCACAGCACCACCTCCTGGTGGACAGCGTTGATGCCCAGCGCCATCGCCTCATGCGGTGTGGCCAAGGCCGCCGGCTTGCCCTCCCAGATCACCTCGCCTGAGGTGCGCGGCATGACGCCGGTGAGCAACTTGATGAGGGTCGATTTGCCGGCGCCGTTCTCACCGACGATGGCGTGGATCTCGCCCGCCTTGAAGGCAAGGTGCACGGGCTTCAGCGCATGCGTACCGGGGTAGCGCTTCTCCAGCCCGTTGAGTTCGAGGATCGTCCTGCCCGGGGCCAGTGTGGGGGCGGGGTGCAGTTCCTGCGCCGTCGACGTCATGACAATCCTCCCAGATTGGTCTCAACCGTTGGGTACGCAGAGATGCGTCTGACGCGCATCTTGAAGTCAGAGCCTAGATCAGGCACGCGAATTTCCAAATCGCCTGATGGATGTTTCCGGGGCGGCGTCGCCCCGGAAACGGATAAGGTCAGACTGTTCAGTTGAGCTTCGGGTTGAGCAGTGCGTCGATCTTCGGATCCTTCATGTTGTCCTTCGTGACGAGGTTCGCGCCGGTGTCGACATTGGCCTCCACCTTCTCGCCCTTCGAGGCGGCCAGAGCGGTCTTGATGCCGTCATAGCCCATCCGATACGGGTCCTGGACGACGAGGCCGGAGATGACACCATCGTTCAGGAACTTGATCAGCTTCTCATCGCTGTCGAAGCCGATCAACGCCACCTTGCCGCCGAGATTGTTCTCGGCGATCGCCTGGCCGACGCCCTGCGCCATGATCAGATTCGAGGCGAAGATGCCCTTGAGGTCCGGGTTGGCGGTGATCAGGTCGGTGGCGATGTTCAAGCCGGTGGTGGCCTGGCCGTCGGCATATTTGTCGGCAACGAGCTCAAGGCCGGGATACTTGGCCTTGATCTGTTCGATGAAGCCTTGCTTGCGCTGCTCCAGCGAACCGGCGCCCGGAAGAGCCGTGATCAGCGCGACCTTGCCTTCCACCTTGCCGCCATTGGCGGCGCCGATCGCGGCGGCGAGGCCGTCAGCGGCGACGCGGCCGCCCTGGACGTTGTCGGTGGTGAGGAAGGAGGTGAAGGCCTTGGAGTCTGCGCCTGAGTCGATGCCGATGACCTTGACCTTGGAAGCCGCCTCATCGATCGGCTTGCCGAGCGCCTTGAACTCGGTCGGCGAGATGACGATGGCCGCCGGGTTGCTGGCAACTGCGTTTTCGAGGATCGAGATCTGGCCGTTGACGTCGGTTTCGGCCTGAGCGCCGAGCTCCGGCACGTTGATGCCGAGATCCTTGCCCGCCTTGCGGGCTCCGGCCAGAACGATCTGCCAGTAGAAGGAGGTGGTGTCCTTGACGATGATCGGAATGGTCACGTCCGCCGCCGAGGCCGGTGCGGAATGCATCGCGCCGGCGAGCATCGACGCGGCGGCCAAAGCCACGAAAGCTCGGCGGTTGAGAAGGCTGGTCACGAATTTCATTAGGTTCCTCCCTAAAGTCGCCTGGTGAAGGTTGCGGAAGCTCCATCGGGATAGGCGCGGCCCCAAACAGAACTTTATCAATAAAAAACAGATACCGCTTTTTGATAGAGCATCGCCATGGCCGATGCAAGCGGTGTCTGGTACCGTTTGCGTGATGCCGGATGAGCTTTGGCTGGCTCCTCCCTGGCGGCACATGGGCGCTTCCGTTCCTCCTTGCCGAATTGGAATGATAATTTCACTAAATTGTCAATATGGAATATTCATTCCATAATTGGGTCGCACGACTGTGAAGGTAGGCTTCCTTGCTGTCCGTAGCGCTTTCGCCGCGATAAAGGCCTGCGGTGTGAGCGGTCCGCCGTTTCACGGAATGGCGAGCCGCTCTCTCTTTATTGTTTGACGCAATTCCAGACGGAAACTGCTCACACTTTTCCTGGAAATGCTCAGAGCGTCGCGCCGAGGTGCCAGGGCACGAATTCATTGTCGCCGTAGCCGAAAGCCTCGCTCTTGGTCTTGCGGCCGGACGCCGTCTCGACGATCAGCTCGAAGATCTCGCGGCCCATGCCGGCGATGGTCTTCTCGCCCGAGGCGATAACGCCGCAATTGACGTCCATGTCCTCTTCCATCTGGTGGTACATGGTCGAATTGGTGGCGACCTTGATCGACGGCGTCGGCCGGCAGCCGAAGCAGGAACCGCGGCCGGTGGTAAAGACGATGACATTGGCGCCGCCCGCGACCTGGCCCGTGGCCGAGACAGGATCGTAGCCGGGCGTATCCATGAACACCAGGCCGCTGCCCGAGACCTTCTCGGCATAGCCGAAGACGCCGTTGAGCGGCGTCTGGCCCCCCTTGGCGACGGCGCCCAGCGATTTCTCGAGGATCGTGGTCAGGCCGCCGCGCTTGTTGCCCGGCGAGGGGTTGTTGTCGATCGAGGCGCCGTGCTTGGCGGTATGGTCCTCCCACCATTTCACATAGCTGTCGAGCTTGGCGGCGATTTCCGGGCTGGCAGCGCGATAGGCGAGCAGATGCTCGGCGCCGTAGATTTCGGTCGTCTCCGAGAGGATGCCGATGGCACCGACGCCGGCCAGGATATCAACCGCCGCGCCCAAGGCCGGGTTGGCGGTAATGCCGGACATACCGTCCGAGCCGCCGCATTGCAGGCCGACGACGATCTCGCTGACCGGGATCGGCTCACGCTCGAGGTGACCGACTTCCTCGGCGATCTCGGTCAGCACGCCCATCGCCTTCTCCACCGATTTGCGCGAGCCGCCGGCCTCCTGGATGTTGAAATGGCGCTTTCCCGCCGCGACGCCCTTCTGGCCATAGAGGGTGAGCTGGTTGACCTCGCAGCCGAGCCCCACCATCATCACGCCGCCGAAGTTCGGATGGCGGGCATAGCCGGCTAAAGTGCGGTGCAGGACCATCATGCCGTCGCCTGTGCCGCTCATGCCGCAGCCCTGGCCATGGACGATCGGCACGAAGCCGTCGATGCCGGGATATTTCGGCAGAAGCCTGCGGTTGGCCTCGTCGGCAATGGCGTGGCAGACGGTGGCCGAACAATTGACGCTGGCGATGATGCCGATGAAGTTGCGCGTGCCGGCGCGGCCGTCGGCGCGGCGATAGCCCATGAAAGTGCGCTTGCGGTCGGCTTCGGTCGCGTGCTCGGCCTCGCTCGGCGGCACCACCGGCAGGCGTCCGGCTTCGAAAACCAGATTGTGCGAGTGGACATGTTCGCCGGGCGCGATGTCTTTAGTGGCGCGGCCGATCGCCTGCGCGTACTTCACCACAGCTTCGCCAGCGGCGATCGGCTTGATCGCCACCTTGTGGCCAGGCTCGATCACCGCAATCGCGGTGGCGCCGCCCGGCAATGCGGTGCCGATCTCGATACGGCCATTGGCGACCGCGACATTGTCGGCGGGGGAAAGAAGAATGGTGTTTGCGGGGTTCACGAGCGGCTGTCCTGGGTCATCCTGGGAATGCGGGCGGATTGACATGCGCCCGTTTGGGGGTAATGTCTTTTATCGTGAAAAAACATTTTTGCGTCAATTGTTTTTTCATCTGCGGCGGACGGCGCCCCTTTGTTCGATGCGCGACCGCCCGTTTGGCAAGCCGGCGAAAAACGATTCCGCTTTTCGAGGCCGTGCGCTAGGAGACACCGTTCATATCGCGCTTCCGGCCGTCCGCCGCAAGCGTTGGGGGATACAGGCATGTCGAAGAGCAACAACGTCTACAAGGACGCGTTCAACCGCTGCCTGCGGCTGCTCGACGAGACCCAAAGCCTACCGTCTGAGCCGGAACTGGGCACGTTGCTCGGTGTCAGCCGTACCACGGTGCGCAGCATCCTTTCGCGGATGGAAGAGACCGGGCTGATCGCCTGGAACAAGCGCAACAAGACAGTGCTCAGGGCGCCGCGGCCGGAGGATTTCTTCCCCGAGGAGGAGACCGATTCGCTGGCCGAGATCATCGAACGCTCTTTTATGCGCAGGCTGCTTGCCGGCGGCGCCGAAGCCGGTATGCAGATCAACGAGTTGGAGCTGGCGCGCGAGATCGGTGTCGGCACCACCAGCGTGCGAGAGTTCCTGATCCGCTTCTCGCGCTTCGGGCTGATCGAGAAGCGGCGCAACAGCCACTGGGTGCTGAAGGGGTTCACGCGTGCCTTCGCGCTGGAGCTGACCGAGATACGTGAGATGTTCGAACTGCGCTCGGCGGCGGCTTTCGCCGCGCTGCCAGAGGGCAGCTCGGTCTGGGCCGATCTCGACAAGCTGGAGGACGAGCATCGAAGCCTGGCCCTCGAAATCGCCACGCGCTTCAACGAATTCTCGGAGCTCGACGAGCGCTTCCACCGGCTGATTCACCGCGCTTCGCATAACCGTTTCATCGTCGATTTCTATGACGTGATCGCGATGATCTTCCACTACCATTATCAGTGGAACAAGGCTGAGGAGCGCCAGCGCAACGAAGTCGCGATCCAGGAGCATCTCGCCTATATCGCGGCGCTGAAGTCGCGCGATCCCGCCAAGGTGGACGCCGCCTGCCGCAAGCACCTGAAGTCGGCGCGCCAGACACTGCTGAGCTCGATCCCCGAAGGACGGCAGGCGCAGCCCGCCTAGGGTCTGTCGATACTCAGGTGATGCCGGCCTGCGAACGGCGGCTTCCTGCGCTTCCGGTGCTCACGTACTTTCAAGTACGCTCCGCTCCGGTTCTCGGAAGCCGCCATTCTCGGCTCGGCCTGACCTGAATCTCAACAGACCCCAAGCATGTCGCTCATAAGTGTGCGGTGGTTCTGGGATAACCACATGCATCATCGCGCCGCGTTGCCGCAGCGCGGTTTTGCCGATTTTCCGGCCCCGTGGTCCGTGTTACGGTCGGCGCGTTTTTCTGGGAGAGGCTTTCCGTTGGGTATCCGGCTGAGACGATGGAGCATGCCGGCCGCGTTCGTCGCGGCGCTGCTTCTGTTGCTTCAGTCCTGCCTCGGCGCTTTCGCCTTCGGCGCGCCTTCGCAGCTCGACGCGTTCGGCAACGTCATCTGCACGCATGAAGGCGCTGTAAAGCTCCCCGGCGACGATCCCCACCAGCAGCATATGCCTGCCTGCTGCTCGCTCGGCTGCAACATGGTTTCGCCGGCGCATCTGCCGCCGCCGGAGGCAAGCACGCCGGCCGTAACCCGGGGTTTCGAAGCAGTCGCCTTCCAGTTCCCGGCCTTCCGGCACCAGGATTTCGCCCGCGACCGTTCTCCGGTCAATCCGCGCGCGCCGCCGGCGATGGTCTGATCCGCGGAACTTCCCGCCCTGTTGTCCATCTTACGATCAGACTGCTCGCGACCGCATTCCGGCGCGATCCCTTATTCATGGAGCAACCATGTCCAATCTTCTTCCCAATGCGCAAGCCTTCGCTCTTCGCGGAGCGCCGCCGTTCCAACTCCAGCAGCGCATCGGCCTTGCCGTGCTCACCCTTCTTCTTCTCCTCGCCTGCGTTCCTGCCGCCCTCGCGCATGAATTCAAAGTCGGCGATCTCGAGATCGGACATCCGTGGTCGCGGGCGACGCCGCCCGGCGCCAAGGTGGCCGGCGGCTACCTCACCGTGACCAACAAGGGCAGCGTGCCGGACCGGCTGCTGTCGATTTCCTCCGACATCTCGGACAAGGCCGAACTGCATGAGATGGGCGTCAAGGACGGCGTCATGACCATGCGGCCGGTGGAGGGTGGGCTCGAGATCCCGGCCGGTGGCAAGGTCGCGCTGAAGCCGGGCGCCTACCACCTGATGTTCACCGGCCTGAAGCGGCAGCCAAAGCAGGGGGAGAAATTCTCCGCCACGCTGACCTTCGAGAAGGCCGGCAGCGTCACCGTCGAGTTCCTCGTCGAAGGCATGGGCGAGACCGGCAGCGGCGATATGGACATGGATCACGCCGAGTAATCCGCCAGTTCGAAATCGGAGGGACATTCCATGAAGAAGTATCTTTTGGCCACGAAGACGTATCTTTTGGCGGCGGGCGTGCTTTGCGCGCTCGGAACCAATGCCGCGCTCGCCCACATCACGCTCGAAACGCAGGAAGCGGCTGTCGGCTCCACCTACAAGGCGATCTTGCGCGTGCCCCATGGCTGCGAAGGCAAGGCGACGACCGCCGTGCGGGTGCAGATCCCCGAAGGCGTGATCGCGGTGAAGCCGATGCCCAAACCGGGTTGGACGCTGCAGACCAGGAAAGGCAAGTACGAGAAATCCTACCAGCTCTATGGCGAGACGCTGACCACCGGCGTGAAGGAAGTGGACTGGAGCGGCGGCAATTTGCCCGACGAATTCTATGACGAGTTCGTCTTCCGCGCATCGCTGGCAGCCGATCTGCCGGCCGGTCAGATGCTCTATTTCCCGGTGGTGCAGGAATGCGGCGACGCCACCGATCGCTGGATCGAGATTCCGGCGGCCGGCCAGGACGAGGACGCCTTGGAAACTCCGGCGCCCGGCATCAAATTGCTGCCGAAGAAATGATCTCAGTTGGCGCGCCCCCGTCGGGGCGCGCCACGATTTCCTGTTATGACGGCATGAACGCAGCACAGCCTTCCTCGACGATCCGCTTGCATACCGGCCCGCTTGCCTGGCTAGTGGCAGTGCTCGTGGCGATGGCGGCATTGGCCATGCCCGGTCGCGCGCTTGCTCATGCGGCGCTGGTCGCGACCGATCCGGCGGACGGCTCTGTGCTGACGCAAAGTCCCGCCAAATTCTCGCTCAGCTTCAGCGAGCCGGTCTCGCCCCTGGTTCTGACGCTCGTGCGGCCGGACGGCTCGCAGCTTGCGCTCACATCCTTCCGTCTCAACGATCAGACCATCGAGATCGACAATCCCGAAACGCTCAAATCCGGCACGCACGTGCTGAGCTGGCGGGTCGTGTCGGTCGACGGCCATCCGGTCGGCGGTTCGGCGCTGTTTTCGATAGGCGCGCCAAGTGCCGCGCCGGTCGCGGCCGAAGCCGTCGACTGGACGCTGCGCGCTGCGATCTGGGCAGCCAGGCTGTTCTTCTATGCCGGCCTCTTCCTCGGCGTCGGCGGCGCGTTCGCGCTCGCATGGTTGGCCGAGGACCGGCGCTGCGGTCAGCGCTTCGTCGCGGCGGCACTGCTTTTCGGCCTCGCCGGCGCGCCGTTGTCGCTCGGCCTGCAGGGGTTGGATGGCCTTGGCGCGCCGCTCGCCCGGTTTGCGGCGCCGGCTGTCTGGAAGACCGCGCTGGAGACGAGCTTCGTCTGGACGGTGCTGATCGGCCTGATCGCGCTTGGTCTCGCGCTGCTGTCGCTTGCCGGGCCGTCAGGTGTTCGCAAGCTGTCGGCAAGTGCGGCGCTGCTCGGCGTTGGCGCGGCCCTTGCTGCGAGCGGCCACGCCAGTGCCGCCGAACCGCAATGGCTGACGCGGCCGCTGGTGTTCCTGCATGGCATGGCAATCGCGTTCTGGGCCGGTTCGCTGGCGCCGCTCGGCCTGGCGCTGCGGCGGCAGCCCGCGGAAGCAAAAGTCTTTCTGCGCCGCTTCTCCCGCGCGATCCTGCCGGTCATTGTCCTGCTTGCCGCAAGCGGCATCGTGCTGGCGATCATCCAGGTGCAGCAGCCGGCGGCATTGATCAACACGTCCTATGGCCGGCTGCTGCTCTTGAAGCTGGCCCTGCTGCTTTTCCTGTTCACGCTTGCCGCGGTCAATCGCTGGACATTGACCGTGCCCGCCGAGGCCGGCGACACGGAGGTGCAGCGACGGCTGGCGCGTTCCATCCGCATCGAGGTGGTCATCGTGCTTGCCATCCTCGGCGTCGCCGCCGGCTGGCGTTTCACGCCGCCGCCGCGCGCGCTGGCGATCGCCGCCGCGCAGCCGGTGTCGATCCACATCCACACGCTGGAGGCGATGGCCGATCTCAGCATAACGCCCGGCCATGCCGGCGAGGTTACCGCCTCGATGATGATCATGACCGGCGATTTCGGACCGCTCGACGCCAAGGGAGTGACGCTGGTGCTGTCGAAGCCGGAGTCCGGCATCGAGCCGATCAAGCGGCCGGCGACCAAGCCGGGCGACGGGACATGGCGCGTGGACAATCTCGTTATCCCGCTGCCTGGCCGTTGGAACGCACGGCTTGATATTCTCGTTTCAGACTTCGAGATGGTGAAGATCGAAGCGCCGATTGATATCCGGTCCGATTGAGAACCAGTCCATGTAGAATAGGGCGAGGCGGTTGACGCCGCCGCCAAGGCCCGTCATTCATCTCGGGAAGCAAAATGGGCATCGCCCGAACTACGGCCACAACAAGCATCCGGAAGTAGGGAAGAAACGATGGAAAAAGCCGAAATCGGCCTGATCGGCCTTGGCACGATGGGCTCCAACCTGGCGCTCAACATCGCTGAGCACGGGCACCGCATCGCCGTCTTCAACCGCACGCCGTCGCGTACCGACGCTTTCGTCGAGAGCGCCGGTTCGCTGAAGGACATGGTCGTTCCCTGCTACAGCCTGGAGGAACTCGCCGCCGCGATCCGGCCGCCACGCCCGATCATCATCATGGTGCTGGCCGGCAAGCCGGTCGACGAGCAGATCGCGGCGCTGCGCGGCGTGCTTTCCGCCAACGACATCGTCATCGACGCCGGCAACGCCAATTTCCGCGACACGATGCGCCGCTTCTCGGAGCTGTCCGGCTCAGGCCTGACTTTCATCGGCATGGGCGTTTCGGGCGGCGAGGAAGGCGCGCGCCACGGGCCGTCGATCATGGTGGGCGGCACCGAAGAGTCCTGGAAGCGCGTCGAAAAGGTGCTGACGGCGATCTCCGCCAAGTTCAAGGACGAGCCTTGCGCGGCCTGGCTCGGCCATGACGGCGCCGGCCATTTCGTGAAAACCATCCACAACGGCATCGAATATGCCGACATGCAGATGATCGCCGAGATCTACGGCATATTGCGCGACGGGCTCGGCATGGCGCCCAAGGAG
>RXJA01000266.1 GCA_003963455.1 Hyphomicrobiales bacterium
GCCGGGCGTCAGCTTGCCTTCCGGATTGGCGACCTCGCCGCGGATCGAGACCAGCCGGCTCGCCGGGTCGATCTTGGGGTCGATGCCCCGGATGGAGCCGGCAAAGGACAAATCCGCCAGGCTGCCGCCAATGCGCATGGTCTGACCGATCTTCAACAGCGGCAGCTGCTGTTCGGGAACCGTGAAATCGACACGCATGGTATCGAGATCCTGGATCGTCACCACCGCGTTGCCGGGGGCGAGGTACTGGCCGATATCGATCTTCGGAATGCCGACCGTGCCGCCGAAGGGCGCGGACAGTTGCTTCTGGTCGAGCACCGCCTGCAGCTTGTTCACTTGCGCGGCCGAGGCGTCCGCGGCGGCGCGCGCGGCATCGAGCGTCGCGTCCGTACCGACGCCACGCCTCTGCAGTTCGATCGCACGGGTCAGCGCCGCCTGGTCCGAGGCGGCCTGCGCCTTTTGAGCTACCAGATCGGCTTTTTCAACGGCATCGTCGAGCTGCACCAACACTGCGTCGGCGGCAACCTTCTGGTTGGCGTGGAAAAGGATCTCCTTGACGATGCCGCTCGTCTCGAGGGTCAGATCGACGCCGTGCACGGCATTGACAGAGCCGATGGCCTCGACGCCGGGCGTCCACACCGAAGGCTTGACGATCACTGTCGAGACAGTGGCGGCCGGCGGTTTCATGGTGGCGAAATACTGCTTGATGCCGGCATCGCGCATGAAGTTGAAACCAACGATGCCGACGCAGACCACAGCGAGCAGAATCAGGAACACGACGATGATGATGAAGCGCTTCACGGACAGTCCCCTCGAGCCGGCAACCGGCAGAACAATCGATGCCGGGACACATATCGACGATAAGTCCCGGTTTCAAACGGCGCCTTACTGTACCGGCTGGACGGTCTTGTCAATTCCGCCTATGCTAATGTAGGGAAGGCGTGATGAGAGTACCCAGGGCAAACTCACGCGAAAAGATACTTGCCGCCGCCGCCGACGTGGCCCGCGAGACAGGCCCGGGAAGCCTGTCGCTCGAGGCGGTCGCCAGCCGCGCCGGAGTGTCGAAAGGCGGTCTGCTCTACAACTTCCCGACCAAGGCCAAGCTGATGCAGGGGCTGGTCGAGAACTATCTCAGCGATTTCCGGAAGGCGCTGGAGGCACGCGCGGCCGGGGCCGGCCACGAAAGCGTGCTCTCGGCCTATATCAAACTGTCGGCCGACGACTGTGAGCGGCCGAAACCCTCGGCCTCCTGGATGTTCTCGGCGATCGCCGAGGATCCCGATTTCCTGACGCCGATAAAGGCCTTCAAGCACCAGTTGTTCGAACGGTTGAAGGAAGAGACCAGCGATCTCGGCTCGCTGCTGATCTGCTTTCTCGCCATCGAAGGGCTGCGCAGCATGAACCTTTTCGATTCCGACGTGCTCTCCGAGGACGAGCATAAGCTTCTGGTGGCCTCGCTCCTGAAGATAGCCGGATAGTCACCGAACGGTCGAGAGCGTCACACCAGCTTCATTCTGCGGACATAGCGTCCTCCCGGTTCTTTGCTGCAATGCAAAAGGAGTGGGACAATGGTGGACGTGGTTTCCAGTGAGGCGGGTATCCCGAGACCGGATCATCCGTTGGAGCAATCGAGTGGCGCAAGGTGGTTCCTGCCGGCTTTCGGCGTACTTATCCTGGCTGGCGTCATTTATGTGGGCTACGCGCTCAGCCAGGATCTGGCGGAGGCCAAGACGGTTCCGTGGATCTTGCTCGGCATCGCCCTGTTGATCGCGCTCGGCTTCGAATTCGTCAACGGCTTCCACGACACCGCCAACGCGGTGGCCACCGTCATCTATACACGGTCGCTGCCGGCGGAATTCGCCGTCATGTGGTCGGGCGTCTTCAACTTCCTCGGCGTGCTGACGTCGAGCGGCGCGGTGGCGTTCGGCATCCTGTCGCTGCTGCCGGTCGAACTTATCCTGCAGGTCGGCTCGTCATCGGGCTTCGCCATGGTGTTCGCCCTGTTGGTCGCCGCCATCCTGTGGAACCTGGGCACATGGTTCCTCGGCCTTCCGGCATCGAGCTCGCACACGATGGTCGGCTCGATCATCGGCGTCGGCCTCGCCAACCAGTTCATGGCCCCGGCCGGAAGCGCCACCAGCGGCGTGGACTGGTCGCAGGCGACCAATGTCGGCACCACCTTGCTGGTCTCGCCGATCGTCGGCTTCTTCGCCGCCGCCGCGCTGCTCTACGTCATGAAAATCCTCGTGCGCAACCCAGCTCTCTACCAGGCGCCGAAGGGCAAGGCGCCGCCGCCATGGTGGATCCGCGCGCTGCTGATCTTCACCTGCACCGGCGTCAGCTTCGCGCACGGCTCCAATGACGGCCAGAAGGGCATGGGCCTGATCATGCTGATCCTGATCGGCGTGGTGCCGACCGCCTTCGCGCTCAACCGCACGCCCGACATCAACTATCTGGAAGCCTACAAGTCGGCTTCTGCCGCCGTCGAACAGTCGCTGGCCAAATACGTCAAGCCCGGCGTTACCGTCGCCGACGCCAAGGCTGCCGTGCAGGACGCGGTGCGGACCAAGTCGTGGACCGACCAGACGACGCTCGCGCTGCAGAGCTACATCCACAACACGACCGCCGGACTGCAGCCCTACGCCTCCGTCGACAAGGTTCCGACAGACCTGGTCAGCAACGCGCGCAACGATATCTACCTGATCGGTGAAGCGCTGAAGCTGATCGACAAGAAGAAGCTGCTGCCGATGCAGGATGCCGACTTGAAGGCGGTTACCGACTATCACAAGGCGGTCGACAACGCGACGAAGTTCATCCCGCTGTGGGTGAAGATCGCCGTGGCGCTGGCGCTCGGGCTCGGCACCATGGTCGGCTGGAAGCGCATCGTCGTCACCGTCGGCGAGAAGATCGGCAAGAGCCATCTGACCTACGGGCAGGGCGCCGCCGCCGAACTGGTCGCGATGATCACCATCGGCATGGCCGACCGCCTCGGTCTGCCGGTGTCGACCACTCACGTGCTGTCGTCCGGCGTCGCCGGCACGATGGCGGCCAACGGGTCCGGGCTGCAGTGGTCGACCGTGCGCAACCTTCTGCTGGCCTGGGTGCTCACGCTGCCCTGCTCGATCGCGCTTGCCTTCGTGCTGTTCGTGATCTTCCGCCACGTCTTCTGAGCGGGGCGCAAAGATCTCAAAAAGGCAGCGCCGGCGACCGGCGCTGCCTTTTTCGTTGGGCAACCATTGTTCGGGACGAGTCGCGAGGTATTTGTCGCGCTGACACAGGCGCACCGGAGATGGCCGAGGGCGCGCCTCACATGACGAAGCGAGGGACGGCTTCGGCTGTCTCGGACGTCCATCGGCTCGATCGGACGACCGGATTCTCGCTGCCAACAAATATGATACCGGTGGAACCGCTTCGCGGGGCAGAGCTCAGGTCGGGTCTTCGCGATGCAGGTCGTGGATGGTCACGCCATCGGCGTTGTCGGGCAGCATCAGCCACTTCTTGTGGCGCAGCGTGCGCTCGGTGTCCTCCAGGCCCATTTCCCAGTGCTCGCGCATCGAGGTGCCGGAGAACTCGTAGTCCTTGGCGTGGCCCTCATAGCCTTTGTGCTGGTAGATCAGGTGGACGATGTTGACCACGCCGGCGTCGGAATAGTCGGCGATCAGTTCCCTCTCGCCGTCCTTGAGCTGGTCCGGCGGCACGCGCTTCAAAGCGTCGAGCAGCTTCATCTTGAGCGCATGGATGCGCTGGAAGTTGTCGGTGTTCTGGCGCGTGCGGCTGGAATACATGATGTCCTTGT
>RXJA01000055.1 GCA_003963455.1 Hyphomicrobiales bacterium
GAAAACCGTGAAAAATTCGCTACAGGATAACCACGGGTGACCGACATGCGCACATTTCGCCCAACGTGGTAAACAAGGCGTTAACCAAGCTTAAGAAGTCGCGCATAAATCGTGAGCTGCCTGACAAGCTCGGTATCCGGGTGCGGCATAAAGGTCGGATTCGACAACGCCCTTGCGTCACCCTGCGGCTGTCGGTATAGGATTGACGTAAACGTAAAAGGCGCGAAGTCGTGTCTCTTGCGATTGACTTGTTGCAACCACGATTGGAAGCACGCCCCCGCTTCCATTCAGGCGACGCTTGGTCCGCGACCGCGACGCCACCAGGGGAAAGCCAGTGACCATGAAACTTGTTTCGCCCGGCGAAGCCGCGGCCAATACCAATGACATTCCGGCCGAGGCCGGCGAGGAATTCGTCCGCATCGGCGAGATGGCCAAGAAGTACGGCGTGACATTGCGCACGCTGCGTTTCTATGAAGACAAGGGCCTTCTCAATCCGCATCGCGACGGCTCGACCCGTCTCTATACGCGCCGCGACAAGGCCCGGCTGAAGCTGATCCTGCTCGGCCGCAAGGTCGGGTTCTCGCTGCGCGACGTCAAGCAGATGATGGATCTCTACGATCCGAGCGGCACCAACACCAAGCAGCTGCGGCTCGCGCTCGACAAGTCGGAGAAGCAGCTCAGCCGCCTGCAGAAGCAGCGGGCCCTGATCGACGACGCCATCGGCGAATTGAGCAACTCGATGTCCGTCGTGCGCCAGATGCTTATCGAGCGTACCGCGGCGCCGCAGGCCAGCGCCGCCGGTTGACACTCGCGCTCAGCGGCGGCAATCCTGGAAAAATGAAGAGCGGCGCGGCCTTGGCCGCGCGGCTTTTTTGTCGCCACCATGCCTTAAGCCTCACAAAAATTTCTGGCTGCGACGAAGTTGACGTTTACGAAAACGTCAATATTTGATATCGGGGCATCGACATTGACCCGGCCTGCTGTCCAGGACGTGGACAGGCAACCGGCCGGCCGCCACTATACGGGCCGGGACTATAGTAAGGGTGGAGGAAGGCATGACGATCTACAGGGCGCCGATCCAGGACACGCTGTTCGTGCTCAACGACGTGCTGGGCTATCAGCGCTATGCGAACCTTCCGGGCTTCTCCGACGCGACGCCCGACGTTGTCGAGGCGATCCTCGCCGAGGGCGCTAAGCTTGCCGAGAATGTCATGCACCCGCTGAACCGCGTCGGCGACATGGAAGGCTGCGTGCGCCATGACGACGGCTCGGTGACGACCCCCAAGGGTTTCAAGGACGCTTACGACCAGTACCGCGAAGGCGGCTGGATGGGGCTTGCAGCACCTGCCGAGTTCGGCGGCCAGGGCCTTCCTTACGCCGTCCACACCGCCGTGTCCGAATACATGATCTCCGCCAACATGGCGCTGATGATGTATCCCGGCCTGACGCAGGGCGCGATCGCGGCGATCGTCACCCACGGAACGGACGAGCAGAAGGCGACCTGGCTGCCCAGGCTGATCGACGGCGTCTGGACCGGCACCATGAACCTGACCGAGCCGCATTGCGGCACCGACCTCGGCCTGCTGCGCACCAAGGCCGTTCCCAATGGCGACGGCACCTACAAGATCTCCGGCCAGAAGATCTTCATCTCCGCCGGCGAGCACGACATGTCGGACAACATCGTCCACTTGGTGCTTGCCCGCGCCGAGGGCGCGCCGGAAGGCGTGAAGGGCATCTCGCTGTTCATCGTGCCGAAGTTCAAGCTCGACGCGTCCGGCAATCCCGGTGAGCGGAACACGCTCGCCTGCGGCTCGCTCGAGGAGAAGATGGGCATCCACGGCAACTCGACCTGCGTCATGAACTATGACGAGGCCGAGGGCACGCTGCTCGGCGAATTGAACGGCGGCCTGAAGGCCATGTTCACGATGATGAACGAGGCCCGCCTCGGCGTCGGCCTGCAGGGGCTTTCGGTCTCCGAGATCGCCTACCAGAATGCCGTTTCCTACGCCAAGGACCGCCTGCAGGGGCGCTCCCTGTCGGGCGCCAAGGCGCCGGACAAGAAGGCTGATCCGATCATCGTCCATCCCGATATCCGCCGCTCGCTGATGACCATGAAGGCCTTCAACGAGGGCGGCCGGGCGCTGGCGTTGTGGACGGCGATCAAGTCCGACGTCGCGCATCGCTCCGGCGACGACAAGGACCGCCAGGCGGCCGATGACTACACCGGGCTAATGACGCCGGTGGTCAAGGGCGTGCTCACCGACAAGGGTTTCGATCACGCGGTAATGGCGCAGCAGGTGTTCGGCGGCCACGGCTATATCGAGGAGCACGGCATGAGCCAGTTAGTGCGCGATGCCCGCATCGCCATGATCTATGAGGGCGCCAACGGCATCCAGGCGCTCGATCTCGTAGGCCGTAAGCTGGCGCAGAATGGCGGCCGTGCCGTGCAGGCCTTCTTCAAGGAGGTCGGCGAGTTCTGCGAGGAGAACCGCGCCGACGAGAAGATGGCGCCTTTCACCAAGGCGCTGAAGAAGGGCCTCAACGACCTGCAGGCCGCCACCATGTGGCTGGTGCAGAACGCGATGGCCAAGCCCGACAATGCCGGTGCCGCCTCGACCGACTACATGCATCTCTTCGGCCTGGTGGCGCTGGGCTATATGTGGGCGCAGATGGCGAAATCAGCGCAGGCGAAGCTCGCGGAAGGCGCCAATGGCGCCGGCGCGTTCTACGACACCAAGCTCACGACGGCGCGCTTCTTCATGGAGCGCATCATGCCGGAAACGGCGACGCGTCTCGCCCGCATTTCCAGTGGCGCGGACACGCTAATGGCGCTGCCGGCGGAAGCGTTCTAGGTTTGGCGGACCGGCCCGGGCCGGTCCCCACAATTGTCGGAACGCGGAGGAAATCGTGGCGACAAATCCAGCCGAAATTCTTGGCCTGCCAAAGCCCGCCTGGGCGGCGGACGAGGTCGGAATGCTCTACGACATGGCATCCCGCTTCATGTCGGAAGAGATCGCGCCGCGCTACGACGAGTTCGAGAAGAACGAGATGTTCGACCGCGAGAGCTGGCTAAAGGCCGGCGCCGCCGGCCTGCTCTGCGCCTCCATGCCGGAGAAATACGGCGGTTCGGGCGGCACCTTCGCGCATGAGAGCGCCATCATCGAGGCGATCGGCCATGTTGGGGTCGACGGCTTCGGCATCGGGCTGCACAATTCGATCGTCGCGCCATACATCCTGCATTACGGCTCCGAGGAGCAAAAGGAGAAATGGCTGCCGAAGCTTGCGACCGGCGAGCTGATCGGCGCCATCGCCATGACGGAGCCCGGCGCCGGCTCCGACCTGCAGGGCGTGAAGACTCGCGCCGAGAAGGACGGCAACCACTACAAGATCAGCGGTTCCAAGACCTTCATCACCAACGGCCAGCTCGCCAACCTGATCATCGTCGTCACCAAGACCGATCCGGACAAGGGCGCCAAGGGCACCTCGCTGATCGTCGTCGAGACCGACCAGGTGGAAGGTTTTCAGCGTGGCCGCAACCTCGACAAGATCGGGCTGAAGTCGAACGACACGTCCGAGTTGTTCTTCAACGACGTGCGCGTGCCGACCTCCAACCTGCTCGGCCACGAGGAAGGCAAGGGCTTCGTCCAACTGATGCAGCAACTGCCGCAGGAGCGGCTCCAGATCGGCACCGGGGCGATCGCCATGATCGAGCGCGCGTTGGCGCTCACCATCGACTACGTCAAGGAACGCAAGGCCTTCGGCAAGGCGGTCATCGATTTCCAGAACACCCAGTTCAAGCTGGCCGAA
>RXJA01000374.1 GCA_003963455.1 Hyphomicrobiales bacterium
TCACCAAGGGCCCGAAGGCGCTGATCATCGCCTCGATCGACGGCACCACCATGGCCGACGCGCTGCAGAAGGCCAACGATGCCGGCGTGGTCACCGTCGCCTATGACCGCCTGATCAAGAAGACCCCGAATGTCGACTACTATACCACCTTCGACAATTTCGGCGTCGGCGTGATCCAGGCGAATTCCCTGGTCAAGGGCCTCAAGGAGCGCTTCCCGAACACCAAGCCGTGGAACGTCGAACTGTTCGGCGGCTCGCCGGACGACAACAACGCCTTCTTCTTCTACAATGGCGCCATGTCGATCCTGCAGCCGCTGATCGATGACGGCTCGATCAAGATCAAGTCCGGCCAGATGGGCATGGACAAGGTCGGCACGCTGCGCTGGCTCGCCGCCACCGCCCAGGCCCGCATGGACAACCTGCTCTCGGCCAACTACTCGGACGGCAGCCGCGTCGATGGCGTTCTGTCGCCTTATGACGGCTTGTCGCGCGGCATCACCGCCTCGCTGCGCGCCGTTGGCTACGGCACGGACGCTCAGCCCTGGCCGATCGTGACCGGCCAGGACGCCGAGACCGCCTCGGTCAAGCTGATCATCTCGGGCGAGCAGTATTCGACCGTGTTCAAGGATACCCGCGACCTCGCCAAGGCGACCGTCGAGCTGGTCGACAAGGTGCTCTCGGGCGGCAAGCCCGACGGCCTCGACACCAAGACCTACAACAACGACGTCAAGGTCGTGCCCTCGATCCTGCTGACGCCGCATGAGGTCGACAAGTCGAACTACCAGAAGCTGGTCGTCGACTCCGGCTACATCAAGGCTGAAGACCTGAAGTAATCCGGTCCCCAAAGAAGGGGTCCCGCGCGACGCGGGGCCCCTTTTCGTTCACAAGCGACCCCGGTATTGTTTTGCCGGCTTCCGCAGCGCGATGCGCCGTCACGGCGCGAAAGGCGCCGCGGCATGTTGATTTCGCGCATGGCATTTTCCGTCGACGGAAATCCTGCGCCAGGGAGCAGAACCTGATGGCCTCGACGATTTTGGAGATGCGCGACATCACCAAGACGTTCCCCGGCGTGAAGGCGTTGTCCAACGTCAACCTCAGCGTCGAGGAAGGCGAGATCCACGCCATCGTCGGCGAGAACGGCGCCGGCAAGTCGACGCTGATGAAGGTGCTGTCAGGCGTCTATCCGTCCGGCACCTATGACGGCCAGATCATCTTCCACGGCCAGGAATGCCATTTCAAAGGCATTCACGACAGCGAGCATATCGGCATCGTCATCATCCACCAGGAACTTGCCCTGGTGCCGATGCTGTCGATCGCGGAAAACATCTTCCTGGGCAACGAGCACGCCACCTATGGCGTCATCGACTGGGACGCCAACGAGACACGCACGGCCGCCCTGCTCAAGAAAGTCGGGCTCAAGGAAGACCCCAAGACACTGATCACCAATATCGGCGTCGGCAAGCAGCAGCTTGTCGAGATAGCCAAGGCGCTCAGCAAGGAAGTGAAGCTCCTGATCCTCGACGAGCCGACGGCCTCGCTCAGCGAAAAGGACAGCCAAGCGCTGCTCGACCTCCTGCTCGAGTTCAAGCGCCAGGGCATGACCTCGATCCTGATCTCGCACAAGCTCAACGAGGTGAACCGCGTCGCCGACAAGGTGACGGTGATCCGCGACGGGCGGACCATCGAGACCCTGCCGAGGAAGGATATCAGCGAGGATCGCATCATCACCTCCATGGTCGGCCGCTCGCTGGACGACCGCTATCCGCCGCGCGAGCCGCAAATCGGCGACGTCGTTTTCGAAGTGAGAAACTGGTCGGTCTACCACCCGATCCATGCCGAGCGGCAGGTGATCAAGAACATCAATCTCAATGTGCGCAAGGGCGAGGTGGTCGGCATCGCCGGGCTGATGGGCGCCGGCCGCACCGAATTCGCGATGAGCCTGTTCGGCCGCTCCTACGGCCGGCACATCACCGGCGAGGTTTTGCTCGAAGGCAGGCCGATCGACCTCTCATCGGTGAGCAAGGCGGTGGAGAACCGCATCGCCTATGTCACCGAAGACCGCAAGACCTACGGCCTCAACCTCATCGACCACATCAAGCACAATGTGACTTTGGCCAATCTGGGCGGCGTCTCCAGCCGCGGCGTCATCGACGACATGCGCGAGATGAGCGTCGCCAACGACTACCGCAAGAAGACCAACATCCGCGCCTCCAGCGTCTACCAGCTGACCGGCAACCTGTCGGGCGGCAACCAGCAGAAGGTGGTGCTGTCGAAGTGGCTGTTCGCCGATCCGGAAGTCCTGATCCTGGACGAGCCGACCCGCGGCATCGACGTCGGCGCCAAGTACGAAATCTATACGATCATCGCGCGCCTCGCCGCCGAGGGCAAAGCGATCATCGTCATATCGTCGGAAATGCCTGAACTGCTCGGCATCTCCGACCGCATCTATGTCATGAACGAAGGGCGTATCGTCGGCGAAATGGCGGCGAGCGATGCCAGCCAGGAAAAAATCATGCGCGCCATCGTTCGGGGAGAAGGAAAAGCATCATGAGCACGGAAAGCGCTCCCGCGCCGCAGAGCGGCGTCGCCGAGGACGTCAAGCAGGGACAGCGCGTCGCCGTCTCGGCGCTGACGACGAACCTGCGCGAATATGGCCTGATCATCGCGCTGATCGTCATCATGCTGTTCTTCCAGTACACGACGTCGGGAACGCTGTTCAAACCGGTCAACCTCTCGAACCTGGTCCAGCAGAACTCGTTCATCATCGTTATGGCGCTCGGCATGCTCTTGGTGATCGTCGCCGGCTATATCGACCTCAGCGTGGGATCGGTCGCCGGTTTCATCGGCGCGCTGGCGGCGATGATGATGGTCATCTGGCCGCTCGGGATATTCTCGAATCCGCTGGTGGTCTCGGTCATCTGCCTGTTCGTCGGCGCGCTGATCGGCGCCGCGCAGGGCTACTGGATCGCCTATCACAAGATACCGAGCTTCATCGTGACGCTCGCCGGCATGCTGATCTTCCGCGGCATCTGTCAGGCGCTGCTTGGCGGCGGCTCCTCGGTCGGCCCGCTGCCGGACAGCTTCAAGGCGCTGAGCTCCGGCTTCATCCCGGACGTGATCGGCCCGCTGACGCTGATCCCGCCGACGGTGAATGCCGCCGGCAAGACCATCGTCGGCAGCGGGCTTACGCTGCACATGACGACGATCGTGCTCGGCGTGATCGCTGTGCTCGCCTACGCCTATTTCGGGCTGAGGACCCGGCGCAGGCGCGAACGGCATGGCTATGAGGCCGAGCCTTTCCTGTTGTTCGTCGTCAAGACGCTGGTCGGCAGCGCGCTGGCGCTGTTCCTGGTCTTCCAGTTCGCGAGCTACAGAGGCCTGCCGGTCGTGCTCCTGGTGATGGGCGTGCTGATCTCGCTGTTCGTGTTCGTCACCAAGCGCATGACCATCGGCCGCCGCATCTACGCCATGGGGGGCAACGCCAAGGCCGCGCAGTTATCGGGCATCAATACCGAAAGGCTGACGCTGCTCGTCTTCGTCAACATGGGCGTGCTGTCGGCGCTTGGCGGTCTGATCATCGCGGCGCGCCTCGGCCAGGCCGTGCCGGCAGCGGGCCTCGGCAGCGAGCTCGACGTGATCGCCGCCGTCTTCATCGGTGGCGCCTCGGCAATGGGCGGCGTGGGCCAGGTGATCGGCGCCGTGGTCGGCGGCTTCATCATGGGCGTGATGAACAACGGCATGTCGATCATGGGCGTCAATGTCGACTGGCAGCAG
>RXJA01000318.1 GCA_003963455.1 Hyphomicrobiales bacterium
TCCTGCCCGAACAAATTGCAGAGGAAGCGGAAGCCGCTTCATGCGCGCCGGAAATGTCTTTTCGCTCGTAAAACGAACCCTGTTTGAGACAAACTCCAAAGCGTGTCGCCTCGGAAAGGCTGGTCTCACATCGGTTCTGACGTGGCGGCTTCTACTCGTAAGGCCATTGCCCGTCAACCCCGCAACGGCAAATATTGCGGTCAATTCGGGGCGTGGCAGCCATGCGCAAAACGCATGTAATTTTATTGCGCCTTTTTTCAAGGGTGAGGAAAGAAAGTGACCGGCTTGCGGCTGTCTTCCCGGCTTGCTTCGTGCAAAAAGGCGGCTTGAACCGGACACTTTCCGGGAAAGCGAGGAATCAGCCCGTGAACGACAATGAAGAACGGCCGGTCACCATCATCACCGGACGGGTCTGGAAGAAGAAAGGCGGCAAGCCGGAAGGCGTGCATGTGATGCTGGTGGCGCCCGACGATGATTCTGCCGTGCGTCGCGCGCTCGAATCGCTCGCCGCCGAGGGGTACGCCGAGGCCGAGCTCGATCAGATCGGCGACATGGAGGGCGAGCCCGACGACGAGCCGCATCTGTCGGCCTATCAGGGCGCGCTGGAGGGCGAGGTCTCGATCGTCACCTTTGAGGAGCCGATCTGAAAAGGCGGCGAGCGCCATACTTCCCCGACTCGCGTGACAAACCTCTCCTGCCTGGACACCCCTTCATTCCTTGGAGCTCTCATGACCAGCAACGCAATCAAGCTCGGCATCGTCGGCGTGGGAAAGATCGTTCGCGACCAGCACCTGCCGGCGGTCGCCAAGGACGGCGATTATCAGCTCGTCGCCGCGGCCAGCCGCCACGGCAAGGTCGACGGCATAGCGAACTATCCCAACATAGAAGCGATGCTTGCGGCCGAATCCGGCCTTGAGGCGGTGTCGCTCTGCATGCCGCCGCAGTTCCGCTACGACGCCGCGCGCACCGCGCTGGAAGCAAGGAAGCACGTGTTCCTTGAAAAGCCGCCGGGCGCCACGGTCAGCGAACTCGAGCACCTCAAGGCGCTCGCCGTGAAGAACGGTGTCTCGCTTTTTGCCAGCTGGCATTCGCGTTATGCGCCGGCGGTGGAGGCCGCCCGCGCGTTCCTCGCCTCGGCCAGGCTGACTTCAGCCGCCATCAACTGGAAGGAAGACGTCCGCCGCTGGCATCCCAACCAGGAATGGATCTGGGAACCGGGCGGCTTCGGCGTGTTCGATCCGGGCATCAACGCGTTGTCGATCGCCACGCATATCCTGCCGCCGATGTTCATCACCTCGGCCGAGCTCGATTTTCCGGAGAACCGCGCGGCGCCTGTCGCGGCGCATGTCGCCTTCCGCACGTCCAACGGCTTGCCGGTGACGATGGAACTCGACTGGCTGCAGACCGGCCCGCAGAGCTGGGACATCGTCGCCGACACCGACAAGGGCAAGATGGTGCTGTCCGGCGGCGGCGCCAAGCTCGCTGTCGACGGCAAAGTCGTTCACGACGAGCCGGAAGCCGAATATCCGATGCTTTACAAGCGTTTCGCCGAGATCGTTCGCGCCGGAGATTCGGATGTCGATCTCGCCCCGCTGCAGCATGTTGCCGATGCTTTCATGCTGGGCAAGCGCAATGCGGTCGAGGCGTTCTTCGACTGAGTTGAGACATTCCGGCCGGTTTGACATTGAAAGGACGGACAGCCGGCGTTTGAACCTCCCATCTTCGATGCTAACCTTGCAGAGGCATGGGAGGACAAAATGGAACCGAGTGACATTGCAAAGCGTTCCGCCGGGAATTTCGCGATCTTCGCGGCTTGCGCCTTCGTGCTGTGGTTCTGGGCCGCGCTGATCAATTGGCTCGCGCAATTGGTGCGCCTGTCGACGCCGGATCATCTTACCAATGTAGCAACGGCTATCGCCCAATCTTCCACGCTCGAGGCAATCATCAGCATCTGGCTGCTGACCGCCGCGATCGCGATCGCCTTCCCGGCGATCTGGCGACCACTTTCCACGACCACGATGCTTATGTTCGATGTCGGCTATGGCGTTCTCGGCGCCCTGACCGGATTCGGGCTCGCGATAGGGCTGTTCGGCGGCGGCTGGCGCATCTTCCTTTGGGCAATCGTCTACAGCGCCGTCATTGCCGGTGGCTATATGCTCGTCCGCAAACTCCTGCCCCTGTCCGAGATGCGCAGCTACGGCAACGGCCGGTGGATCCTGGCCGCTGTCCTGTTCCTGGCATCGCCACTGATATTGTTGTGGGGTTAGGTTCTACGCCAACCTTCCACAACAGTGCGGATGGCGATCGGCCTCACTCGACGATCGCGATCGCAAACCCGTCATAGCCCTTGGCGCCGACGGTCTGGATGGCCGTGCCGTCCAGCCGCTTGTCGCCGCCGATGAATGAGAACGCGGCGCGGGCGCCCTCGACATTGGCATCGCCGCTATTGTGCTTCACCACGGCGCCGTCGCGGATGACGTTGTCGCAGACGATGACCGTGCCCGGGCGCGACAGCTTCAAGGCCCAGTCGAGATAATTCGGGTTGTTCGGCTTGTCGGCGTCGATGAAGATCAGGTCGAACGGCCCCGCATTTTCGCTGCCAAGGGCGGCAAGGGACTGGAGCGCGGGACCGAGCCGAAGGTCGACTTTGCCGGAAACCCCTGCCCGCTCGAAATTCGAACGCGCGACCCTGGCGTGGTGCGGATCGAGCTCCAGCGTCACGACCTTGCCGTCCGCCGGCAATCCCCTTGCCATCCAAATGGTCGAGTAACCGCCGAGCGTACCGACCTCCAGCACCTTCTTCGCGCCTCGGATGCGCACCAGCAGCGACAGCAGCTTGCCCTGCGCAGCCGAGACGTCGATCGCCGGCAAGCCCTGGTCGCGGTTGGCCGCGAGCACCGCATCCAGCACGGGATCCGCTTCGAAAAGAGAAGAAACGATATAGTCGTCGACAGCCGTCCAGGTCTTGCTGCTCATGGTTCTTCCTCGTTCGTAAAGCCAAAATGCGAAAAGGGGCCGTGTAGGCCCCTTTTCCTGTTTCTCATGCCATACCGCTTTACTGCGCGGCGTTGACCATGTCGGTCAGCATCGGCTCGGCGACCTCGACACCGGAGGCCTTGCGGCGCTCGTCGATGATGAGTTCGTCGCGCGAGGTGGCGATGCGCCGGATCTGGCTCATCGTGCCGCCCGTGCCGGCCGGGATCAGACGGCCGACGATGACGTTTTCCTTCAGGCCCTGCAGCATGTCGGTCTTGCCGGCAACCGCAGCCTCGGTGAGCACCCTGGTCGTCTCCTGGAAGGAAGCGGCCGAGATGAACGACGGCGTCTGCAGCGAGGCCTTGGTGATGCCGAGCAGCACCGGCTGACCTTCGGCCGGCTTCTTGCCGTCCTCGATCAGGCGCTCGTTGACCTCTTCCAGCTCGATCACGTCGACGTGGTCGCCCGGGATGTAAGTCGAGTCGCCCTGCGTGGTGATCTCGACCTTCTGCAGCATCTGGCGAACGATCACCTCGATATGCTTGTCGTTGATCGACACGCCCTGCAGACGGTAGACTTCCTGGATCTCGTTGACGAGGTAAGAGGCAAGCGCCTCCACGCCCTTGATCGCCAGGATGTCGTGCGGCGCCGGGTTGCCGTCGAGGATGTAGTCGCCCTTCTCGATGACGTCGCCGTCCTGGAGATGGAACGGCTTGCCCTTCGGGATCAGGTACTCCACCGGCTCCAGCGTCGAGTCATGCGGCTCGATGATG
>RXJA01000367.1 GCA_003963455.1 Hyphomicrobiales bacterium
GCTGGTGATGACGCCGCAGCTGATGCAGTCGATCAGGCTGCTGCAGCTTACCCATGTCGAACTCGAGCGCTTCATTGACGATGAGATCGAGCGCAACCCGCTCCTGGAGCGGGCCGAACCTCAGGACGACGCCGCCAGCGACCAGGCCCAGAAAAGCGAGGCCGCGCCGGAGCGGGGCGCCGAAGGCGACTGGTTCGAGGGCGAGACGGAGTGGAGCGCGGAAGGGATCTCGCAAAAGCTCGACTCTTCCCTGGAGAACCTGTTCCCCGACGATCCCGGCACCAGTGAGAGGCTGGGGCCGGATCTCACGGCGCAGTGGAAGTCGGCCGCCGGGGGCGGCGCGGGCACGGCGTCAGCCGAGGGGTTCGACGTCGGTGACATGGCCGCGGCCGCCATCACATTGCGCGAGCATGTCGGCGAGCAGATCGCGCTTGCGTCGCTGAGCCCCGGCGAACGCCTCATCGCGGGCGAGCTCGCCGACGGGCTCGACGAGGCCGGTTATCTGCGCACCGGCCTCGATGAGATCGCGGCCCGCCTGGGCACTGACGAAGCGGCGGTGGCGCGTGTGCTTGACGTCTGCCAGACCTTCGAGCCGGTAGGGCTTTTCGCGCGCGACCTTGCCGAGTGCCTGTCGCTGCAGCTTGCGGCGCGCGACCGCTTCGATCCGGCGATGAAAGCGCTGGTCGCCAATCTCGAGCTCCTGGCGCGGCGGGATTTCCAGACGCTGAAACGCATCTGCGGCGTCGACGAGGAGGACCTCCTCGACATGCTGGCCGAGATCCGGGCGCTCGATCCGCGACCGGGCCTGGCGTTCTCGGGCGGCGCGAGCGATGCGATCGTCGCCGATGTCGAGGTCCGCGCGGCCAATGACGGCAGCTGGGTGGTGGAACTCAATGCCGATACGCTGCCGCGCGTGCTGGTGGACAATGTCTATTTTGCGCGCATTGCGAGCCACGCCAAGGACCAGGGGGAAAAGGACTTTCTCGCCGAATGCCTGCAGAACGCCAACTGGCTGACGCGCAGCCTCGACCAGCGGGCCAAGACCATTCTCAAGGTCGCCTCCGAAATCGTGCGGCAGCAGGACGCCTTCCTCGTCCATGGCGTGCGCCACCTCAAGCCGCTCAACCTACGCACGGTGGCCGATGCCATCGGCATGCATGAATCGACGGTCAGCCGCGTCACCGCCAACAAATACATGCTGACGCCGCGCGGCGTCTTCGAGCTGCGCTATTTCTTCACCGCATCGATCGCCTCGGCCGAAGGCGGCGAGGCGCATTCGTCGGAAGCCGTGCGCGACCGCATCAAGCAGATGATCGACGAGGAAAAGCCCGCCGACGTGCTCTCCGACGACGCCATCGTCGACATGCTCAAGGAAAACGGGGTCGACATCGCGCGCCGCACCGTCGCGAAGTATCGCGAGGGCATGAACATTCCGTCGTCCGTGCAGCGGCGGCGGGAAAAACGCGCGCTCGCGAACGCCGGCCGCTGAAAGTGCCGGGAGGCGGATTTTCCACAATTCCCAAGCTTCATTGACAAGCCGCAATGAAGTGTCTAGAAGCCCGCCCGCATGGAGCGGGGCGGTAATGCCCGCTTGCGAATGGGTCCGTCAGACACGGCCATGGACGGCCAAGAAGGCGACTTGTGATCAACCGGAAAGTTCGGGTCTAAAATCGGCGCGCATGCCGCTGCAAAGCTTGTGCGCGCGCGCCACGGGTATAAACTCGGGAACAGTTTGAAGCCTGAGCAAGGAAGGTCAGTTTTCAGATGAATCTACGCATTTCGGGAAAACACATGGACATCGGCGATGCGTTCCGCACGCGCATCAGCGACCGGGTCGGCGAGGCGATCGAAAAATATTTCGATCGGGGTTTTTCAGGACATGTCACAGTCATCAAATCGGGGTCGCGTTTCTCCGCCGACTGCATGGTCCGGCTCGATTCCGGCGCTTCGTTGCAAGCGACGGGCGACGCCCAGGATCCCACGCTTGCCTTCGAGGCGGCCGCCGATCGCCTGGAAACGCGGCTGCGCCGCTACAAGCGCCGGCTGAAGTCGCGCAATACCGGCAACGCCAATGGCGAAGAGCCGACCGACATCGCCTATACCGTGATGGCTCCTCTCGCCGACGATGAAGAAGACATCCCGGAGGACTTCGCTCCGGCCATCGTCGCCGAATCAAGCATGACGCTGAGGACCATGTCGGTGGCATCGGCCGTCATCGAACTCGACACCAGCGACAGCCCGGTTTTCGTCTTCCGCAATGCCGGAAACGACCATCTCAACATCGTCTACCGCCGGCCGGATGGCAATATCGGCTGGATCGATCCGTCGACGACCAAAGTCGCACAGGGATAAAAAGCCAGCCGCGCGAGGGGGCGACGACTGGCGGGGCAGGCGAGCAAGGGATTTTTCAAGAATGGATCTCAGTGATCTCATCAGCGTACCGGCGATCATGCCGGCGTTGAAGGCGAATTCCAAAAAGCAGCTTCTGCAATTGCTGTCGGAGAGGGCGGCGGCGATTTCGGGGATTCCGGAACGGGAGGTGTTCGACACCATCCTGCAGCGCGAACGGCTGGGCTCGACCGGCGTCGGCAACGGGATCGCCATCCCGCACGGCAAGCTCGCCGGCGTGAAGCGGATCGCGGGCGTCTTTGCCCGCCTGGAAACGCCGGTCGATTTCGAGGCCCTGGACGATCAGCCGGTCGATCTGGTGTTCCTGCTGCTCGCCCCCGAAGGCGCGGGCGCCGACCACCTCAAGGCGCTGTCGCGGATCGCACGCGTGCTGCGCGATGCCGACACCGTCGCCAAGATCAGGGGCACGCGCGACGCAGTGGCGATCCACGCGCTGCTGTCAGACACGCAGGCCTCGCACGCGGCCTGATATCTTTGGGGATAAATCTTCCAAGGGCCGCCGACAGCGGCCCTTTCCAATTCGGACCTGGCCCGATCCCGCCGCGGCGGCGGGCTCCAGGCTTAGTGGATCGCGACCGTGGTCAGGTCGTTTTCCATTGCTCCGGCCAGCGCCCGGTCCCGGGCATCGGAAAGCAGGATCGGCTGGCCGTTGGCCGCAAACAGCGCCCACAGCTCCAGGCCGGGCGCGATCTCGCCGAGGCCGGGGAAGCGGCCGCGCAGGTCGTCGCTCGACACTTTCCGCAGATAGGCGACGGAGCCTTCGCCGAGATGGGCGAGCTCGCCGCTGGTCATGGTGATCGTTTCGTCAGTTCTGGTCATTTCAAGCCTCCTTGGCGCGAGACGCCAGGATTGGCCGCCTCGCATAGAGCCATCGGCGAAGGTCAGTCTTTCACCGATATGTTTATTTTCCGTACCAGCCGCTCGGCTTCCGGCCGGTCGAGATCGACCGACAACAGGCCATTTTTCAGCTCGGCGCCGACCACCCGCATGCCGTCGGCCAGCACGAAGCAGCGCTGGAACTGGCGCGCGGCGATGCCGCGGTGGAGGAATTCGCGCTCGGTGTCATCGGTCTGGCGACCGCGCACGATCAGCTGGTTTTCCTCCGTGGTGACATCGAGATCGCTTTCGGCGAAACCGGCAACGGCCAATGTGATGCGCAGCCTTTCGGCCTTGCCGTCAGCGGCGTTGAGGCGCTCGATATTGTACGGGGGATAGCTGTCGCCGGTCTTCGCCAGACGCTCAAGCGTCTTTTCCATGGCATCGAAGCCCAGAAGAAGCGGGCTGGAGA
>RXJA01000569.1 GCA_003963455.1 Hyphomicrobiales bacterium
GCGGCTCGTTTTGTGGGACACCGACGGCGATTTCGGAACGCGCATTTTCGACACCGTTTACGTCACCGGCGCCTCGGCCGCGATCATCGTGTCGGACGTGACGCGCCCGCAGACGGTGACGCGCATGGTCGAGCTGGTCCGCAGCTTCGAGGCGAGATTTCCGGGCAGGCCGTACAGGGCCCTGGTGAACAAGATCGATCTGGCCGAAGCCCCCGGCAGCGCCGGAGAGATCGGCCAGTTGCCGCGATCGAGCGTCAAGTTCGTCAGCGCCAAGAGCGGTGAGGGGATCGTGGAGGCCTTTGCCGAGCTCGCCGAAACGATCCGGCGCCGACAGCTGTAGATTGGCCGGTGTGGCTCTGCCGGCTGTCAGTTTGAGACGATTTCGTAGTGAAGAACCTGGGCGCCGCCGAGCGACGATGTCCGTCCAGGCGAGATCACGCCGGAGCCGAAGAGGAGAATATCTTCACGGCGCACGAAGACTTCGTGGCCGGGCCCCATCGACACAAATGTGCCCGACGAGCTTCGCTCGATGAACCGGGCCTTGCCATTCGAGATGGTGAAGGTCGCGTGGTGCCGCGAGACCCAGGGCCGCTGGACGACGATATCGCATTCCGGAGAACGGCCGATCGTCACGAATTCGTTGTTTCGGCAGGATCGCAGCTGATTTCCATAGCGGATAACCAAGCTGATCTGCCGCGGCGGGGCCGAGCGCCGGTCGACAAAGGTGCCCGGGCTGGCGATGTGCGTGCTGATAATCCCATCGTCGCTCCCCAGGGTATAGACATCGAAGAGTTCCTGCTTCCCCTTGAAGGCCATTTTGTCGAGAAGCCGCAAGGCGCCGCGGCTGCCCGAGGAAAGGGCCTCGAAGAAGCTCTGGCTGATCAGCACCTCCCCGGGATTGGCCGTGCTTGACAATCTTGCGGTGACATTGACAATGTCGCCGAATAGCGCGCCCCGCGCGCGAATGACCGCCCCGAAATGCAATCCGATACGGGCGCTCAACGGTCCTTTCGTCAATTGGCTGCTGATTTGGCCGACAGCCCTCAGCGCCGCCTCCGGCCTCTCGAACAAGCTGAGCACGTCATCGCCCTTCGAGTAAATGAAATCGCCGCCGTGCCGGCCGGCGATCTCGCGTATCACATCCAGGCAATCCGAGACTTGCTGCAGAGCGGCATCGTCGCCGATGCGCTCATAGAGCGGCGTGCTGCCCACGACATCGGCTAAGAGCACCGCGGCTAGAAGTCTTTCCTGATCCATCGGCTTGTATCCGCCCCGAGAACGCGGCGTGTATAACATAACAAAGTTGCGATTGAGCTATCGACATGCGCGCCCACGGGCCTCGGTCATGGCGTTGGGCAGATGTTCCGCCATCCATTTATCGAATAAGTTCAAACCGCGCGTGCTCAATTCGGCATAAGCGGGAAGAGAACTTTAGGTTACGCTCATAAGGTTGATTGAGCCCGCTACCGTGAGGGACGATAACGGGCTCTCGGACTGTGGGCAGCCCGAAGGTAGCGTATCCATCTGGCGAGGGCGCGCCACCCGAAAGGACAAGGCGGCCGGACGTTTTATGTTCCACCGCTCGTCTGCTGGCTCCTAGCCCGCCCGAGTTGAGTCGGGCGGGCTGTCAGGTGCTACCCCAACGGCGGCACGCCTAGTAAAGCGTTCCAGTCCGACCCATGTGCCGCAAACCGCAACTATGACGCCTTGCTAATGTTCCTCGCGGAAACTCCAGGATCGCCTCACTTCCGTTAGCTGCGGCTAATGGGAACATTCGCTGCCCACCGATGTTCTCTAGGGCACAAGCCCTGTCGAAATGGACAGCTAGAATGACTGCGAATTTGACCCCAGCTCTTTGCCGGGCAGCTCGAGGACTCCTCAATTGGGCTCAGGTCCGCTTGGCCTCCAAAGCGGGGATAAGTGAGGGTACCGTTCGCGACTTCGAAAGCGGCAAGCGAATTCCCAACCCCGGCAAACTCTCTGCCGTGCGCTACGCGCTTGAAGCCGCTGGCGTACAGTTCTATGTCGACGGCTCGGGTGTTAGATTGCAAAGGCAAGCAGCCACACAGCCGTCTCTTGCTGAGGGCGAGGCCGGCATCATCGCCAACAGCGAGATGTGATGTAATGCCTGCCGACAAGCCAAAGAAGCTCACCAAACGCCGACGCCAATCGTTGGCGATAGGCGGTGGCACTTTGATCGCCGTTGTGGTCGGTGTGCTGATGTATCTGGTGGGGTCGGGATAAGGGGGCTGCGCCTGATCCGCGCGACGATCGCGGAGCACTGCCGCCGGGCGTGCCGATGCGCGAGGAGCAGGTGAACAGGCACTATGGCCCGACACTGCTCGACGAGGCCGAGGCACTGTCGGTGGCAATCATCGCCACGGTCGAGGGCTCTCTTTGGACGGTATGCCGAAGCCACCGGCGCCGAGAATCTGGCTTCCTGCCTGCTGTAAACGTTCGGAACTATCGGTTGGCATGTCAGCGCCCTCGGCTGGAACATTCTTGAAACGCTTTTCGTAGGCGTTGAAGGAATTGATTTCTCAGCCAACCGGGAGTTTCACCGGCTCTGATCTTGCGTGAAGTCTCTCGTTCCCAACCGCCCACCGGGAACTTCGCCCAAATGCATCCGCAGAGCTTCGTAATTTGTTCGTCTGTTGGGTTCCATTTCTTACCCAGCCTTGCGTCGGGCACCAGTTTGAACTCTGGAATCGGTTGCGTGCAAAGGCCGGTACGTTCTTCAGATGAGGCTTTGGCAGTATAGGAGTCGCAACCGAGGCCACGAAGAGCGCGAGGAAAGCCGCCCACGAAAACCAACTGAATTTGCTTGCCGTTTGTACATCTTACCCGCCCATCAGAAGAGTACCATGGCTCGCTCACCAATTGACAACTGCGGGGGGCAGCAATCTGCCAGCGCTGGCGTTGGCATGACGGCCAACGAGACCCTATTCCAGCAGGCATCGCACGCATCCTGTTTCCGACAAAGATCGATTCGATCCCTTAGCGGCAGCTTGAAATGGAACATTTCTTGGGAGGTCGGCATTGTTGGTCGCATCCAACAGAGGGCCAAGCTATGTCCATCATTGAGACAATCACCGGTATTTTCTCGACGAAGGAAGATCCGAAAAAGGCGCGTCAAACGAAGGCCGCCGCTCCGAAAAGAGCCGCGGCTAAATCGTCAGCTGCCAAGAAGACTGGAGCGGCTCCGGCGATGTCGAACCACTCGAAAGACGCTGCCGCAAAGGGAAAGTCGGGACAGCCCAAGGCGCCGACCAAAAAGAAGGCAGCCAACTGACCGAAAAGAACTCCGCAGAAGGGGCTGTATACCGACTGCTGGAGCACGGGCCGAATCGGCCTCCGAGCTCCAATTGTCGGTTCGCCCGATCCTGTCCGGGCAAGCGTTCGCGTAGTTCGAGCTCGCCGAAGTCCGAATGTCCCGCCTCATCCAAGACAACGATTTCGCCGTCGATGATGGAGCTCCCGGCATTGACCGCGCCGGCAGCTTTGACAAGGTCTTGGTGTTTAGCTGTTGGCCCTGTCGCGCCGGTACGCCCGACGGCTGGCCCAAGAAGGGAGCGTTCTTCAGACGAGAGAGAAGGGCATAGCCAGACGGCTTATTTGACCGTTATTTGACGGATTTGCCGGGCCTACCGCTAAGTTCTTGAGAAATTTGGTACGCCCAAGGGGAATCGAACCCCTGTTCCCGCCGTGAGAGGGCGGTGTCCTGACCGCTAGACGATGGGCGCGCTCAAGAACCGGCTACAT
>RXJA01000423.1 GCA_003963455.1 Hyphomicrobiales bacterium
GGCGCCCAGAACGCCGACCACGCCTGCGGCCAGCACCGAAAGGCGGTACGCGTTGATCGTCATATGGTGCACTTTCCTCTCAAATGATCCCGGGGACCCGGCTTCTTCGTGCCGTGTGGTCCAGCTACCTGTTGCCCAAATGAGGCAACAGGATGACTTCGGAGCGCGTGTTACACTGCCGGGAGCGGCGAATCCAGCCCGGTTTCCGTGATTTCTTCGTGGTTTCATGTCCCGGGAGCGGGCATCGGGCGGCAATGGAGCGGCCGAACCCGATTCCCATCGGCGCGCCGATTCAATCGGGTAGCGAAATGCTCTAGGGTGCGTGGCGAATCACAAAGCCGCCCGGCAAGGAGACGGTCATGAACCGCGTTCTCGTTCGGCTGACCGCCGCGACCTCGTTTCTGGCTCTTTCGCTCCTTCCGGCGCAATCGGAGCCGAAGCATGGCATAGCCATGCAAGGCGAGCCGGCGCTGCCGCCCGATTACCAGCATTTCGACTACGTCAATCCGGACGCGCCGAAAGGCGGAAGCGTCACTTATTGCGTTGTCGGCTCCTTCGACAATCTCAATCCCTTCATCCTGAAAAGCCTGCGTACCACCGCGCGCGGGATGATCGATACGGTCTACGGCAATCTCGTCTTCGAACCCTTGATGCAACGCAACTATGACGAGCCTTTCAGCCTCTACGGGCTGCTCGCCGACAGCGCCGACATGGATCCGGAGCGCAAGAGCATCGAGTTCCATCTCAACCCCAATGCGAAATGGTCGGACGGCCAGCCGGTAACGCCCGAAGACGTTCTGTTCACCTATGACGTCTTCGCCGACAAGGGCCGCCCGCCTTACAGCGACCGCATGAGCATGATCGCCAAGCTGGAGAAGACCGGCGAGCACAGCGTGAAGTTCACCTTCAATGACAAGGCCAATCGCGAATTCCCGCTGATCGTCGCGCTGACGCCGATCGTCCCGAAGCACGCCTTCGACAAGGACACGTTCGACAAGACCACGTTGAAGCCGCTGATCGGCAGCGGCCCCTACATCGTGGACAAGGTGCAGCCCGGTCAGCGCATCGTCTTCAAGCGCAATCCCGATTACTGGGGCAAGGATGTACCCTCCAAGCGTGGCTTCGACAATTTCGACCAGATCACCATCGAGTATTTTCTCAACGCCAACGCCAAGACGGAGGCGTTCAAGAAAGGAATCTGCGCCCTCGACGACGAGACCGATCCGGTCAAGCGCGAGCGCGACATCGATTTCCCGGCCTTTCAGAGAGGCGACGTGAAGGAAGAATATTTCAACACCGGCATTCCCCCGGTGGTGACCGGCTTCCTGTTCAACACCCGGCTGCCGAAATTCGCCAACCCGCTCGTGCGCCGCGCGCTCGGCATGCTTTATGACTTCGAATGGGCCAACAAGAACCTGTTCGGCGGCAAGTTCAACCGCACCATGAGCTACTGGCAGAATTCCGAGCTGTCCGCGCTCGGCCACCCGGCCGACGATCGCGAAAAGGCGCTGCTCGCCCCCTATCCCGGCCGCGTGCCGCCGGACGTGATGGACGGCACCTGGCGCCCGCCCGTGACGGATGGTTCGGGCCAGGATCGCAAGGTGCTCAAGGCTGCCTTCGAATTGCTGAAAGGCGCAGGCTTCCACGTGCAGGACGGCAAGATGCTCGACCCGCAGGGAAACCCCTTCGGTTTCGAGATCCTCACCTCGTCCCAGGATGAAGAACGGCTGGCGGCCGTCTATCAGCGCACACTGGAAAAGATCGGCATAGATGTCGGCATCCGCACCCTCGACGGCGACCAGATCCAATCGCGCAAGCAACGCTATGACTTCGAGGTCCTGATCGGCACCAGCGGGTTCAGCAACTCGCTTTCACCCGGCAGCGAGCAGGTCGGCCGTTGGGGATCGGTCGCCGCGAAAACGGAAGGATCGTTCAATCTCGCCGGCGTCGCCGACCCGGCGATCGACGCCGCGATCGACGCGATGCTGAACGCCCGCGCCAAGGAAGACTACGTCGCCGCTGTCCGTGTTCTCGACCGGCTGCTGATCTCCGGCAACTACATCGTGCCGATGCAGTACAACACCCAGCAATGGCTTGCTTACTGGAGTTATCTGGAACATCCGCAAAAGACCCCCATATTCGGCTATCAGCTGCCGGCCTGGTGGCGAAAGCCCAACTAACGCAAGCTCAGACCAATCGGGACCGAACAGGAGACGAGCATGAGCGCCGAGAACTCCATCACCGTCGATGTTGTGTCCGATGTCGTCTGTCCCTGGTGCTTCATCGGCCAGAAGCGGCTGGACAAGGCCATTGCCGCGGCCGATGTCGAAGTGCATGTCCGCTGGCGGCCATTCCAGCTCGATCCGACCATCCCACCGGGAGGCATGGATCGCCGCCAGTACATGCTCGGCAAGTTCGGCAGCGAGGAACGCATCCAGCAGATCCACGCGCGCATCGAGCCGCTTGGCGAAGCCGAGGGAATCCATTTCGCGTTCGGCGCCATCAAGGTCGCCGCCAACACGCTCGATGCCCATCGCGTCATCCGTTGGGCGGGCGCCGCGGGCGAGGACGTCCAGAACCGGCTGGTGCGCCGCCTGTTCCAGCTGAATTTCGAGGAAGGGGCCAATATCGGCGACCATGCCGTGCTGGTGAAGGCGGCCGGCGAGGCCGGCATGGATGCCTCCGTGGTCGAGACGCTGCTGCCGACCGACGCCGACGTCGAGGCCGTTCGCAACGAGATAACCACCGCCTCGCGCATGGGCATCACCGGCGTGCCCTGCTTCCTCCTTGAAGGCAAATATGCCGTGATGGGCGCGCAGGATGCCGACACGCTTGCCGACGCCATCCGCCAGGTCGCTCAGGCCAAGGCGCGCGGCAAACTGGAAACCGCTGCAGGCTGAGTGTTTCTTCCCCCGGGAAGTCGCCGCGCGCTTTTCCTGGAATTGGGTCTACTTCACGGTCGCCTTGGCCTTGCTCAGGAAGAAGCCATGGCCGTCGCTGGCCGTGCAGCTTAGTCCCTTTGTGGAGGACTGGCAGGAGAACGGCCCCTTGCTCCAGCTGTTGCCGTAACCAAGCTTGGCCACGTCGCTGCAACACCCCTGCTGGCCGGGATTCTTGATCAGCGTCGCCGGGCCTTTGGGACCCAATATCACGGTCACGTAGCTCGGTTCGACGCGGGAGCAGGAAAGCTCGGGGCCGCCATCCCGCGGCTGGTAGGTGCTGGTGCCGCCCTTCGGCGTGTAGATGCAGCCGATATTGCCGGACGGCATGTTGAACTCGACCTGGCCTTCGGCGTTGGCCGGAATGCTCTGGCTGCCGGCATGCGCCGCCGACAGCCAGACGAAGATAGCAGGCAGCGCGACGGCAATTGTCCGTGCAGGCATGTCATCCCCCCTTCGACATAGACCATTGCCAGGCAGGTTCGGCCCGGGGAGCGGCGTTGTCAAATCCCGTTCCGCCGCCCAACACGATCTGGTGAATCGCCACGCACGCCGCGCTGAGTTAAGAGTTGCCGAGGGTTTATCTGATTTAAGGGGCACCGAATGGCGGTCAGGCGTCGCGCATTGCTGCTGCTGTGCTTGCCTTTCGCCTTCGGGCTTCCGCTGACATTGCAGCGCGTGTCGGCCGAGGAGGCCGTCATGTCGGCCACCTTCGAAGGCAAACCCTGGACGGCGTCCTTCACCCTGGCCCAGACGATGCAGATGGGCGGCAAGCCGATGCTGAACTTGTCGGGAACAGAA
>RXJA01000216.1 GCA_003963455.1 Hyphomicrobiales bacterium
TGGTTGGAGCCACTTTGTTTGACGCCTCCCTGTTAAACTCCTGAGAGCCGCCTTATCCGCGGCTCTTTTTTTGTCCGCCGCCGGCCGGCCGGGGCGCGACCGGCGTTAACCGTTTGTTAAACATGTGCTTGCCTTCATGGGCGTCGAAGCGCATTTTCAAGCCTCAGTCATTTAGGGTGCGGGCCGCGTCGGCAAGGATTGCCGAATCGGCTGACGGCAGTGCAGGGGCGTATCGATGAACGAGCCTTCGAAGGGCAGCGCGAAAACCATCAAACTGGCGGAGCGCCGGGTTTTCTCCCAATCCTTCAAGCCGCTCTACCAGGAAGGCATGGGACTGGTCGAACAGGCCGCCGAATATCTCGATGGGAAGGGCAGGCTCGAAGCCAAGAAATTGTCGCGCACGGCGGCGACGCTCTACGCGGCCGAGTCGATGCGGCTCACCACCAGGCTGATGCAGGTCGCCTCCTGGCTCCTGCTCCAGCGCGCGGCGAATTCCGGCGAGATGACGCGCGACCAGGTGGCCTCGGAGAAATCCAAGGTGCGTCTCGACACCGCGTCCGCGCATGAGGAGGCGCTCGGCTGGAACGAGTTGCCCAAGGATTTCCTGGAACTCGTGACGCGCTCGCTGCGCCTCCAGGCGCTGGTGCGGCGCATGGATGAGGAAATCTACGGCGGCGTCATCAACGACACGCACACACCTAGCCGCAGGGCCAACCCGGTCTCCGACCAGATCAGCCTCTTGAATACGGCCTTCGCGCGCGGCTAACCCAAGCCGTCACGGCCTGTTTCTGGTTTGTTCACATTTTACTGGCATCGCTTGCCGCCACGGCTAGACTTGGCGCATGGGGGAAGCGATTCGCATCATCGGCATCGATCCGGGCTTGAGGCGCACCGGCTGGGGCATCGTCGAGAGCCTCGGCAATTCGTTGCGCTTCATCGCGTCCGGCACCGTGCGCTCGGACGACAAGGCGCCATTGGCGACAAGGCTTTGCCAGCTGCATGACGGTTTGGTCGAGGTGTTGCAGCAGGCCATGCCGCATGAGGCGGCCGTCGAGCAGACTTTCGTCAACAAGGATGCGACGGCGACGCTCAAGCTCGGACAGGCGCGCGGCATCGCCATGCTGGTGCCGGCACGCGCCGGCCTGGTCGTCGCCGAATACGCTCCCAACGCGGTCAAAAAGGCGGTGATCGGCGTCGGCCACGGCGAGAAGAAGCAGATCCATATGATGGTGAAGGTGCTGATGCCGAGGGCTGTCTTCGACACCGACGACGCCGCCGACGCTCTGGCCATCGCCATATGCCACGCGCATCACCGCCCGAGCGCTGCCTACCGCATGGCTGCGCTGGCCGGCTAGTTCTGTTCTTGACTTGTTCCGATTGTTGGAATATTTCTTACTTGTAAGAAAGGATGTTCCATGCGTGTAACCAGCAAGGGCCAGGTGACCATTCCGCGTGATCTGCGCGAAACATTCGGCATTGTCGCCAACAGCGAGGTCATTTTCGGTATCGAGGGCGGAAAGATCACGATCACGCCCCGGCACGACAAGGGACGGCAGGCAGATCGCGAGCGGCTGGCCCGTTTTCTCGCCGCGCTCGACCGGCTGGAGGGTAGCGGCGATCAGACGATGAATGCCGATGACGTCATGGCCCTGACGCGGGATCGCTGATCTTGGCGACGCTTGTCGATACCAACGTGCTTATCGATGTCGCCGTTCGCGATCCTGTCTGGCTGAAATGGTCGCGGTCGAAAATAGAGACCGCGCGCAAGCAAGGCAGCCTGATCATCAATCAGATCATCTACGCAGAGTTTTCGATGCGCTACGAGACGATCGAAGATGTCGACGATGTGTTGCCCGAGGATGAATACCGACGTGAAGGATTGCCGTTCGAAGCGGCCTTTGCCGCGTCGAGAGCATTCTTGATCTATCGCCGGCAAGGGGGCCTGCGGGAGAAGGTCATGCCGGATTTTTTGATCGGGGCGCATGCTATCATTCGTGGCTATCCCATCCTTACGCGCGATCCGGCGGGTTTCAGAAAATACTTTCCGGATGTCGAACTTATTGCGCCTGACACCCACCCGTAAGAGAGCACATCCATGATCGGCAAGCTGAAGGGCACGCTGGACGAGATCGACGAGGATAGCTGCGTCATCGACGTGCACGGCGTCGGCTATGTCGCCCATTGCTCGGCGCGCACGCTTGCCGCGCTGCCCTCGCCCGGCGAGGCGGTGGTGCTTTTCATCGAGACCTATGTGCGCGAGGACATGATCCGGCTCTACGGCTTCCAGTCGGCGCTGGAGCGTGAGTGGTTTCGTCTCTTGATGAACAATGTGCAGGGCGTCGGCGCCAAGGTGGCGCTGGCTATCCTGTCGACGCTGGCGCCGGCCGATCTCGCCAACGCGATCGCGCTGCGTGATATCGCGATGGTCAGCCGAGCCCCTGGCGTCGGCAAGAAGGTGGCCGAGCGCATCGTCACCGAGTTGAAGAACAAGGCGCCGGCCTATGCGGGCGCGGCCACCGGCACGATCGGGCTGAAGCAGGAACTCGGCGAGGGCGTCGCGCCGGCTCCGATTACGGATGCCGTCTCGGCGCTCGTCAATCTCGGCTATTCCCGCGACATCGCGGCGAACGCCGTCGCCGCGGCGCTGAAATCCGCCGGCGAGGGTGCCGATGCGTCCAAGCTGATCCGCTTCGGGCTGAAGGAACTGGCGCGGTGAAGCGGCGCTTGTTCCGTCATCGGTCCTATGCAAGGAAGGCGGCATGAGCCTTTCGCCCCGCCTCATTGCCCCCGACAAGCGCGGCGAGGATGCCGACCAGACCTTGCGGCCTCAATCGCTCGACGAGTTCGTCGGCCAGGCGGCGGTGCGCGCCAATCTCAAGGTCTTCGTCGATGCCGCCAAGGGTCGCGGCGAGGCGCTCGACCATGTGCTGTTCGTCGGTCCGCCCGGGCTCGGCAAGACGACGCTGGCGCAGATCATGGCGCGCGAGCTGGGCGTCAATTTCCGCTCCACCTCCGGCCCGGTCATCGCCAAGGCCGGCGACCTCGCCGCGCTGCTCACCAATCTCGAGGAGCGCGACGTGCTCTTCATCGACGAGATCCACCGGCTCAATCCGGCGGTCGAGGAAATCCTCTATCCGGCGATGGAGGATTTCCAGCTCGACCTGATCATCGGCGAGGGGCCGGCGGCGCGCTCGGTCAAGATCGATCTTGCCCGCTTCACGCTGGTCGCGGCGACGACGAGGCTTGGGCTCCTGACCAATCCGCTGCGCGACCGCTTCGGCATTCCGGTGCGGCTCAATTTCTACACGGTCGAGGAATTGGAGCAGATCGTGCGCCGCGGCGCGCGCATCCTGTCGATGCCGCTCGGCGACGACGGCGCGGTCGAGATCGCCCGTCGCGCGCGCGGCACGCCGCGCATCGCCGGCCGGCTGCTGCGCCGGGTGCGCGACTTCGCCAGCGTCGCGGGCGCCGAGCATGTCGACAGGAAGATCGCCGACGAGGCGCTGACAAGGCTGGAGGTGGACGCGCTCGGCCTCGACGCCCTCGACCGCCGCTATTTGTCGATGATCGCGCGCAATTTCGGCGGCGGACCGGTCGGCATCGAGACGATCGCGGCGGGGCTTTCCGAGCCGCGCGACGCGATCGAGGACATCATCGAACCCTATCTCATCCAGCAGGGCTTCATCCAGCGCACGCCGCGCGGACGGATGCTGA
>RXJA01000102.1 GCA_003963455.1 Hyphomicrobiales bacterium
GCGAGTTCGGCAAGCTCGGACAGAACTACACCGTCCGCATCAGCCATCCGCATGATGCCGGGCAGGATTTCATCGACGGACTGATGCCGGGCTGACGCCAGGCTCGGGATTTATGGAGACGAAAGATGGCAGCGACAAATGTGCAAGCCGAGGCCGAAACGGAAACCGGCCAACCCAACGAGCAGTTGGATCGCGCTATCGAAGAACTGCGCGGCGTGCTCCGTGAAGAGGAGGGCCGTCCGGATGCCGCGCTTCGGTCGGGGGCCAATTCCTCGATCATCATGACCATCCCGGTCGACGTGCAGATCATCCTCGGCAGCACCGAGATGCCGGTCTCGGAGTTGATGGCGCTGCAGAAGGGCTCCACGGTCGCGCTCAACCGCCGCATCGGCGAGCCGGTCGACGTCGTGGTCAATGGTCGCAACATCGCGCGCGGCGAGATCACGGTGCTGGAGAGCGATCCGACGCGCTTCGGCATCAGGCTCACCGAGATCATCGCCGCGACGAAGACCGCGTGAGAATGATCGGCGGGCGGACCAACCGACAGCGAGGGCAGCACGCATGACGACAGCATTGGCGCTCACACGTCCGCAAAAAGCGGCAGCCATACTGGTGGCCATGGGAAAGCCCGCGGCCAGCCGGCTGCTCAAATTCTTCAAGCAGGACGAGCTGAAGGCGCTGATCGAGGGCGCGCGCCTGCTGCGCACCATTCCGCAGGCCGACCTGGAGCGCATCGTCGCCGAGTTCGAGGCCGAGTTTACTGAGGGCGCGGGACTGCTCGATTCAGCCGACCGGATGGATACGATCCTCAACGAATCGCTGTCGCCCGAGGAGATGAGCGCCATCATGGGCGACAGGAAGTTCGAGCCGGTCCCGGAGGGACCCGCGCCGATATGGCCGGACCTCGAAAAGCTCGAACCGGCTCGGCTCGGCTCCTTCCTTTCCGGCGAGCATCCGCAGACGTCGGCCATGGTGCTTTCGAAGCTCGCGCCGCAGACAGCCGCCAATGTGCTGCTGACCATGGAGAAGCCGATGCGCAGCCAGATCATCAAGCGCATGGTGACGATGGCCAACATCCCGGATGCGGCATCCCGCATCGTCGAGAACCAGCTGCGCGTGAGCGTGCTGTCGCAGAAGGCGAGCCGGGACACCACGGCCGGCCAGGAACGCGTCGCCAGCATGCTCAACGAAATGGCGAAGCCGGAACTGGACGAACTCATGCAGGACCTGGAGGACGCCAACACGCCCGATCTCGCCGGCGTCAAGTCGCGGCTGTTCGCCTTCGACGATCTGCCACTGCTTCCGCAGAAAGCCCGGGTCCTTCTGTTCGACGGGCTGTCGACCGAACTCGTCACGCTGGCGCTGCGCGGCGCGTCGCCGGAACTGGCCGAATCGGCGCTGTCGGCGATCGGCGCGCGCTCTCGCCGCATGATCGAATCCGAGCTCGGGCAGGGATCGGAAGGCATTGCGCTCGCCGACATCATGGCCGCCCGCAAGAGCATATCGATCGCCGCCATCCGGCTGTCGCGCGAGGGGGCTTTCGAGCTGCCTTCGACGCAGACCGCCGCCGCCGAAGCCGCCTGACGATAACGGCCCGGTCAGAGCGCCATGGCCGAAGCGGTCGACAAGGATTCCAAAACCGAGGAAGCCACAGAAAAGAAGATCCGCGACACGATCGAACAGGGCAAGCTGCCCCATTCGCGCGAGACCGCGATCTTCGCGTCGTTCCTGGCCATACTGGTCTTCGCCGTCTTCTACGCCAAGGACGCGATCGTCGATCTCGGCATGTTCCTGTCGACCTTCCTGGAAAAGCCGGAAGCGTGGCCGATGGACACCGAGACCGACGTCATCTCGCTCTACAAGCAGGTGATGACCGAGATCGGCCGCGCCGTCGTCAGCCTGCTGGTGCTGCTGACGGTTGCCGGCGTCGGCGCCTCGGTCTTCCAGAACATGCCGCAGATCGTCGGCGAACGGATCAGGCCGCAGCTGTCACGCATCTCGATCGCCAAGGGCTGGAGCCGGATGTTCGGCGTGCAGGGCTGGGTCGAATTCCTGAAGTCGCTCGCCAAGCTCGGCTTCGCCATCGCGGTGCTGAGCTTCACGCTGTCGGAAGATCACCGCAAGCTGCTCGCCGGCATGATCACCAACCCGGTCTCGTTCGGGCTGGTGATACGCGGCATCTTCGTCGACATATTGGTGGCGATCGTCTTCGTCATGGGCCTGATCGCGGTGGTCGATATCGTCTGGTCGCGTTTCCACTGGCGGCGCGACCTGCGCATGACCAAGCAGGAGGTCAAGGACGAGCTGAAGCAGTCGGAAGGCGATCCTATCGTCAAGTCGCGGCTGCGCTCGCTGGCGCGCGACCGGGCGCGCAAGCGCATGATGACGGCCGTGCCGCGCGCGACGCTGGTGATCGCCAACCCGACGCACTATTCGATCGCCCTGAAATATGTGCGCGAGGAGGATTCCGCTCCGATCGTGCTGGCCAAGGGGCAGGATCTGGTGGCGCTCAAGATCCGCGAGATCGCCAGGGAGAACAACATTCCGATCTTCGAGGACGTGGCCCTTGCGCGCTCCATGTACAAGCAAGTTTCGGTTGATAGCGTGATTCCGTCGCAATTCTACCAGGCGGTCGCCGAGTTGGTGCGGATCGTCTACTCGAAGAAGGCCGCGCGCAAAGCAACCCAATGAACGGACGCCGCTAATCCATGGACCGGCAACCACACGCCAATTCCCGCGAGCTGATCGTCGCCAGCGCCATTGAACCCGTGGTGGGCGAGCTCAGGCTCATCGACGTTGCCGACTATATCGCCTTCATCCGGCTCGAGCATTTCGCCTGCCTTTCGGACCTGGTGGATTCGGCCGCCGAGCTTTACTTCCGACCGGGCACGCTGCGGCTCGGCCATGGCGGCGAGGCGCATGTCGACTGGAGCGGCAGTCCGCGCATCGTGCTCGATCTCGAGCTGCGGCCGCGCGGCGTGACGGTCTATTTCCAATTGACGCTGACGGCGGCCGGCGCGTCCGTCGTGGTCAACTACGTGTCGTTCGAGAAGCCCGGCGAGACGCCCGAGCACAACACCGCCTTGCTCGAGGACGCGATCGAGGAGGCCCGCATCCGCAGGACCGAGCCGCTGGCATTTCCGTAATGATTTGATTGCGGGCGGCCTGGCCTCCCAGCAATGCGATCAAAGCACCGCGCCAGGCTGCTATTCGATCAGGCCGAGCCGCAACGCCTTGGCGACCGCCTGATTGCGGTTGACGGCGTTGAGCTTCTGCGTCGACTGAGTGAGATACTGATTGGCGGTGTGCACCGAGAGCTTGAGGAGCTTGGCGATCTCTTCGCTGGTGTTGCCGTTGGCTGTCAGCTTCAGGCATTCGAGCTCGCGCTTGGAGATCGAACGCGTCCTGCCGGTGTCACCGGGACGGATGCGGGCGACCGCCGCGAAGAGCGCGAAGGAGCGCGCGTGGATCTCGCACAGCATGTCGTCGGACAATGCGATCTCAGAGCCCAGGAAGACGACCAGCCCGCATTGGCCGCGGTCGGCATGCACGGGAAGGGCGATGCCGTTGGTGCCGGGCGCCAGCGGCGCGGTCGGCTCGGCCCAGGCGAGCGACTGGAAAACTTGCCGCGATCCGGCGATGCCGTCGTCGGTCCACCAGCGCGGCGCCGTCGAGATGCGGCTGTGGCGCACCACATCCTCGCCATTGGCGCCGGAGATGAATTTGGTCGCGACCGCGGTGCTCGGATAGTCGGAATCGAAGCACGCGACGAGGCGAGCGCGTTCCGCCGACGGGCTGACGAAATAGAGCCCGAAAGCCGAGGCGTTGATATCGACGGCGATCCAGCGGCAACGGCGCACCGCATCCGGAATGGTGGCCGCGTGATGGGTCTCCGATCCGAGCGAGAAGGCGCCGAAGGGATTGCGTTGATCTTTGAAAAGGGCGGCTGCCGCCTCTTTGACGTGTGCGTGCTTCAAATGATGCCGCTCCTGATCGCCGTCGCGATCGCCATCGCTCGGTTGCTGGCCGCGAATTTCTGGATGGCGTGCGTGATGTAGCTGTTGACGGTGTTCGACGACACGCCAAGGATGAGCGCCACCTCGTCGGTGGTCTTGCCTTCCGACACCCAGAACAGGCATTCGCGCTCCCGGTCCGACAGCGGGTCCTGCATGGATGCCGCGGCGATCAGCTGCGGGATGCCGGAGAGGGCGTAGCAGCATTTCAACTGCGCCTTCATCAGCGCGGTGAGCTCGATCTTGCCCGGCTCTGCCGCCGAGAAAAGCGCGAACAGGCGCTGGCGGCCGACATTGAGCCGCAGCGAGTAGATCTCGGCGTGGCCGAGCACGTCGAGCAGGCGGGCCTCTTCGCCGGTCAGCAGCGCGCCGGCGTCGGGCGCATGCGCCGCCACGAGCGGCCTGGGACGCACGCCAGGCGCCGCCGTCAGCGGTCCCAGCGCGAGGTTGGCGATCAGTCTTTTGCCGATCAGCTCGATGGCATCGAAGATCCAGTTCGAGGAGACGATGCGCGCATCGTTGCGGTCCTGGTCATGCACGATGGCGACCAGCATGTAGCTGTCGGCCCCGATATCGGCGGCAAGCTGCATGAAAAAACTGGTGAGATCGCCGCGCGACGTCAGGCGCGGGCCTGAAGCATCGGGTTGGAGAAGCGCGGCGGGACTGCTCATTTTAATTCTTGGATTCTTGCCGGAATCGATCCTTGTGCCCGGTGCTGGCGAAACCAACGGCCGGACCCGAAACGCGTCACGTTTACGAAGACACACCCACGGGCGCGAACGGCGCCCAACCGCGCCGAATCCCTCTAGGGAACGCGAAACCGTCCGCGTCTGGTGCCGGGCTGGCGCCGGAACTTGAGACTTTGGGTGGTCGCCGCGCCCCCCGTGGACCGGCTGATTCGGGTCTAATCTACCCGCAGATGAATCCGACAT
>RXJA01000343.1 GCA_003963455.1 Hyphomicrobiales bacterium
TCTGGCGATCGCTCGCGAGAATTTGTGCTGGCCGGAATAGGTCCGCACATGGATGTCGGTGAGGTCCCAGCCATTGGCCGGCGTGGTGTCGTCCGGGCAGGCCGAGGACACGCAGACGATATCGGTCATTGCGCGCAAGAGCACATAGTCGCCCGGGCGCGACCAGGGCTCGTCCGACACCATCAAGCCGTGCGCGTCGATCGCCGTGTTGAAGAAGAAGTTGATCGCCATCCAGCCGGCGCGGGGCGTGACGCCCTTGTCCGACAGCGCCTTGTTGAAATTCTCCGAGCAGTTGGTGTGACCGGGATAGCCGATGTCGTCGTAATATTTGGCCGCGCAGGCCAGCGCGAAAGCGTCGTGCCGCCCGCATGTGTCCTGCACCACCTCGACCAGCGGCTCCATGTCCTGGTCGTAATATTTCGAATGCAGGCCTGGCATCGGATAGGCCGAGCCCATCAGCGTGCGCGTCGTCGTCACGTCGAGCGGCAGGTCGCGCCCTTTGTCCAGCTTGCGCGCCGAAAAACACTGGAAGTCGGTGCATTGCCGGCCGTCGACATCGATGATCTGCAGATAATCGCCCGCCTTGACGAAATAGGACTCCGCGGTTGCCGAGTGCACCCTGAGATCGAGCACCGGCTCGGCGAGCGGATCGGCAAGCTGCCCCCTTGTCTTCAGCCGGACCGTGGCGCGGCGCACGACGACGGTCAGCGGCGTCGCGGTGTTGTGGCCGTCGACCAGCATCGGCCCGCCGGGCGCCGCAATCAGAAGCGCGCCGTTGCGCTGCACCGAAAAGCTCTGCTCGGTGCCGGCGGGCGTGGCGCCGCCGAAGACGCGGACGGCCTTTGGCTGGTCAAGCTGCACCATGCGACGTTGCAAGCTGAGGCGCAGCGCCGAGACGCTGTCGTCCCCGTCGGCGAGCAGCGCCTTGATGCCGGCTGCATTGCTGTTCGACCGCTCGCCGAAAATGCCCGGATCGGTGACGCCGGATTTATCCCAGGCCAGCAACTCGCAAGGCTGCCCGCCCTCGATATTGGTGACGCTGACGCTGTCGCCCGCCTCGACGTCGATCAGCACCGCGCCATTGCCTTTTACGGTATGGCGTTCCACGCCCGGCGGCAGGCTGATCTGGCCCGGCCTCAGGATCAGGCTCGGACGCGGCGGTCCGGACAGGACGGTTGGGTAGGGCGACTGGCTCATCTGAAACCCTCCTCCGAGCGAGAAACAAGTTTGCCTGTGTGTAAAATTATTTTCGCTGAGAGAATAGCAGCGGGGATGGATTTGGCAAGGCTGCGGTGCCGTCATTGGGGCTGTCGTTCGGGAGGCCTTTGCCAATCAGCCTGGTTCCTGAACGCTGGCGCTGCCCCTCATCCGCCCTACGGGGACCTTCTCCCCGTAACGGGGCGAAGGACGCTGCCGCCTTCGATTTCGCCAATCGCCAACGTTGGAGATTGGGCGCCGGCGTTGCGGCCAGCCCCTTCTCCCCGTCACTATACGGGGAGAAGATGCCGGCAGGCAGATGAGGGGCAGCGCCGACGTTCCGATTGATAGGCTAAAGATCTCCGGAATAGCCGATCGTCACGCCGTACTCCGCGGCGGAATCAAGAATGGTGTGCCAGAGGCTCTCCGCGAAGGTCGCGAACACCAGGAGATTCAACACTGCCTCCCCGTTGCGATCATCACCGCGCCAAAGCGTGACGCTGGTGTGATCCATCGACGTGGCGGCCGCCGCGCCAACCGCAAACACACCGGGATGCAAATCGATCGACGACAGCTTGGCGAGCATCGTGCGCGCCTTGTCGCCGGCGACGCTGATCAGCGCCCGCGCATGCGACTGGTCCGAAAGCGAGGCCGAGCCTGCAAAGATGGGCGTCAGGTTGTCCACCGTGTACCTACCGCCTTTGGACAGCACAAGGAACTGATCCGGTCCCGACCAGATCAGCGTTGCGTCGGCCGCGTCGACCGCCTTCGGCGTTTCCGGCGCGGCGACGCCGAAGCGCGCCTTCGCAGCCTTCGCCATCTCGGCCGCCCAGCCGCGCCGCGCCATCACCTGCACGAGGTCGAAGTTGCGGATCTCGGTCAGCGACACGCCGGCGTCGCCTTGCGCACCGTAAGGGCCGGCGACCAGCGCGCGGTCGAGCGGGCTGCGGACGTCCCAGGAGAAATCAGCCACGCTGTCGCCCTCCATCCGGATCGTAGAAGACGGAATTGCAGAGCTCGACATCGTAGTCCTCTGAGCGCAGCGGATCATGAGCATGCACGATCTCGCCGATGCGTTCGCGGCCGCGCTCAACCAAGGCCAGTCCGATCCACTGGTCGAGCATCGGCGAGAAGCAGACAGAGGTCACATAGCCCTGGTCGTTGCCGGGGCCGGGGGTCTCGCCCTTCGGAATGATATGCGCGCCGGACCGCAGGCGGCGCGCCTTGTCGGTCGGCTTGATGCCAACCACCACCTGACGGTCCGGCGCGACCAGCGCCTCTCGTCCGGCCATGACGCGGCCGATGAAATCCTTCTTGGTCGACATCATCTTGCCAAGGCCGAGATCGCCGGCCGTGGTGGTGCCGTTGAGTTCCGGCCCGGCGACATGGCCCTTCTCGACGCGCATCACGCCGAGCGCTTCGGTGCCGTAAGGCGTCACGCCGAACGGCGCGCCGGCAATCATCAGATTGCGCGCCAGCGCCTCGCCGTAACGCGCTGGCACGGAAATCTCGAACGCCATCTCGCCGGAGAAGGAGATGCGGAACAGCCGCGCCTTGATGCCGCCACGCAAGCCGACCTCGCGCGCGCCCATGAACGGGAAGCCTTCGTTCGACAGGTCCTCGGCCGGATCGACGATTTCCTTCAAGAGATCGCGGGTCTTCGGCCCGGCGATGGAGAACTGCGCCCACTGATCCGAAACGGAAGTCAGCTGCACGTCGAGTTCGGGGAACAGCACCTGGCGGCAGAATTCGAGATGCTGCATCACCAGTCCGGCCTTGGCCGTCGTGGTGGTGAGGAAATAGTGGTCCTCGGCCAGCCGCGAGGTCGTGCCGTCGTCATAGACGATGCCGTCCTCGCGCAGCATCAACCCGTAGCGCGCCTTGCCGACGGCGAGACTGGAGAAGGCGTTGATGTAGACGCGGTCGAGGAAGGCGCCGGCGTCCGGCCCATGCACGTCGATCTTGCCGAGCGTCGAGACATCGCAGAAGCCGACGCCGTTGCGCACCGCCTTGACCTCGCGGGTGACCGATTCCAGCCAGTCCTTCTCGCCGGCGCGGGGGTACCATTGCGCGCGCTTCCACAGGCCGGTGTCGACGAAGATCGCGCCCTGTTCGGCCGCCCAATGATGCGAGGGCGTCAGCCGCGTCGCATGGAAATTCTCGTCGCGGTGATGGCCGGCAAAGGCGCCGATGGCGACCGGCACATAAGGCGGCCGGTAGATGGTAGTGCCCGTCTCGGGAATGGACTTGCCGCTCACCGCCGCCATGATGGCGAGGCCGGCGACGTTCGAGGTCTTGCCCTGGTCGGTCGCCATGCCGAGCGTCGTGTAGCGCTTCAGATGCTCGACCGATTGGAAACCCTCGCGCTGCGCCAGCTCGACATCGGACGCGGTGACGTCATGCTGCTGGTCGACGAAGGCCTTGCCCTTGCCGGCGACATGCCAGAGCGGCGTCAGCGAGAAAGCCTCGT
>RXJA01000002.1 GCA_003963455.1 Hyphomicrobiales bacterium
TACCAGGCAACCGTCGGGCTCTTGTGATGCACGAAATGCAGGTTGTTGTTGAGGAACAGGAACGACAGCGGCGAGCGTTCGACGATGATGGTGCGCCCTTCGGGATGTTCGGACCATTGATGCTCGGCATAGGTGCGCACCGAAATCAGCGACTGTCCGAGCCAGACCGGCACCAGCACGTAGAGCCAGATCGGAATGCCAAAGCCGAAGGTTACGATCGGCGCCACGACGGCGATGCCGACGACGTGCAGCAGCCAGGCCCTGCGGACCGTTTTGTCGCCGGCAAGCATTTGCCTGGCATCGTCGATGAAGAAGCCGACCGACGACAGCCACGGGCCGAGGACGAAGCGGCCGGCCATGGTGTTGTTGATCTTGAGCAGGAACCTCATCGCCGGCGGCAGTTCGTCATGCATCCAGAGTGCCTTGTAATAGCTCTCCGGGTCGTCCAGCGGATCGGTCAGCCGCTCGTCGGCATGGTGGCGAAGGTGGATCGTCTTGAAGCGCCGGAACGGCCAGACAAGCCCGATCGGCAGGAAGACGAACGCTTCGTTGATCTTGGCGCTGCGAGTCGGATGACCATGCGACACCTCATGCATCAGCGAGGATTGCAGTGCCAGGATCACCGCCAGGGCGATCAACGCAATGACAGGATAGGCTGGCCAGAGCAGGAAACCGACGGTGAACCACGCGCCGTAGCAGAAGAGAGCGAGAAGTACCGTCGGCCATTCGATTGCCGGTGCGCTGCCGCGTCTCTTCTTCCTGCCGGTATTCATGCTTGCCATGCTATCGACCACTGCCTTTCAGTCGCCGGAACCAATTAGATTCCTGACAGCATTGTGTCAGGAGCCTATCGTTGCCGCAACGCGACAAAGCGCACAAACTGTTGCGAGTGCGCATTTTCAGCCGCATGTGTTATACATTGTAAACAAATATGGGGATTCGTTTCCGCCTGAGCCACGTTCAAAATGGCTCGGGCGCAAATTTTTCATCTCCGAAACAGGAGCAGCGTGATGGACAAGCGCGATCTGTCGACTCTCTTCCGGGAGCGGTTGAAAATGCTCTTGACACGGTCCGACCTCAACCAGTCGGCCTTCGCGGCGGCCGTCGGCATCGACCGCTCGGCGCTGTCGCAGCTCCTGTCGGGCGCTTCGACCCGCCTGCCCCGTGCCGAGACGCTTCTCAACATCGCGGCCGAGTTCAAGGTGTCGCTCGACTGGCTGCTCGGCCTCTCCCAGGACGAGGGCGTCACCGGCGAAATCCGCGAGAGCCTGGAGATCGAGGAAGCGCCGGACGGCTTCGACCGCACCCTGCTTGCCAAGTGGCACGCGGAGGCGGCAGGCACGAAGATCCGCTACGTGCCGGCGGGCATTCCTGACCTTTTGCGCACCGAGGCCCTGGTCGAGTACGAGGCCGGCATAACCAACAAGAGCCGGGAAGCGCAGGCTGGCGAAACCCAGTACCGTATCGACTACAACCGCCGGCCGGAGACCGACATGGAGGTCTGCATGCCGCGCCACACGCTGGAAATTTTCGCGCGCGGTCTTGGCGTCTGGGATCGTTTCCCCGAGGCCGACCGCCGTGAGCAGTTGCTGCACATGGCAGCCCTCCTCGACGACCTTTACCCGACCTTCCGCCTGTTCCTCTATGACGGACGCATGCGCTATTCGATCCCTTATACGATCTTCGGCCCCTACCGCGCCGCGATCTATGTCGGCGACATGTATCTGGTGCTGAACGCAACCCAGCCGATCCGCACCCTCACCAGCCATTTCGACAATCTGATCCGCGCCGCGGACATCAATGCGCATGAGGCGGCGAGCTTCGCGCAAAGACTGGCCGCAATGTCCTTCCCGTCAGGCTCTGTGTAAGCGCCGGCATCGATATCATCCTGGCGGCCCAGCCTGCCGCCGCTCATCGTATGAGGGAAACCCATGCAAGAACCCCGTCGCATCGTTGTTCCTCCCCAATCGGGCCGTTCCACGCGCGTCAGACGCGGTGATCTGATCCGCATCATCGATCCCAAGGGGCAGCAGGTCTGCGACCTCTGGGCCTTCTCGACCGAAGGGCGGCTCGACTGGTTGAGCACGTCGCAAACCCGCGACATCACCGAACGGCTGTTCCCGAAATCGGGCGACCATTTCTACAGCGCCGCCGGCAGGATCATGCTGACGCTGGTCGAGGACGCCTCGCCCGGACCGCACGATATGCTCTACCCGGCCTGCGACAGCGCGCTCTACGAACGCGCCGGCCTGCCCAACCACCCGAACTGCCGCGACAATCTGATGACGGCGCTCCGTGCGGAAGGCATCGACCTCCCCTTCGCGCCCGATCCGGTCGACCTGTTCCAGAACTCGTTGCCGCAACCGGACGGCACCCTGGTGGTCGAGGCCTCGATCAATCCACCGGGCGGCTTTGTGACGTTGCGCGCCGAACAGGACCTCCTGCTTGTCGTCACGGCCTGTTCGGTCGATCACCACCCGACCAACGGCGGTGCCTGCACCGAGATCGAGGTCGAGATCACTCCGGCCGCGTGAGCCTATCGCGGCTGCAAGCTCGTTGACTGGACATAAAGACTTCTTTATATCGTTATTTGAATTTAAACACGAAAGCCAAAGCCATGACCGCGACCAACCCGATTGACGCCCTGCTTGCCGAGAAGGGCGTGCTTCTGGCCGACGGCGCCACCGGCACCAATCTGTTCGCGATGGGTCTGGAGGCCGGCGAAGCGCCCGAGCTGCTCAATGAGACTTCGCCCGAGACGATTGCCAGCCTGCATCAAAACTTCGTCGACGCCGGCGCCGATATCATCCTGACCAACTCCTTCGGCGGCACGCGCCACCGGCTCAAGCTGCACCATGCGCAGGACCGTGTTTTCGAGCTGAACAAGCGCGCCGCCGAGATCGCACGCTCCGTAGCCGATAAGGCCGGCCGCAAGGTGATTGTCGCCGGCTCCGTCGGCCCGACCGGCGAGTTGCTGGTGCCGCTCGGCGCCCTGACCTATGACGACGCCGTCGATGCCTTTGCCGAGCAGATCGAAGGTCTCAAGGCCGGCGGCGCCGAAGTCGCCTGGATAGAGACCATGTCGGCGCCCGACGAGATCCGCGCCGCGGCCGAAGCCGCGATCCGGGTCGGCCTGCCCTATACCTATACCGGTTCCTTCGACACGGCCGGCCGCACCATGATGGGCCTGCTGCCCAAGGACATCCACGCCGTCGCCGACGGGCTGTCGCAGGCTCCGCTCGGTGTCGGCGCCAATTGCGGCGTCGGCGCGTCCGATATCCTGGCCTCGCTGCTCGACATGACTGAGGCGAAGCCGGAGGCGACTGTGATCGTCAAGGGCAATTGCGGCATTCCGGAATTCCGCGGCGCGGAGATTCACTATTCCGGCACGCCGGAACTGATGTCCGATTATGTGCGGCTTGCGGTCGATGCCGGCGCAAAAATTGTCGGCGGCTGCTGCGGCACCTCGTTTGCCCACCTTGCCGCAATGCGCAAGGCGCTCGACGCGCACACCAAGTCGACGCGCCCGACGATCGAGACGATCGTCGAGCGCATCGGCCCGATGCGCAACAAGACGGCAAGCGCCGGTGACGCGGGCGAAGGCCGGCGCGAACGCAAACGCCAACGACGATCTTGCCGTCGGAAAACTGCGCCGACGCGCAGGACGGCGAGACGCAAGCCGCAAGAAGCAGCAGAACAGACCAAT
>RXJA01000347.1 GCA_003963455.1 Hyphomicrobiales bacterium
AGCAGGGCACAGGATGCCGTGCGCGTGCTGGGCGAGGCGGCGAGTTACGGTCTGACGCCGGCTGACTATTCCGTCGATATCCCCGCGGCCGCGACTTCCGCCACGCCGGAAGAGCGGACCAGGGAGATGGTCCGCTTCGAGATGGCGCTGTCGGCGCGCGTGCTGCGCTACGCCCATGATGCCCAGAGCGGGCGCGTCGATCCCAACCGGATGACCGGCTATTACGATTTCCCGGCCAAGCCGTTCGATCTGGAAGGTGCGCTGAAGACGTTGGCGCATACCCAGGAGGTCCGCACATATCTGGAGTCGCGGCATCCGCAGAACCCGGAATACCAGGCGCTGCGCGTCGAACTGGAAGCGCTCGAGGCCAGCGAGGAAAACGAGATCGTCGTCGATCCCAAGCTCCTGCTCAAGCCCGGCGAAAGCAGCCCGGAACTGCCTAAATTGCTGACGCTGATTGCTCGCAATCTCGACGACGAGATGGGTGGCAATTACGGCGAGGTCCTTGCCAGGCTGGGCAATAGCGAAGTCTATGAGCCCGAGCTGGTGCCGGTGATCAAGGCGGTCCAGCAGCGGGAAGGCATGAAGGGCGACGGCGTCATCGGTCCGCGCACGGTGGCTTCGCTGGCGGGCGCGTCGAAGGCCGACCGGATCGAGAAGGTCAAGGTGGCGCTCGAAGAACTTCGCTGGCTGCCGTCGGATCTCGGGAGCCCGCGCGTCTTCATCAACCAGCCGGCCTTCACCGCCAGCTATATCGACAATGGCGAGGAGAAGCTGAAGACCCGCGCCGTCATCGGCCGCGTCACCAACCAGACCGCCTTCTTCTACAACCAGATCAAACAGGTCGACTTCCATCCCTATTGGGGCGTCCCGCAATCGATCATCGTCAATGAGATGCTGCCGCGGCTGCGCAGCGACCCAGGCTATCTCGATCGGGCCGGCTATGAGGTGACGGATTCGCGCGGCAAGCGCATCCCGTCCTCGGCGGTCGATTGGGGCGCGTATGGCGCCAACATCCCGTTCAGTGTGCGCCAGCAGCCGAGCGAGGCCAATGCGCTGGGCGAATTGAAGATTCTCTTCCCCAACAAGCACGCCATCTACATGCACGACACGCCGCAGAAGTCGTTCTTCGCGCGCGACATGCGCGCGCTAAGCCATGGCTGCGTCCGCCTGCAGGATCCGCGCGGCATGGCGGCGGCGGTGCTTGGCACCTCCGTCGACGATATCGCCGAGAAGCTGAAGCACGGGCATTCGACCGAGAATGTCACCCGCGTCATCCCGGTCTATGTCGCCTATTTCACCGCCTGGCCCGACATGTCCGGCAAGGTCGAGTATTTCGACGACGTCTATGACCGCGATTCCAAGCTGATGCAGGCGCTGGATGCGACCGAAACGGTGCGCACGCCGTCAAGCTGAGCACTGTTTGCTTTCTCGCGGCTCCGGACGGAAGGCGATGGCCAAGCCGCCGAGCCTGACCGTCTCACGCCTTTCCTGGAACCGCTTTGACGAGCGGCTGGCGGAAGCCGGCGTCACGCCCGGCGATCAACCAGTAGATCAGGCCGGCCACGAGACCGGCGCCGGCGATGATGCCCATGTCGGCCCAGCGCTCCGGATCATCGGCGGCGTCGGGCCATATCAGCATGAAGCCGGCAGCCGCGGCGGCGGCGCCGAACAGCATGTGCAGCCAAAAGTTGCGCAGGGAAAACAGCTCGGTGATCAAGGCGAAGACCAGCGTCTGCATCCCCGTCAGGATGATCGTCAGGAAGTAGACGAACATGCCGAGCGGCGGCACCGCCAGCACGGCGACGGGCGTGAGTTCCATCAGTTCGAAGTAGCCCGGCGCGTTGGGCAGCGAACTCAATATCGCGTAGATCACCACCACCGCGATCAACCCGGCAAGCACCGCGACCAGATAACCGACGAGCACCATCAGGATGCGCTTCAGGACGTAGCCGATCATTGCTATGCACCCCGTGCCCGCAATCAGGGCGGGCAGTCAGCCACCAAAGTTGCAGCGATGCAAGGGCGGCCCGCCGCGCCGAACTCCGCGACGGCTGGATCCTCAGGCGCCGCCGCACAGATGCTGCGAATCGGGCAAGGTCCAAGCGCCTTTGGCGGCGAGGTCGATGGCATAGTAAACCCGGCCGCGCAGATCGTCTTTCGGACAGTCGCGCGGGATCACGATCAGGCACATGACGACCGGATCGCGGACCTTGGAACTCGCCAGTCCCGGCTCACGGTCATAGGAGACCGCCGTGCCGCCATTGGTGAACCTCGCCGCGCTGCCGGCTTCCGGATCGGCGGTTTCCAGCGGGTCGTCTCCCAGCCTCGTCGTCAGCGCCTCGATATGGGTGAAGCCGCATTTCCCGATCGATGCGGGCAGGGGCTGATCGGTCGGTTTCGGCGTCTCTGCGGCGAAGTCGAGCGCCTTCTTGCCGATCAGCGCGATGTTGTAATCCTGTACCCAGGACGGCGCGCTGCCATATGTCTGCAACGCATTGTTCTGCGCGCTGACGATGCAGGCCGCATCCGTTCCGCAGGCGTTCCGATCAGCGACCAGCGCCCTCGCGATCTTGCGCTTGTCGCCGCCGAAAGCGGGCTCGAAGCCGCCATAGGCCTTGGTGACCAAAGCGTCGATGGCCGACATTTGCGGGTCGGAGCAGATCGCCTTTTCGGTGGGCAGCCGCGCCTTTCGGCAATCGAATGACGGACCGTCCGCCCACGCCAGCCCGGACCTCCCAAGCATCAATGCGCCCACAAGCAAGGCGCTCGCGCAGATGTGAAGCCGCATATATCCTCCGACTGGCGCCTTTGACGATGAAGTCCATGCCGAATGCAGGTCTCGCGGAGCGGCCGAGGCCGTCAAGCGAACAGGGCCTATTTGGGTTCGCCGGTGACAGGGTCGTAGGTGATTTGGACTTTTGCTTTGTCGGTCGTGTAGTAGGTAATGGTGTAGCCGTCGCTATCCCAATCGACGCCCTTCACATAGCGGAAGTCGCTGCGCCGCTCGACCTTGGCAATGATCTCCGAGAGTTTCATCGCATTTTGCGGCGGCAGGTTCTGGCTGTCCGCCGCGACGGCTGGTCCGGCGGCAAGGAAGGCCGCGATACAGGTTGCTAGAACAGCGATGCGCATAAGGGGCCTCAAATCTCGTGTTGTGCGGGATGCGGTCTCAAACCCGCACTCGGGCGGGTTGGTTCCACGGTTTGAAAATAACACATCGTGAAACGCCTGGCTCGATGCGCCGGTCGTCGGCTGGCGACAGCCAACTCAGCATTGCCTTACAGTAAAAGAACACATGATTTCAATGTGCAACGGTGTGACACTGATGGGGCGCTCGATGTAACGAATGACTAACCATGCGCCTGACGGAGCGTTCGCCATATTAGCTGTTCGTGGTAGAGCTTTCTGCAAGACCCTGATACAGTTGAGATATAACCGGGTGGCAATGACGCGCCGGGCCTGCTGGGGATTCCGTCAGCGGGCGGCGTTGTGTTTTCTTGAGCGAGGTCGCCGGTTCTGGACTGAAAGCGGGGACTGGGGGCTCAATCATGGCTGAACGGAATTACACCCGTCAGCTCGCGACAATCATTTCAATCGACGCCGTAGGGTTTTCGAGGCTGATGGGTATCGACGACGAGTTGGCTGTCGCCGCCTTCGAGGAGAGGCGCGACATCATCGCCGACAGTTGCGGTGCATTTGGCGGGCGTACTTTCGGCGACGCCGGCGACAGCATCATGGCCGAATTCGGCAATCCGATCGAAGCCTTGCGGGCGGCCTTCGATTTCCAAGCCCGGATCACGGCGCTGAATGCCGCGGTCGCCGAGGACATGCGCATGCCGTTCCGCGCCGGCATCAACACAGGCGACGTCATTGTCCGCGAGGGCCGTCTCTATGGCGACGACGTGAACATCGCCGCCCGGCTTCAGGAATTCGCACCCCATGACGGCGTCGCAATCTCGGCGACGACCTGGTACCATGTGAGGGACAAGACCGCGGCGGTCTTCACCGATCTGGGCGAGTTCAGCCTGAAGAACATTGCCCTGCCGGTGCGGGTCCTGATCGCCGGCCGAGGCGGCAACGGGCCTGCCACGCCGGCTTCCTTCGCTTCCATCCCGGCCGCGCCCGGCCACAACAAGCCAGGCTCCAAGGGCCCCCCGGCCATCGCTGTGCTGCCGTTTCAGGCCAATGGCAGCGAACCCGACATCGGCTATATAGCGGACGGTATTGCCGAGGACATCATCTACGGTCTTTCCAACACGCGCTGGCTTTCGGTCATCGCCAAGGGTTCGAGCTTCCAGTTTCGCGACGACAGCCTGGGCACAAGGCTGATCGGCAACGCGCTCGGCGCGCGCTACATCGTCGGCGGCGCGTTGGCGCGCTCCGACAGGCAACTCCGTCTCAACGCGTCGCTGACGGATACGTCGAACGGGCGGCTGGTCTGGTCGCAACGTTTCGATCGCGACCTCGTCGACATCTTCAGTCTGCGCGACCAGATCGGTAGCGAGATCGTTTCCATCCTGGACAAGGAGGTCGATCGCGCCGAGCAGGCGCGCACGTTCCAGGTGCCTTGGGAAAGCCTCGAAACCTGGCAACTGGTCAGGCGCGGCCGCTGGCACATGAACAGGCGCACGCGCCGCGACACCGAGATCGCCCTCGAATTCTTCGACAAGGCGTACCGGGAAGATCCGAATTCCAGCGCCGTGCTGAACGAACTGGCCTGGTGGTATTTCTGGCGGGCCTGGCTGCGTTTCGGCGACAGCGACGATCTGGAAAAAGTCGAGACGTTTGCGCGCAAGGCGCTTCTGATGGACAGCCTCGATGCGCGCCCCCATGCTTATCTCGGCGCGGCCGACATCATGCGCGGCCTTCCGGCATTGGCGGCCGAGCACCTTGCCGAGGCGATCCACATCAATCCGAGCTTCGCCTTCGCCCGCTCGGCCATGGGCAGCGCGCGCCTGCTCCTTGGCGACGCGACCGGCGCGATCCCGTTCTTCCTCGATACCGAGAGGCTTAGTCCGTTCGACCTCTATCGGTTCCACAATCTGGGTGAACTGGCCGCCGCCTACTGCTTCGTCGAGGACTGGCCGGCCGCGATCGCCACCGCCGAACGCTCGCTCAACCTGTCGCCAAGTTACTTTTACGCCAGGTTCCTGAAGATAGGCGCCCTGATGAGAAGCGGCAGGCGCGACGAGGCGGCGCGGGAACTCGTCATTTTCATGACCCGGCATCCCGATTTTTCCGAGCAGAGGATCCGCTGGATACCGTTTGTCGACCCGGCCAAGAACAATTTCCTGATCGCCAATTTCGATGTGGCGAAGGCAGCCGCATAATCGCCGGGACCGACAGCAGATGACTGTGAGCGAATTCACATACGCCGGACCGATGCAAACCTAGGCCAGACAGATTGCCGGCATCGCATTGACGTGGACAGCCGGGGGGCTTGAACGCGCATGATCACATTGAAGTACTTTGCCGCTGTCCGGGCTGCCCAGAAGAGCCAGCGCCCGGTTGCCGAGATGCCGCCATTCGATATCGACCGGCTTCGTTCCAAGGGCGGCATCGCTTCGCGCATCGCCGGCCTTCTTCTCGGCGATCCTCGCTGGCTGCTCGCGCTGCTACGCCGTTTCTGGCCGAATCTAGGCTTCGGCAATTTCCTGCTCGTCACCAAGGGCGCGGATGTACGCGACATATTGGAGCGGGGCGACGAGTTCGAGACACCTTACGGGCCGGAAATGGCCGAATTGGCGCGGGGCTCGAATTTCATTCTCGGAATGCAGGACGGCGCCGCGTACCGGCAGATGAAATCGGCGGTGCTGAGCGCGTTCCCGCCGGCGGAGGTCGAAGCCGCCGTGAGGCCGATCGCCGAGCGCCATTCGCGCGACATCATGACCCGCGCCAGCCCCGGCTTCGATGCCATCGCCGGGCTGATGAAGATCGTGCCGGTGCGCATCTGCCGCGATTATTTCGGCCTCGAGATCGACGATGAAAGCGAATTTGCCGACTGGTCGATCGCGCTCAGCGCGCTGTTCTTTTCCGATCCGACGGCCAATCCCACCACGCGCCAGCTTGCCGTTGTCGGCGGCGATCGGCTGATCAAGGTCATAGACCGCTCGATCGCCGCGGTCAGGGAAAGGGCGGGCAAGGACGACCGGCCGCTGGCCCGCCTTGTCGCACTGATGGACCAGGGACGCCTGTCGCTGCCGGACATTCACTCCATCATGCTGGGCATGGTCGCGGGCTTCGTGCCGACCAATGTGCTTGCAGGCAGCAATTGCCTGGATGTGATCCTGTCGCGAACCGACGCACGGCAGGCCGTGGATGAGGCTGTCACCGCCGCCGACACCGGAAAGCTGGACCGCGCAATCATGGAAGCCATGCGCTTCAAGCCCATCTGGATCGGGCCCTGGCGCTACACGCGGCGTGACGCGGTCATCGGCAAGGGCACCCGCCGCGAGCGCCTGGTCAAGGCCGGAACGGTAGTGATGCCGGCGACGCTTTCGGCGATGTTCGATCCGGAGATCGTGCAGCGGCCGAACGAGTTCGATACGTCGCGCCCGCATCGCGACTACATGGTTTTCGGTTACGGCATCCACCTGTGCATCGGCGCCGAGATCGCCCGCATCCAGATCGGTGAATGCATCCGCGCCCTGTTCAGCAAACCGAAGCTAGCCCGCGTGCGGGGCAGGGCCGGCAAGCTGGTCAATGTCGGCGCCTATCCGGCAAGCCTCAAAGTCGATTTCGAGCGCTCACCGCTTTGCCGCACCGCCGACCAGTCGATGGTGACGGTGGCCTGCCCGATCACCCGGCCGATACCGCTCGACGCCGTCCGGGACAAGGTCGCCGGCCTTGGCAATCCCGCGATCGGCGAGTTGCGCTCCGCGCTCGACAAGGTCGGCACCATTCACTTCACCAGCCTGGCCGTCGCTCCGACCGGCAAGGACGAGAAATCGGGGCTCGAGACCGGCGCGCTGGTGTTCGAGATCTCCGGCGACGGCAGCGCCGACGATGTCATAGCCGCAGTTGCGCAATCGATCGGGCATCGGCTGCGGCCGATCTTCAGGGATGTCTGCGGCCTGCCGGACGGCGGCTCGCTGGAAGACTTCCTGAAGAGGAACCACATCGAGATATCGCCGTCCTTCGGCAGTGCCGCGGGCTTGGTCTTCGCCGGGACGCCGGGGCATTCCGTGCGCCGCATCCTTGCCGAGGCAAGGCTCGCCGACGCCGTGCGCGAGATCGCCGAAAAACCGCGCACGGGCAGCGGCAATGCGATGGATGTGCTTGCCGAGGCGCGCCGCCATGTCCAGCGCCTCGGGCAATTCGGCTGGGCATTCGAGCCCGCGGAGAGCCTGCTGGAAAGGCCGCCCGGCCACTGGTCGCGCGCCCTGACGACGACGCTGCTGACGCCGGCGATGTTCGCCACCGTCGCGATCGTCATCCTGGCCTTCTGGCGCATGACCTATGTGCTCGTGTTCGGAAACCCGCATGGCGTTACCTTCACCAACATCGCGATCGCCGGCACCGCGCTTCTGCTTTCTGTGATGGGCCTGCTGGCCATTCTTGCGCTGTTCGCAGGCCTTTGCTTCCTGGCGCTGAGGCGGCTGGAGGACATGGATAAGCCGGCGAACACGCCAGTCGACATCGGCGCGCTGGAAAAGATCCTCGCCCATGAGGATCACTCGGCGCAGAACAATCTGACGGCGATCTCCACGATGAAGGCGGGCATATTGCGGCGACTGGCGCTGAGGCTCTCCTTCTACCTGATCTCGATATCGGCGCGGAAGGTGTTCAGGCCAGGCTTCCTCGCCACCATCAACACCATTCACTTCGCCCGCTGGGTGCTGTTGCCCGGCACCGACAGGCTGGTGTTCTTCTCCAACTACGGAGGCAGTTGGGAAAGCTATCTTGAGGATTTCATCGCCAAGGCCTCGGCCGGCCTGACCGGTGTGTGGAGCAACACCGACGGCTATCCGCGCACGCGCTGGCTGTTCCTGGACGGCGCGCGCGACGGCGACCGCTTCAAGCGCTGGGCGAGGCGCCAGCAGGTGCCGACGCTGTTCTGGTACTCCGCCTATCCGCACCTCAACACCACGCGTATCCGCATCAACTCCAGGATCAGGCGCGGCATCGCCTCGGCTACCGGCAACGAGGCGCGCGACTGGCTAAGCTTGTTCGGCTCCCTGCCGCGTCCGCAGGCGCGGCCGGCGGACGCGACCAGCCTGCCTGGACCTGCGTCTTCGCCGCTCGAAGAGCTGGAATCCGGGGAAATCCAGTCCATCTTCTTCGGACCTTTCGGCGCGCTCGGCTATGCGCACATGCTTGCGATCCAGGTGCCGGAGGGTTTGCCGGCGACGAAGCGCAAGGCGTGGCTCGACTTGGTTGTCAGCAAGACCAGCTTCGGCGACGGCCTGCCCGCGGGCCGCGCCATGACCGTGGCCTTCGGTCCAAACGGCCTGCGCCGGCTGGGGCTCGAAGGCGGTGTCGACGAAGAACCGCTGGACACGTTCCCGGTCGCCTTTCGTGAAGGCATGGGCACGCCCGAGCGCAGCCGCATCCTCAACGACACCGGCCCTGACGCTCCGGACAAATGGCAATGGGGGTCGGCCGCCAAGCCCGTCGATGTCGTCATCGTCTGCTATGCGGAGACGCCGGCCTCGCTCAAGGCCGAGATCGCGGCCATGAAGCGACAGACGACGGCCGCCGGCATGTCGGTGACCGCCGAACTGCCACTGAAGGTGCGGCGCGAGGGCAAGCGGGCAGTCGAGCATTTCGGCTTCGTCGACGGCGTCTCGCAGCCGATCGTTCGGGGCACGGCCCGCGCCGCCAAGGGAGCTGCGCCCATGCATCTGCTCGCGCCGGGCGAGTTCCTGTTCGGTTATCGCGACGAGCATGGCTTCTATCCCGCGTCGCCCTCGGTCGATGCCGCGCTGGATCGCGCCGGCATCCTGTCGCAGGTGAGGCGCAACCGCCAGATACCGGGGCAGCCGCCCCCGCCGCGCGATTTCGGCCGCAACGGCACGTTCCTCGTCGTGCGCCAGTTCGAGCAGCATGTGGACCTGTTCGACGACTACTGCAGGCGGGCCGCCATTCAGGCCGCCGGCGAGACCGGCGATGCGGCCATTACGCCGCGCTGGGTGGCGGCAAAAATGCTGGGTCGTTGGCAGGACGGCAGCTCGCTGGTGCGCAATCCGAACGGGCGCCCGGGCCGCGGCGTCGACAATGATTTCGCGCTCGGGGCGGAGGATCCGCAGGGGCACGCTTGCCCGCTCGGCTCCCACATACGCCGTTCCAACCCGCGCGATTCACTGGGCGAGGACCGCGAGACGCAGATCAGGATCGGCAAGCGCCACCGCATCCTGCGCGTCGGCCGCACCTATGAGAAGAAGGACAGGGGCGGAAAGACCGAGAAGGGCTTGCTCTTCATGTGCCTCAACGCAGATATCGAGCGCCAATACGAGTTCATCCAGCAGACCTGGGTTTCGTCCAACTCATTCCAGGGCCTCGTGGGCGAGACCGATCCGACGATCGGCGCACGGGGCGGCGGTGGCCGGTTCTCAATTCCCTCCTGGGAAAAGGTCACCGTGCTCAAGGATGTACCGCAATTCGTCACCACCAAAGGCGGCGGCTATTTCTTCATGCCCAGCCGCTCGGCGTTGCGCTATCTGGTCTCGCGGCTCTGAACGACCGCGCTGAAGCGATTCGTTGCCGGGACGAACCGACCGAAGCGGGCAGCGAAGCGCTCAGTCGTCGTCCTGCGAATCGGCGATCTGGTTCAGCGCGGCGGCGTTGATGATGCGCAGCCCGCCGCGCTTGATGGCGATCATCTGCCGGTTGCGCCAGTCGTTGAGCGTCTTGTTGACGGATTCGCGCGTCGCGCCGAGGAATTCGCCGAGCTCGGATTGCGAAATCGGAATCCAGCCGGCGGAGTCTGCCATGACGCTGCTCAGGAACACCAGCCTCTTAGCCAGCCGGGCCTCGATGCCGAAGAAGGCCTGGTCGCCCAACTCGCCGCTGACCCAGCGCAGGCGCGTGCACAGCAATTCGATCATCGCTCGCGCAAGAGACGGGTTTTTCTCAATACGGTCAAAGAGTTGTGTGCGGCTTAGCGAAACCAGCTCGCATGCCGTGAGGCAGATGGCGGTTGCCGTGCGCGGGCGTCCGTCCAGCGCCCCGATCTCACCGACAAGGCTTCGCGACAGCTCGATATTGGCTACCAGCTTCTGCCCGCCCGGCGAATAGATCGAGATCTCGACGGTGCCGCTCATTATGCCATAGATGCGGTCGGACGCATCCTCCTGGACGAACAAATGCTGGCCGGCGGCGTAGCGCTCCAGCTTGCAGCCACCGAACAACAGGTCGAACTGGCGCGGGTCAATGCGCGCCAGGCGCGGCAGGTTGCTGTCGTCCGCGCCGTTTGCAGCCATGATACGATTCCGCCTCTCTTTGAGCGGAAATTGTAGGATAAGTGCGTGCTCGATCAAAGCGTTGTCTCCTTCCATGGTGGCTCAACGGATTCGGCGGGTGGCTGACGGAAGCTCAATGTCATGCCTGGCACGTCGAAATCGGATAAGCCGGCGAACTTTAAGGAGACCGGGCGCACTGGCGGTTACGGACCGATCCTTCGAGAACGCCGTCCGCGCGCTTGGGTGGGAGGTACCCAGCGCGCAGACAGCAAATCTGAAAATGGCTAGGTGATCAAAATCCCTTCTTGAGAAACCGCATCCAGTCCGGAAGCCGTCCTCGGACCCCTTTGTATGTCAGTCGGCTATGTCAGTCGGGCTCTTGGTGACGCCGTTGCCATATCTGCTCGCAAACCCTGTCCGACGTATGTGAAGGTGGTCACAGATACGCGTGTGGGACCGGGCGATGGTTATCAAGTGTATGGTTCGGACTCGATCAACCTTTGCTTTGAAAGCAATCGGCGTGATTGCCTAGTCGGCAAAGAGATCGGTCGAAGCATGGCTGGAACCTTGGCTTGACTGCAGCGGACGGTCGGCGCCATGGTTTCCTTTGGGGAGGGGCTCGACATGACGGCCGCGAAGGGACTCCTTGTCAAGGTTCGCGGTGACGGAGCCGGGCTCTCGGCGCGAGGCGGGCCGCCCCGGATTGGCGGGATCGAGGCCGAACCGATCCTGACTCTTCCGCCTGGCACAGGCCCGGCGGCGGTCGCGGATCGCGGCTCCGTTTGGCTCCGGTTGGCGACGGAGGCCGCCGATTCAGACAATCCCTGGGACCACGCCCATGACTTTGTCGCACGCAATCCCGCGCTAGCGGCCGCGGGCGCCGAGGTGCTCGCGGTCGAGCCCGATATCCTGCAGCAATGGGATTACAAGGACAGCGGTGGCGATCGCGGCTTGGCGGCGAGCGCGGCTCCGGCATGCACTTTCGACGAACAGGACCCGAGTGGCGGGCAGGCGACGGTGCCGGGCAGGGTCGCTTGGAACGCCGCGCCGGATTTCAGCCAGTTTGCGGCGGCGCGCAACAAGGTCGGCGCCAAGCAGGCCAGCATCACCATCGCCCATCTCGACACCGGTTTCGATCCCGGTCATCAAACACTCCCGTCCGGGCTTCTCACGGCGCAGCAGCGCAATTTCGTCGATAAAGCCCTTCCAAACGATGCGACGGACCGCGCTCCTGCCGGCACGCTGACCAGCAATCGCGGCCATGGAACCGGCACGCTCAGCCTGCTTGCCGGCAACAAGCTCGACGGCTCCTCGCCGCATTGGCGGGGCTTCACCGATTTCGTCGGCGGCGCGCCATTAGCGAAAATCCTGCCGGTGCGCATTGCCGATTGGGTGGTCCGACTGACCACTGGCACCATGGTGCAAGGCGTCGACTATGCGCGCCAGCAGGGCGCGCAGGTTCTGTCGATGAGCATGGGCGGTCTCACCTCGCAGGCTCTGGTCGACGCCGTCAACCTTGCCTACGACCACGGCGTGGTCATGGTCACGGCGGCGGGCAACAATTTCACCGTCACGCCGAGCAGCATCGTTTACCCAGCGCGCTACAACCGGGTGCTTGCGGCATGCGGCGTGATGGGCGACGGGCGCGCCTATGCCGGGCTTGCCTTCGGCACTATGCAGGGCAACTACGGACCGCCTTCGAAGATGGCCACGGCGCTCGGCGCCTACACGCCGAACGTGCCCTGGGCCGAAATCGATTGCCGCAAGGTTGTCGACATGGACGGCAGCGGCACTTCGGCGGCGACCCCGCAGGTCGCGGCCGCGGCCGCACTCTGGCTGGCCGAGCATTGGGACGTGGTGAGGAGTTATCCTCAGCCGTGGATGCGGATCGAGGCGGTACGCAAGGCGTTGTTCGCCAAGGCCTCGAAATCGACGGCCAAGATGAATGCGGCGGAGACGAAGGAGAAGATCGGTCAGGGTGTGTTGCGCGCCCTCGACGCGCTGGACTTCCTGCCGCCCCCGGCGGCAAGCCTCACGAAGCTCGCCCCTGACACCTACACATGGAGCTGGCTGGATCTGCTCACCGGAGGGAGCTCTTTGGCGCCGCTGCCGCCGGCGACACTTCGGCAGCGAATGATGTTTGCGCTGGAACTGGCTCAGATGGCGCAAGGCGTTTTGGCAATCGAACAGGCGATCGCCGATCCGGATGGCGATCCTGAGAAGATCTCGGCCGCGGCACGCAACCGTTATCTCGAAGCGGCGCTCGACCAGGGCAATCCGTCGAAGCCGCTCAAGGCCTTTCTGGAGGGATGGCTCGGCAGGCCAGGCGGCAGCGCGGTGGTTCCCGCCCCGGTCGCGGCGCCGGCTCCGGCCATCAGGCGCAAGCCGCGACCGCTGCCGCCGCCGCAACGGCGCCTGCGCATCTACGCGCTCGATCCGTCGGTCGCCAAACGGCTGGATTCGGTTTCGGTCTACCAGGCGACGCTTTCCGTGCCGTGGGACGACGAGCCGTCGACCGATAGGCCATTGCTGCCCGGTCCGATCGGCGAGTATTTCGAGGTGGTCGATGTCGACCCGGCGTCCGACCGCGTCTACGATCCGGTCGACCTCAACGACAAGGTGCTTCTGGCGCAGGACGGACTGCCGCCGTCGGAAGGCAACCCGAAATTCCACCAACAGATGGTCTACGCGGTCGCCATGACCACGATCGGCCATTTCGAGCGCGCGCTTGGCCGGCGGGCATTGTGGGCGCCGCACTACGCCGAGGCTCCCGGCCGGACCGGTGACATGACGGTGAAGGCGCATTACGTGCCGCGCCTGCGCATCTATCCGCACGCGCTGCGCGCTGAGAATGCCTATTACAGCCCCGAAAAGAAGGCGCTGCTGTTTGGCTATTTCCCGGCGACCAGCAACGAGGGCGACGTCACCACGCCCGGAACGACAGTATTCTCGTGCCTGTCCAGCGACATCGTCGCGCATGAGATGTCACACGCATTGCTCGACGGGCTGCATCGCCGCTTCCAGGAGGCGTCCAACCCGGATGTGCCGGCCTTCCACGAGGCTTTCGCCGACATCGTCGCGCTGTTCCAGCATTTCACGCTGAAGGAACTGGTCAGCTTCGAGATCGGCAAGGCGAGGGGGGAATTGTCGGCCGCCTCGCTGCTTTCCGGTATCGCCAAGCAGTTCGGCGAAGGCAGCGGCAGGGCCGGGCCGTTGCGCGAATATGGCGGCGCCGGCATGGCCGACCTCGACTACGACAAGACCTTCGAGGCGCATGACCGCGGCTCGATCCTGGTCTTCGCCGTCTACCAGGCGTTCCTGGCGATCGCCGATCGGCGCACCGACGACCTGATCCAGCTTGCCACCGGCGGCTCCGGCATCCTGCCCGCGGGAACCTTGCATCCGAGCCTGGTCGAGCGGCTGACGGACGAGGTCGCCAAGACCGCGAGCCAGATGCTGACCATGTGCATCCGCGCGCTCGACTACTGCCCGGCGGTCGACATCACCTTCGGCGAGTATCTGCGCGCGCTGATAAGCGCCGATCGCGACGCCTATCCCGACGACCCGCTCCATTACCGCCTGGCCTTCCTGGAGGCCTTCCGCAAATGGAAGCTGCTGCCGCGCGACGTCCGCACCATATCGGAGGAGACGCTGGCCTGGAGCGCGCCGGAAGACCCATCGCCTTCCTGGCTGAAGGGTCTGCTCAGCAAGATCGATCTCGGCTGGAACCAGAAATTGAAGCGGGCCGAGATCTTCGCGCTCAACGACAAGAACCGCTATACGCTGTGGAAGGCGATGCACAGGACCTTCGCCTCCAATCCCGACCTCTACAAGCAGTTCGGTCTTCTGCCCGATCTGCCGCGCTACAATGAGGACGGCACCGTCATGCATGCGCCGAAGAAAGGCGAGACGACCTTCGACATCTACAGCGTGCGCCCGACGCGCCGCGTCGAACCGGACGGCTCGTTCCGCGTCGAGGTGGTGGCGGTCATCCAGCAGCGCATTCCGGTCGCGCTCGACGGTACGGCGATGCCACAGGGCATGGCCAAGGGCGACGGCTTCTTCTGGTTCCGGGGCGGCGCGACGATCATCATCGACCCTCGCGCGGGTTTCGAGGAGATCCGCTACTCGATCATCAAGAACACCGGCAGCACGGACCGGCAGAAGCGCCAGGCCGGCACGATGGCGGCCAATTATCTGTCGCCGCTCAGGGCACTCTATTTCGGCGGCGAGGTGTCGGAGCCCTTCGCCTTGCTGCATGCCAGCGACGGAGACGACGACCATGTCTAGAAGGCCGGCGGCAAGGACAAGGCCGGCAAGTCCGGCTCCCGCGACGACGCAGCAGGCAGCGGGCGTCACCGTGCGACACTACTGCCAGGGCATCGGCGATTGCCACCTGCTCACCTTCAAAAAGGCGGACGGAAAGCCGTTCCGCATGCTCATCGATTGTGGCATCCATGTCTCGATCACGGGCGGCCCGGCGCTGGTCGCCGACATCGTCGCCGATCTCAAGAAAGAGACCGGCGGCAATATCGACATTCTCGTCGTCACGCACGAACATTGGGACCATGTCTCCGGCTTCCTGACCGCGAAGGACATCTTCAAGGATTTCGTCGTCGCCGACGTCTGGATGGCATGGACCGAAAATCCCGCGGACGCCGAGGCCACGGAACTGGACAAGTTCAAGGGCCAGGCGATCGCGGCGCTGCAGGGCGTGGGCCAGAAGCTCGACGGGATGCAAGGGCTCAGCGCCTACATGGCCGGCGTACGCGACGGCCTGCAATCCGTGCTCGGTTTCCAGTTCGGCGCCGCCGGCGAGCGGGTGCGCTCGGCTCGCGACGCGGCGGCAAAGCTGTCGCAAAAGCCGTCGCCGACCTATTTCGAACCTGGCGGGCCGCCTGTGTCGATCGACGCGTTGCCCAACCTGCGCATCTATGTGTTAGGCCCGCCGCGCGACAAGGCGGCGCTCCGGCTGGAGGAGAAGGCGAGCGAGATGTTCCCGCTTGCCAGCGGCGGTCCGTTTGCGCGGGCGCTGGCCAGCGGCCTCAAGACGAACGAGGCGGCCGAGGCCGACTATGTCGACGAGCTCAGTCCGTTCGAACGCAATGTCGGCACGCCGCTTTCCGTCGCGCTCAAGGGCGACAAGGGCAGCGATCCTGCCATCGACATCGGCGCCTTTGTGCGCAAGCATTATTCGGGGCCGGTCTCGGCCGCGGCATCGATGGAAGACCGCGACCAGTCCTGGCGGCGCATCGACGCCGACTGGATGGGGATCGCCGCCGACCTTGCCCTGCAGTTGGACCGCGGCGTCAACAACACCAGCCTGGTGCTGGCCCTCGAATTCATCGACTCAGGCCGGGTTCTGCTGTTCCCCGGCGACGCCCAGATCGGCAACTGGCTGAGCTGGAAGGATCTGAAATGGCCGGTGGGGCAAGGCACCGTCACATCGGCCGATCTTCTGGCGCGCACCGTCTATCTCAAGGTCGCGCATCATGGCAGCCAGAACGCCACGCCGCAGAAACAGGGCTTTGACCTTTTGACGAGCAGCGACCTGTCGGCCTTCATCCCCACCAACAAGACCGATGCCTTGAAAGTGCATTGGGGCGAGATGCCCTATGACGGAATCCTGACCGCGCTGGAGACAAAGACCAAGGGCCGCGTGATCCGCGCCGATGATTCCTGGCTGGCGGACGCCGGTGGAAAACCGGGTTTTGCTTCACCATCGGGCTCTATTCTGGCCGTGCGCAGCGCACCGCGCGACCAAGCGCGAGGCCGTGGTGGGCTCTGGGTCGAGGTGGATTTGTCTTGAGTCCAAACGATGTGACCGTCGATGGATTTGCCAAACAGGGGGCACGAGCCTTTTGCCCTATGCAATTCTATACAGCTCTTCCACGTAGCCTCTGCGAAGCCAGTAGGGGCTTCTGTACATGCGATGAAAACCAGGATTGGCGCTTAAGAGCTTCGAAACGTGAAGATGCTTTTCGCCGCCTGCTATTTCCTGCTCGCCTTCGTGGTTGATGCTCAGGAAGAAGCCGGATGTCGAGCGCCTTATCTGCTGAACATATTCATCGAAGATGCGACGATTGATTTCCGGAAATGAATCCTGATTTGCAGTGATGCGGAACCTGCCATCAGCCACCTTGGCGCAATTCCAATTCGCTCTTATCGCAATCGTGTTCGGCTGCGGCTCTTCGCCTTCGAGGCAGACAGCCTCCTGGCCAAGTGTCCCGATCAGAAAGTAACCCGATAGAATGTTTACGATCGGCAGATCAAAAATCGTAACATTCTTGCGGCCGAACAAGTTCAAATAGAAAGCGGCTAGTCCTAGCCCCCCTCCAAATTCGCAAATGCAGTCGTCGGGCGTGGCAAAATCCTGGATTCGGGTGGCGAGGTAAACCGCGTTGATGTGCCGGTAGTGCAGCAATCCACTTCCGACATCCAATCCTGCTACGTGAACCGTGCCATCTGGTGGCACGATTTTGATGCCGAGCTGCGCTTCTATGGCGTGGACGATGTCTTCCGGGGCCGACTGAATGTTTTTGCCCCATTTCCCGGAGGATCCCTGTTCCGGGCTTTCAGCCGAAAGGATCCCTAGAGCCTCGCCCAGGCAAACCAATTTGTCGAAGTAGCTGTAGGCTACAAATCGCTCGTCGCGATCCCAGTACGTATAACCGTCCACCCCCGTCGTGATCCCACCGAACCATGTGTATTCCCGGCCGAAATCGACCAGGTAGCGTGATAGTTGCTCCGCATCCTCGGCGTGCAACATGCGCAGCAATTGACCGAAATGGTCACGTGTCAGCGCGGACCAGAGATCGCCGTCCATGATTTGTCGGAGCGGGCTCTCTTGCGACATCGTGGCTTTGAAGGCGGCGATCAGGCGACGAGCGGTCGCCACCTTTCCCTGATCCCATTTGGCGTCGCTTTTGCCGAACGGTAAGAGTGGAGCCTCGCCGTGGATCGGATGAACGAGGGTGTGCTGGAAGATGTCGGTCATGCTTTCGGCTGCTGCTGGTTGATTCTCCCTGGATATTAGGGCGCGATCCGCACTTGTGCAGGCCGCGTCGTCATTGCGCGCGTCTGCTGTCGTTCTCCCTGTGAAGCAGGGCGACATTTCGTTTCCTGACGAACCGTCGGACGATCAGCGGCGACGAGGCCGACTGGTGTTGCTCGTTTGGCGGATGCCACTGCGGGACCGCTATCTTCAGCCACTTCAATCCGGCCACTTCGCACGAAACAAAAAACAAGCGCTCGATTGCATGCGCGTTTGTAAGAGATAGCTGACCGCACTCCTCGGGGAAGTCAGTGGCCGCCAAGTTTAGATTCAGAAGCGGCCTAAGCGCTTGAGGTCGCGCCCAGAACATCGAGCCGGATGGAAAGTCGATGTTTTCAAGCGGTTCCAATTCCACGCCCATGCGTTTGGCAATCGCACCAGCCAGGTCCTTGCAGCCTGCCCAATGAATCCAGGGGCGAATGAACGGCAAGTGCTGCGGCGCGATAATGCCAACGTCAGGACAGCACTCAAAAATCTCAAGGACACTGCCGACGATATCTGGGGAACCCAGAAGGTGCTGCCACAGGAATTGCCGCCAGTCCCGTAGTCCGTCGGCGTGACTGGATTTCTTGGTATGTATGTGCAGTGCGTAATCGTAGCCCAGATGCTCGCGGTTCATCAGCCCGATTTTCGGGTATATGTCGCGGCCGCGATTGGGCGTCAGGCGAATCTCCAGTCGCCGGATACCCGGATGACCTCCAAATCGTTCCTTGAGCAGGGCTGCCTTGTTTCCGGTGTCGGTGGTGAAATAGACGTCGACTGGAAAAGGCAGGTTGCGGAGCTGCAGGTCAATTGCGGCCGCCATTTCTTCGGCATAGAAGGCGTGGAAGAAGATGGCTATCCTTCGCTGCGAGAGCTTCCTCTTTTTTACATAGCCGAGCGGCACGATCAGCGATGCAGCTTGCGGCACCGGACTGAGTTCGCTCGTTGGGGGAATCGGTCTCGACAGCTCCAGCCATTCCGTAAGAATGCGCGAGGCGTCCATAGCATGCACTCCGACATGCTTTAGACTGTGCTTTATTAGATAATTTGTGCAAGCTTTTCACTCGAAGTTAGGATTGAGTGTTGCGCCGAGCCTGGCGCCAGTGGCCGATTGCGAAATGGGGAAATCTGATCTATTCAGCGGGCGACCGAGTTGGGGGCGGCCATTCAACACATTGTACAAGGCCGCTCCATGCCCGACGAATTCTCGCGCGTCATCGCCTTCCTTGCCGTGGTCATGGCCCTTTTGTTTGCCGGGCTGCATTTCCACCAGGGCCACATCATCGCCACGCTCTATTTCATGACCGGCGCCGTATTGGTGACAGCCGTGACGCGCGTGAATGTGAGGAGAGGACTGATCTAGGATCCGGGTGTCGGCATTGATCGCAGCAAATTGAGTGGCGGACGCATCTGATACCCAGCCCGAGTTCACCCAAGCTGGACGGCGTCGGGCTGAGGTTTCGGGCGAAGGCGCCATGTCAGGGCGCGGCCTAGTCGAACGGCTGGAAGCTCGACGGCGACATGCTGGATGTGGGCCAGCGGAGTGATGACGAGGACTGAAAGGGCAAACGCGGCGAGGGCCAGCAAAATGGGAGGAACCCCCGCCGTGACGGCCTTTCCGAGCAGCTCCGGCATGTTCCAAAGAACGATCAGCGCCAATGGGTGCAGCAAATAGAAGCTGAATGAGATGCGGCCGAAATACCTGGCCACTGACATCAGACGACCTTCCCGCAACGGAAGGCCATAGGCGATCAGCGTCGCGATCAAACCGGCAAATGCCGTCTCGAAAATGACGGACCAGTTGGACCACCATCCGAGCAATGGGCGTGCGAACGCGAACCCGCCGACCGCAAGGACGAGCAAAAGGGCCGAATTAGGAAGGCGGCCGACCACCTTCTTTCCATAGGCGCACGCGATCATTCCAACCACAAAGGAGTAGAGGTTGCCCAACGAAACGCCGTTTCCGGGCGTTCCGGACCACTGCTTGCTGAATGAAAGGCCGATCAGGACGAGAGCAGGCAGAAGCAAAGCGACGGCGCCCCATCGCCGCCGGAACCAATAGAGCGAAAATATCAGCGGGGCCGCGATCATTTCGGTTTGGAGCGACCACATCACGCCGTTGATGTCGGTGCGCAGCAACAGCGCATTGGCTATCACATTCATGGTCGAATAGGCCTCGGCCGGCCCAAGCGACATGCCGGTCAACAGAAATAGCCCGGCGAAGATCGCGATGGTTGAAAAGATGGCGGGATAGATGCGCAGCACGCGTCCGATGAAAAATGGGCCGACGCTGCCCTTGAGGTCGTCCGCCTGCCGGCTGAGCATCATCATGAGAACGAAGCCGCTCAGGACAAAGAAGAATACGACGGCGCCGTGGCCGTTCCCGGCGATACGGAAAGCTGCATCGAGGTAGCTCTGACTCCGATACGAGCCCGGCACCAAAGGGGTCGTTTGCTGCGTAGCATCAAAATATGTCGCCTGACCGCAATGAAAGAGCGCGACCATCAGCGCGGCGACCCCGCGAGACGCTTCCAGGCCAGGTACGAACCCACGGCGCGAAATAGCGATGTCCCCCAATGTCGCTGACCTTCACGGCCAATCCTGCCTTGATGCGCTCAGTTGGCACCGCGCGGCATCCCCCAAACAGACTGTGCCAAATTCGGACCGGATAAGCTGCATGTCCCTGCACGCATTTATGCGGGGATCATCGCAAGAACTGTGGAAAACCGAGGGAGATGGTGGGCGATGCAGGGATTGAACCTGCGACCCCACCCGTGTGAAGGGTGTGCTCTCCCGCTGAGCTAATCGCCCGCCTTGGGCCCGAAGGCCGAAGCGAGCCGCGATATAAGGTAGGCCGGTGAGCGAAGTCAAGGCGATGTGCCGACGATCTTGGTACGGAATTTTCGGGGCCGGGAAGCCGCTCAGCGCGCCGCCGCCATCAGCCGCTCCGCCAGGTCCGGCGTCAGCGTGTCGAAATGCGAGATCACCAGCGTGGGCTCGAATTCGCGCACATGGCGGTCGGTGTAGCCGAAATCGACCGCGACGACGGGAATGCCGGCTGCCTTGGCGGTGTCAATGTCAGTCTGCGAATCGCCGACCATCAGGGCCTTGTCAGGATCGCCGCCGGCCAGCCGGATCGTCTCGGTGAGATGGCGCGGGTCAGGCTTGCGGAAAGCGAATGTGTCCTGGCCACAGATTGCTGCAAAGTAGTCTGCCATGCCGAGCGCGCCGATCAGCGCCACGGAATTGGCTTCATACTTGTTGGTGCAGACCGCCATCAGGTAGCCGGCGGCCTGAAAATGGTCGAGCGCGGCAATGACGCCGGGATAGGGTCGGGACTTGCCGGGAATGCTCAGCGTGTAGTGGTCGAGGAATATCTTCAGCAGCCGGTCGTGCTCCTCCGTCATCAGCGCCTTGTTCTGCGCGGCATGCGCGCGCTCGATCATGACGCGGCCGCCATGGCCGACGAAGCGCCTGAAGCCGGCTTCGTCCACAGCGGCCAGATCGCTTGCCGCCAGGCTATGATTGAGGCTGTCGAGCAGGTCTGGCGCCGTATCGACCAGCGTACCGTCGAGGTCGAAGACAATGATCGGGCGGGTCATGGAAGGTCCTGCGGCAATTCTCGTTGCCGCAGCCGATACAGGCTGACCGGAGTTCAAGCAAGGAGCCTCGATCGGTCCACAGAGCCTTTGGTGGGGGAGCCTTTGACGGGACAGGCAAAAATGCTAGGAGGCGCGCGAAACCGGCGCAATCGGGGTCTTCCATGGATGCAAGGCAGTTGAAGGTCGAAGCCGCGCGGGCAGCGCTCGCCCATGTCGGCGACGGCATGCGGCTAGGCATCGGCACCGGCACCACGGCGGAAGAATTCGTGCGGCTGCTGGCCGAGAAGGTCGCGACCGGCCTGAAGGTCATCGGCGTGCCGACCTCCGAGCGCACCGCGGCGCTCTGCCGCGAACTCGGCGTGCCGCTGTCGACATTGGACGAGACACCGGAGCTCGACCTCACCGTCGACGGCGCCGACGAGGTCGATCCGGACCTGACCCTGATCAAGGGCGGCGGCGGCGCGCTGCTGCGCGAAAAGATCGTAGCGGCGGCATCCGGGCGCATGATCGTCATTGCCGACAAGTCCAAGATGGTGGGAACCCTCGGCCGGTTCCCGCTGCCGATCGAGGTCAACAAATTCGGGCTGCGCGCCACCGAGATCGCGATCAGCGCCGCCGCGGCAAAGCTCGGCCTTTCCGGCCCGGTTACATTGAGGATGACGGGAAGCCAGCCATTTGTTACAGACGGCGGCCACTTT
>RXJA01000579.1 GCA_003963455.1 Hyphomicrobiales bacterium
GACGCATGGGCGCTGAGCGGGCTTTGCGGAATTGCCGCCGCCGGCCAACTTGCCGAGTGCGTTTCCAATGGGCTCCTTGAGGATTTCGGCGACGGCTATGCCTTCCGGCATGAGATCGCCCGCACGGCCATCGAGATGGCGCTGACGCCGAGCCGTCGGCGTGAATACAATGAGCGCGCGCTTGCGGCGCTGCGGGAAAATCCGCAGGTCGCCACCGCGCGACTGGTGCACCACGCCGTCGAAGCGCGAAATCCCGAGGCGGTGCGTGAACTGGCGCCGCTCGCGGCGCGCGAGGCCTCGCGGGTCGGCGCGCATCGCGATGCCGCCGGCTACTATGAAGCCGCCTTGCGGCATGCCGATATCCTGCCGATCGAGCAACGGGCGGAACTCTATGAAGGTCACGCGTTCGAATGCCACCTGATCGGCCGCGTCGACGCGGCCATGGAGGCGCAAGGACAGGCGCGTCAGTTACGCCAGGCGCTGGGCGACCGGGTCAAGGAGGGCGACTGCCTCAGATGCCTGTCGCGCTTTGCCTACCTGCTCGGCGATCGCGACGCCGCGGACCGTTTCGGCGGACAGGCCGTGGAGCTCCTGGAAACGGCGCCCGACGGTCCCGAACTCGCCATGGCGTATTCCAATCTTTCACAACTGGCTATGCTGGCCGAGCGGCTCGAGGACACGCTCATGTTCGGCGGCAAGGCCGTCGGGCTGGCGGAGCGGCTCAACCGACCCGACATCCTTTGCCACGCCCTCAACAATGTCGGCGCGGCCGGGCAATGGCTGGACTTCGCCAAGGGTCGTCGCGATCTTGCCCGCAGCCTTGGGATAGCCCTTTCGGGCAACTTCCAGGAGCATGCCGCGCGCGCCTTCACCAACTGCGCCTGCGTGGAGATGAACAGGCTCAATTTCAGCGAGGCGGCCTCGTTCCTGGAGCGCGGCATCGGCTATTGCGTCGAGAACGATCTCGCGACCTGGCGCGACTACATGCGCGGCGTGCAGGCGCAGCTTCTGCTTCGGCTCGGCCTTTGGGACGACGCGGCGGCAATTGCGCATGAGGTTGTCGACGACGAGATGACGACGCCATTGGTACGCTATCCGTCGCTGGTTGCGCTGGCGCGCCTGCGCATCCGCCGGGGAGACCCGTCGGCCGGGCCGGTTCTCGACGAGATGAGACTGTTCCTGGACAAGGGCATGGAGTTGCAACGGCTTGTGCCCTTTGCCGAGGTGATGGCCGAGCTGGCGTGGCTGGGGGAGGGCGACAGGGATGAGGCGCTGCGCCTGATCGCCCTCGCCGACAGCCTGTCACCGACGCGGGCGGTGTTCGGCGAGCTGGCGACCTGGCGGCAGCTTTTGTCGCCTGAAAGCGATCCCGGCGAGACCGAGGGCATGGCTGAGCCGCACCGCCTGCAGTCGACCGGCGACTGGCGAGCCGCCGCGGCGCTCTGGGCGAGGATGGGCGCTCCCTTCGAACGGGCGCTTGCCTTGCTCAGCGGCGATGAGGCAGCGCAGCGCGAGGCGCTCGATATCCTCGAGGCGCTCGGCGCAAGGCCGGTGGCGCAGCATGCGCGCGGCGTGATGCGGCAAAGCGGCGTGAGCCACATTGCCAGGGGACCGAGGCAGGCGACGCGCGCCAACCAGGCGGGGCTCACGCAGCGCCAGATGGAAGTCCTGCAGCTTATCGAGCGGGGCTTCTCCAACAAGAAGATCGCCGCGCATCTGACGATCTCGCCGAAGACGGTCGATCACCATGTCTCGGCGGTGCTGGAGAAGCTGGAGGCCGTCTCGCGCGGCGAGGCCGCGGCCGCGGCGCGTGCGTCGGGACTGGTGTGAGGCCGGTTTCTTAACCTGGGAGAAATCGCCAAACGCTGGCGCTGCCCCTCATCCGCCCCTCGGGCAATGGCCGGCCCTTCGCCAAGGCTCCGGGCGTTCGTCGTTCGAAAGGCCAAGCAATTGGCTTTTCGTCCGCTGCGCGGACCACTTCTCACCCCCGTATAGTGACGGGGAGAAGGAAGACGGCGTCAGGCGAAGGTGCCGTGGCAGTGCTTGTATTTCTTGCCGGAGCCGCAGGGGCAGAGCTCGTTGCGGCCGACCTTGCCCCATGTCGAGGGATTCTTCGGATCGCGGTTTTCCGGCGCGACGACGGCATTGGCGTCCTGGCGCACCAGAAGCGCGGTCTCGCCGCCCTGGAAATCGTCCTCGCCGGTGGAGCCGTCGATATGGCTGCCGAACATGTCGGGCGTTTCGGGCGGCGGCGCTTCAGCCGCCTGGCGCACCAACTCGACGCGCATCAGCTGCGCGGTGACGGCCTGGCGAAGGTTGCCGAGCATGGCCTGGAAGAGCTCGAAGGCCTCGCTCTTGTACTCCTGCAGCGGGTCGCGCTGGGCATAGCCACGGAAGCCGACGACTGAACGCAAATGGTCGAGATTGACGATATGCTCGCGCCATAGATGGTCCAGCGTCTGCAGCACCACCGAACGTTCGACATAGTTCATCACATCGGGGCCAAAGCGGTCGGCGCGCTCCTTGGCGGCGGCGTCGGCTGCGGTCGTGATCCGCTCGCGGATGTCGTCCTCGGCGATGCCCTCTTCCTTGACCCATTCCTCGATCGGCAGGTCGAGATTGAGATACTGCGCCACCTCTTCCTTGAGGCCGGCGACGTTCCACTGCTCGGCATAAGCGTTTTCAGGGATGTTCTTGGCGACGATCTCCTCGATGACGCCTTCGCGCATCTCGGCGATTGTCTCCGACAGGCCTTCGCCATCCATCAGCTCGATACGCTGCTCGAACACCACCTTGCGCTGGTCGTTCGAGACGTCGTCGTATTTCAGCAGGTTCTTGCGGATGTCGAAGTTGCGGGCTTCGACTTTCTTCTGCGCCTTCTCCAGCGCCTTGTTGATCCAGGGATGGATGATCGCCTCGTCTTCCTTGAGGCCAAGCTTCTGCAGCATGCCGTCCATGCGCTCGGAGCCGAAGATGCGCATCAGGTCGTCCTGCAGCGACAGGAAGAATTTCGAGCGACCGGGGTCGCCCTGACGGCCCGAACGGCCGCGCAACTGGTTGTCGATACGCCGCGATTCGTGGCGCTCGGTGGCCAGAACATAGAGGCCGCCGGCTGCCAGCGCCTTTTCCTTCAGGCGCTCGACGTCGGCGTAGATTTCCTTTTCCCGGGCCTCGCGCTCAGGGCCCTCGGGCATGTCGCCCAGTTCCTCGGCGATGCGCATCTCGGCATTGCCGCCTAGCTTGATGTCGGTGCCGCGGCCGGCCATGTTGGTGGCGATGGTGATGGCGCCGGGCTTGCCGGCCTGGGCGACGATCGCCGCCTCGCGCTCATGATGCCGGGCGTTGAGAACCTCGAAGTTCGTGAAGCCTTCCTTGCGCAGGCGCTCTGCCAACTGCTCGGATTTCTCGATCGAGGTCGTGCCGACCAGCGTCGGCTGGCCTTTCGCGCTGGCTTCGCGGATTTCCTTGACGATGGCCTTGTACTTCTCCTCGACCGTCCGGTAGACCTCATCGTCCTCATCCTTGCGGATGACCGGCAGGTTGGTCGGGATCTCGGTGACTTCGAGATTGTAGATGTTGCCGAATTCCTCGGCCTCGGTCAGCGCCGTGCCGGTCATGCCGGCGAGCTTCTTGTAGAGGCGGAAATAGTTCTGGAAGGTGACGGAGGCCAGCGTCTGGTTCTCCGGCTGGAT
>RXJA01000505.1 GCA_003963455.1 Hyphomicrobiales bacterium
GATCATCAACGGCCCCTTCACCTTCGCGCTCGACGGCAACCCGCTGGTCGGCCCGGTGCAGGGCCTGACCAATTTCTGGTGCGCCTGCGCGGTCATGGCCGGCTTCAGCCAGGGTGGCGGCGTCGGCCTCGCGCTCTCCAACTGGATGGTGCATGGCGATCCGGGCTTCGACGTCTGGGGCATGGATGTCGCCCGCTTCGGCGAATGGGCGACGCTGCGCTACACCAACGCCAAGGTGCGCGAGAACTATTCGCGCCGCTTCTCGATCCGCTTCCCCAACGAGGAACTGCCCGCCGCCCGTCCGGCGCAGACGACGCCGCTCTACGACACCATGCTCGCCAACAACGCCGTCATGGGCGACTCGTGGGGCCTGGAAACCCCGCTCTGGTTTGCGCCCAAGGGCTCCGAGCCGAAGGACATCGTCTCCTTCCACCGCTCCAACGACTTCGGCCCGATCGGCGAGGAGGTGCGCGCCACGCGCGAGAAGGTTGGCGTCACTGAGATCGCCAACTTCGCCAAATACGAGGTCTCCGGCCCGGGCGCGGAAGATTTCCTCAACCGGCTGATGACCAACCGCATGCCCAAGGTCGGCCGCATCGTGCTGACCCCGATGGTCAACGAGTTCGGCAAGCTGATCGGTGACTTCACCATCGCCAAGACCGGCGAGGACCGCTTCATGATCTGGGGCTCCTCGGCCGCCCAGAAGTATCACATGCGCTGGTTCGAGAAGCACCTGCCGAAGGACGGCCCAAGGGCTTCAGAGGTGCGCATCCACCGCTTCGACCAGACGCTCGTCGGTCTCTCCATCGCCGGGCCGAAGTCACGTGACCTGTTGCAGAAGCTGGTCGATGTCGACGTCTCGACCAAAGCCTTCCGCTTCATGGATTTCCGCGAGATGGCGGTCGGCGGCGCGCCCTGCATGGTCAACCGCATCACCTATACCGGCGATCTCGGCTACGAGATCTGGATGGCGCCGGCCTATCAGCGCCTCGTCTATAAGGCGATCAAGGAAGCCGGCGAGGAATTCGGTCTCGTCGATTTCGGCATGCGCGCGCTGCTGTCGATGCGTCTGGAAAAGAACTTCCCGACCTGGTTCCGCGAGTTGCGTCCGATCTACGGACCGTTCGAGGGCTCGATGGACCGCTTCATCAAGCTGGAGAAGAACGACTTCATCGGCCGCGAGGCCTCGGCCAAGGAGCATGCCCAGGGGCCGAAGCTGCGCCGCGTCTCCTTCATCGTCGACGCCGTCGACGCCGACGTGATGGGCGACGAGCCGATCTGGGCCAAGGTCAGCAAGGACTACGGCACGGTCGAGAAGCCGCACGGCTACGGCGCGCCGCGTTTCGATGCGACGGGCAAGGAAGTCCGCGGATCCAAGGCTGCAGAAGGCGCTTCCGCCGTGCGCGGCATCGTCGATGGCGAGTGGCGCGTCGTCGGCTGGGTGACCTCGGGCGGCTATGCGCATTACGTCCAGAAGTCGATGGCGCAGGGCTATGTGCCTGCTGCCCTTGCCGAGGACGAAAGCGCCGGCCTGTTCGAGATCGAGATCCTCGGCCACCGCCGCCCGGCCCGCATCAATGTCGAGCCGCCCTTCGACCCGAGCGGCGAAAAGATGCGGGCCTGACGCGAGAGCAATTCCAGGAAAAGTGTGACACGGTTTTCCGCCCGGAATTGCGTAAAACAGATAGACAGAGCGGTTTGCCGTTTACGAGACGGTGAACCGCTCTGGCGAATTGTTGGAGCGCCGGTTGCCATGGCATGGTCGAGCCTGCTACCGGCGCGTCAGCATGAGAAGTCGATCCCCTTGCGGCAGCTAGAGAAATGGACCGATTGGCTCTGCGATGAACGGGTCGGGCCATTCAGCGCCGCGGTCGCGTTTGCCCTCCTCTACTGCCTGACCCAGATCGTGGTGATGACGCTGTTGTCCCACGTCGCGGGCACGGGCGTCGGGGTCGACGATTCCGAGCAACTGATGGAAATGCGGTTCCTGGCTGCCGGCTACGGCAGTTCGCAACCGCCTTTATACACCTGGCTCGCCATGCTTGCGGCCTCGCTGGTCGGAACCAGCGTCCTTGCGCTCAAGATCGTCAAATACGGCCTGCTGGCCGCGGGGCTGACCGCCTATTTCACCGCCATACGCCGCCTGGGCTATTCGAACCGCGCCGCTGCAGCCGGCATGTTCGGGCTGCTTCTGTTTCCCCAGATCTTCTGGGAGATGCAGCACGCCCTCACCCACTCGGTCGCCATATTCTGTTTCACCTCGGTGCTGCTTTTGGCTCTGGTCGAGGTTGAGAAGCGGCGATCGGCCCTCGCCTACGCGCTGTTCGGCCTGGCAACGGCCGCCGCGATGCTGTCGAAATACAACATCGTCATCTTCCTTGCCGCCCTGTTCCTGGCATCTCTCTCGGTTCGCCAAACGCGTGAGGCGATCTTCGACCGCCGTTTCCTGATCAGCGTGGCGGTAGCGATCCTTGCCTGCCTGCCGACGCTATACTGGAGCCTCACGCATCTGGAAGATCTGCTGTCGCATCAAGAGGGCCTCGGCGTCGCCGAAGGCGGCAGCATTGCGCGAACGGCGCTTCTCGGCCTCCGCAGACTGGCCAACGCGATCGTCAATTTCGCAGGACTGCCGGCCGCGATTCTTGCCGTCGCGTATTTCCTGGCGCGAGCAAAACCGGCAGAGCCTCGGCCGGTTCCGTGGCCGGAAAAGCTGTTGTGGCGGGCGATCGCCCTTGGCCTCGTGGTCATGGTGACAGTCGTGCTGGCGGCTGGCATCACCCAGTTTCGCGACCGCTGGATGCTACCCATCTTCATCCTCTTGCCCGCGGCCCTTGCGATGCGCTTCGACGCCATGGGTGAGAGGGGCCGCAAAACGCAAGCCACCATCGTCTTCGTCGGCGCTCTCCTTGCCGTCCTCGTGCTGCCGCTGAGCTGGTATATGCACGTGAACGGCGGCGACAGCCGCGGCGGTATCGTGCGCATGGATTACCGGTCGCTCTACGATCAGATCAACGCCGACGGACCGGTCAAGACCGTGGTCTCGAGCTGGTTCTGGGTCGGCAATCTGCGGCTGGTCGATGCAGATCTCATCGCGCTCGACGACGAGACGCCGGACTTCGCCCGGTCGATCCGCGATCCGGCTGTGCTTGTCCTGACCGACGACAGGGAATCATCGTCGGACGTCTTCGAAGAGTTGGCGAGGGCCGGCTACGCGATGGACACCATCCACCGCACCGTTGAAGTGCCGCAGGCGCTCGGCTTCCCGTCGCGCAAGGTCACAATCACCAAACTGCACAAGAAGGCCGCGCAGTAAGTTTCAGGAGGATGAATGGACAAGCAACGCTTCGGCCGCCACCGCAAGATCATGCCCTTCGAGCCCGGCTCGGTCGAGGCGTTGCGCGAAGCCTCTCGCGAGAAAGCGGCATCGCTCAACCAGCATGTGCTGGGCTATGGCGCGACAGCCGAAGCGGAATGGGCGGCGGCCGGCGTTGCCGCGCCCGACCTGCCGGCCATGCGAAAATACCGGCTGGAGCGCATTCGCGCCGAGTTGAAGCGCCGCGACTATGCCGGCGCGCTGCTCTACGATCCAGTCAACATCCGCTACGCGACGGACTCGACCAACATGCAGCTCTGGGTCGCGCACAACCCGACGCGCCACTGTTTCGTCGCCACCGAAGGCCCGGTGGTGCTGTTCGA
>RXJA01000586.1 GCA_003963455.1 Hyphomicrobiales bacterium
CCGGCCTCGGTCAGCCCCCTGACGATGTAGTCGGCGGTTCTCGGATCGTCCTCAACAAGCAGAAGTCGCATCGCCCCGTGCTGTCCTTGCCGCCTCAACGTCGCCGGCGTGGTGGCGCCGGCTGGGCTTTTTCCTGGCTGGTTCCCCAGGGCATGATGCCGAAAAGTGTGAAGCGGCTTTCGGACGGCATCATGCCCCATCTTGTCGTCTTGGCGCAATTCCGGACGGAGATTGCTCTAACCATTTGTTTTTACGCATTTGTGGACCGAAATCCGCTACACATTTTTGCGAGAGGGCTGTTTTAGGGATCACGCTCAATCGAGCAGGGCCTGCTCGTCTTCGTCGATCAGCTTCTTCAGCGTCATATAAAGAACGATGACCACGATGCAGCCGAGGAAGGTCAGGCTGGTGAAGGTGGTGCCGAAGCCCATGCCGCCATATTCGACCGGCTGCGACAGCAGGTCGCCGAAGGAGGCGCCGAACGGCCGGGTCAGGATATAGGCGAGCCAGAAGGCGAGGATGCCGTTCAGGCCGAGGAAGAACCAGGCCAGCGCGATCGCCGCGATGACGCCGCCGAAGATGAGGCCGGTCGCGAGATAACCCATATCGAAACGCTCGGCGACCAGATCGCCGGCAGCCGTGCCGAGCGAGAAGGTGAACAGGATCGCCAGCCAGTAGAAGATCTCGCGCCTGGTGGTGAAGATGGTGTGGATCGACAGTGTCTTCTCGCTGGCGTACCAGGCGATGAAGGTCAGGGCGAGGGCGACCGAGAAGACGATGGTCGTCGTCTCCAGCCGCACGCCGAAATTGTCGACGAGGTTGTCGGTGACCAGGGTGCCGACGACGCTGATCATTACGACCGCCAGCCAGTAGGCCCAGGGCACGTAGCGCTTCTGTCCGAATTGCAGGACGAGAGCGACAACGAGAATGCCGCTCATGATCAGGGACGTGACGGCAAGGCCGAGACCGAGATTGACGGCCAGATAGTCTGCCGCCGTCTCGCCCATGGTCACCGCCATGACCTTTATCAGCCAGAAATCGAGGGTGACTTCCGGGACCCTGTTCAAGCCGGTCTCGTGTCCGTCGATTCTCGTGATCATGGCGGTATCCTCTCCGGACCGGGCGCCCTCTTGCCGAGGACCTGCATGGCCTCAGCGAAACGTCGAAGCGCTCGTCGTCGGGTTTATGCAGGCGAGTTCACGGCAGCCTGTCCGCATCCTTACAAATTCGTAAGGTCGGGCGAAAACTGCGGCCGGGTCTCGTCATCCCGAGACGGAAGAGCTAGAGAAGGCTGGCGCCTCTGCCGGCGCCGGAGCGGTGAGAAAGAATGGCCTACACCTCCCTCAAATCGGCGCCAAAAGCGTTCGATCAGCACAAGCGCCTGATCGTCGTGCAGGTGGCCGCCGTGCTTGCCATCATCCTGCTCCTGTTCGGCAGGCCGGCGCTGGCCGAAGGGTCGAACGGGCACGAAATCCTCGAGGCGGTGGGCTTCGCGATGGTGCTGGCCTGCTTCCTCGGGCGGCTGTGGAGCATCCTGTTCGTCGGCGGCAGGAAGAATGACGAGCTGATCGTGTCCGGCCCGTTCTCGATGACCCAGAACCCGCTCTATTTCTTTTCGACCGTCGGAGCGGCCGGCATCGGGCTGATGTTCGGCTCGGTGCTGGCGGCCGCGCTGCTCGGCCTGGGAAGCTTCCTCGTCTTCCGGTTCACCGCGCGCAAGGAGGCCGAATACCTCGCCGGCAAGTTCGGCGCCGTTCATGCGGCCTATGCCCAGCGCACGCCGCGCTTCTGGCCGAACCCGGTGCTTTACCGCGACGAGGAACACTGGCTGTTTTCAACGCGGGCGCTGAGGAACACGTTCCGCGACGGGCTCTATTTCCTGGCGCTGTTTCCGGTGATCGAGGCGGTCGAGTATCTCCGCCTCAGCGGCCACTTGCCGACGCTTTTCACTGTGTACTGAGCGCGCCTTCGCGTGTTGCTTTGATCAGCGCGCCCTGCCGCGCGCGGCGCGGCGTGTGCTCTCCAGGAGAATTGCCAGGCAGCCGGCGAGAAGCAGCAAGCCGCCGACCAGCGGCGGCAGTCCCAGGACCTTCACCGCGGCGGCGACCAGGGCAATCAGGATCAGCGCCAGCAGGGCGAGATTGCCGTCGTCGACGAACATGCCGACGAGTTCGTTGAAGACAAGACGGATCATCGGGCAGCTCCTTCGGCGGGCGACGGGTAGGCGCCGCGCAGCCAGCGCACCATGGCGAAGGATGCGGCGGCGATGATGGCGAAGATCGCGAGCAAGGCGAGGTCGGCGCCGGGCCACTCGGCGCCGAGTCCCTCGCCGGTCCAGAACACACCGAAGCTGGTCAGCATCAGCCCGACGACGAATTTCAGCGAATTCTCGGGCACGCGCGCCAGGGGCCGATGCACGGCAAGGCCGATCAGCATCACCAGCACGAAGGCCGCCAGCGCGCCGAGGCCGGCATAGAGCGTCTGGCCGTGCGCGCCGCCGACGGCAATGACGATGAACACCACTTCGACGCCTTCGAGCAGCACCGCCTTGAACGAGGCGACGGCGGCCAGATAGTCGGCGCGGCGGTCGCCGGCCTGCCGCCGCAACGCATCCGTCTCCTTGGAAAAGGCCTTTTCCTCGTCATGCAGCGCGATCACGCCGACGCTGCGCAGGATCGCCTTCCGGAGCCAGCGCATGCCGAACAGAATCAGGAGCACGCCGACCACGAACTGCAGGACGGTGATGGGGACGAGCGCCAGCAGCGGCCCGAAAGCGAGCACCAGCGCCGCGAGCAGGATGAGCGCAAGCGCGGCGCCGGCCAGCGCCGGGCGCCAGCTGCGCGTCACGCCGACGGCAAGCACGATGGTGAAGGCTTCGACGACCTCGACGAAGGACGCGAGGAATGAGGCCGTCACGGTGGAAAATATGGGTGTCAGGCCATGCATGAAGGCTTCGTCCAAGGCGCGGGAATCATCGATCGGCAGGAACGATACAGCGCTCTGGGGATGGCGAGAATGCGGAGATGAGCTTGTCCCGTCTCGCATGGCGCGGCGGCGGCGCCTGGGACATCTCGAAGAACCGATTGACGGTCTGTATCCGTTCGGTGTCCGTTGTATCGCGGCACTGCCCTGGCTATCTGCTGGTGCAACAAGCAATTTAGGCGGCCGATGGGCCGCTCCAGCAGGAACGGGACGCATGAAGAAGATCGGATTTCTGTCCTTCGGGCATTGGTCGCCCTCGCCGCAATCGGGCACGCGCTCGGGCGCCGACGCGCTGCTCCAGTCGATCGACCTTGCGGTCGCCGCCGAGGAGCTCGGCGCCGACGGCGCCTATTACCGCGTTCACCATTTCGCCCGGCAGCTCGCCTCGCCGTTTCCTTTGCTTGCCGCCGCGGGCGCCAGGACCAAGCGTATCGAGCTCGGCACCGCCGTCATCGACATGCGCTACGAGAATCCGCTCTACATGGCCGAGGACGCGGGCGCCGCGGACCTCATCGCCGGCGGGCGTTTGCAGTTGGGCATCAGCCGGGGCTCGCCCGAGCAGGTGATCGATGGCTGGCGTTATTTCGGCTACGTGCCCGAAGAGGGCAAGAGCGACGCCGACATGGCGCGCCGGCACTCGGAGATCTTCCTCGACCTGTTGCGCGGCGAAGGCTT
>RXJA01000625.1 GCA_003963455.1 Hyphomicrobiales bacterium
GACGTTGAGGATCTTGCCGCGCAGCGGCAGCACCGCCTGGCTGGCGCGGTCGCGCGCCTGCTTGGCCGAGCCGCCGGCCGAGTCGCCCTCCACGATGAAGATCTCGGCGCCGGCGGCGGCGTTCTGCGTGCAATCGGCGAGCTTGCCTGGAAGGCGCAGCTTGCGCACCGCGCTCTTGCGCGAGACTTCCTTTTCCTGGCGGCGGCGCACGCGCTCGTCGGCGCGCGCGATGACCCACTCCAGGAGCTTCGAGGCTTCCTGCGGATTGTCGGCCAGCCAGTGGTCGAACGGGTCGCGGATGGCGTTTTCGACGATGCGCATCGCCTCGATCGTCGCCAGCCGGTCCTTGGTCTGGCCGACGAATTCCGGCTCGCGGATGAACACCGACAGCATGCCGGCGGCTGAGATCATCACGTCCTCGGTGGTGATGATCGAGGCGCGCTTGTTGCCGATGAGATCGGCATAGGCGCGCAGTCCGCGCGTCAGCACGTTGCGGAAGCCGGCCTCGTGCGTGCCACCTTCGGGGGTCGGAATGGTGTTGCAGTAGGAGTTGAGGAAACCGTCGCCGCCGAACCAGGTCACGGCCCATTCCAGCGAACCATGGCCACCCTGCTTGTCGCTCTTTCCGGCGAAGACCTCGCGCGTGACCTGGAACTCGTCGCCGAGGCTCGCCTTGAGATAGTCCTTCAGGCCGCCGGGGAAATGGAATTCGGCCTTGGCCGGCGTCTGGTCCTTCTCCTTGATCAGCGACGGATCGCAGGTCCAGCGGATCTCGACGCCGCCGAACAGATAGGCCTTCGAGCGCGTCATGCGGTAAAGCCGCGCCGGCTCGAAGGCGGCGCCCTTGCCGAAGATCTGCTCGTCGGGGTGGAAGCGCGTCCTGGTGCCGCGGCGGTTATGGACCTCGCCCAGATGCTCGAGGCCGCTGACCGGGACGCCGCGCGAAAAACGCTGGCGGTAAAGCTGGCGGCCGCGCGCGACCTCGACCTCGAGGTGGTCGGACAGCGCGTTGACGACCGAAACACCGACGCCGTGCAGACCGCCGGAGGTCTCATAGACCTTGGAGTCGAACTTGCCGCCCGAATGCAGCGTCGTCATGATGACTTCTAGCGCCGGCTTCTTGAATTTCGGATGCGGATCGACCGGGATGCCGCGGCCGTTGTCGGTAACGGTCAGGAAGCCGTCGGCGGAAAGCTCGACGTCGATGAAGGTGGCGTGGCCGGCCACCGCCTCGTCCATCGAATTGTCGATGACCTCGGCGAACAGGTGATGCATCGCCTTGTCGTCGGTTCCGCCGATATACATGCCCGGACGGCGCCGCACCGGCTCGAGTCCTTCCAGCACCTCGATGTCGGCGGCGCTATAGCCTTCGCTGCCGTCACGGACAGTGGTCGGGCGCTTCGCCGCCTGCACGAGCGGATCGGCGGGGCGCGAGGGCGCGCGCACCGGCTGTGCCGGCTTTTCCATCTTGCCGAAGAGGTCGTTGCTGTCGTCCATGCGAGGCCTAGCGTCCGGTAATGCGAATCACTCGTCGATACTGCCACGCTTTTGGCGGGCGAACGAGTTCCTGTTCCGTTCAGGGATCAAACTGTCTCTTATTCCAAAACCATTCGATAACCAAGCCGGCCGAAATAGGGCGGCGCACACGCCCCGGTATTCCTGATTCTTTAACAATGATGCCTAGCGTGAGGCCCAACTAACAAAAGACCACGGGCGTCAGGGGTTTCGTTGTGAGGGGCAGGGCCATAACCATGATCGGCATCGCCGCCGTCTTCGGCGCGATCTCGATCTTTGCCGCCGACTTCTGGGTCAAGAGCCAGGCAAAAGCCGAGGCCGAGACCAAGATCGTGACGGTCATGGCGCCGCAGCAGCCCAAGGTCGAGTTCAAGACCATCGTGGTCGCTCAAGCGCCACTGCGTTACGGCATGGAGCTCGGACGGCCGCAACTCGCCGAGATCCCGTGGCCGCAGGATTCCCTGCCGCAAGGCGCCTTCCCCACGATCGACAAGCTGCTTGCCGACGGCAGCCGGGTCGTGCTGTCGCCGATCGAGGTCAACGAACCGGTGCTGCTCGCCAAGCTGTCGGGGCCGAACGGCCGGGCCACGCTTTCCAACATGCTGTCGCCGGGGATGCGCGCCGTCACCATCCGCACCGATGAGATCGCCGGTGTCGGCGGCTTCATCACACCGGGAGACCGGGTCGACGTCGTGCTGACGCGCGATGCCGGCGATATCCAGGAGGTGTCGAAGAACGCTCAAGGCGCGGCCGGCTCGACCGTGACGTCCGAGATCGTCGTCTCCGACGCCAAGGTGCTTTCGGTCGGACAGGGCGCCGACGAGCGCAAAACCGAACCGCAGATCGCCAATTCGGTGACCATCGAAGTCACCAACGAAGGGGCGCAGAAAGTGGCGCTTGCCCGCACCGTCGGGACCCTGTCGCTCTCCTTGCGTTCGGCGGCCGACGCCAGCGCCAGCAACGGCGGGCTTACGACCATCTCGTCCTTCGGCGGCTCGGTAGCCGCGAACGCGCAGGCGAGCGCCGCCTCGCTTGTCAGCGCGGCGACGAAGGAATCCGACGAGCCGAAATTCAAGACGGTGATCGTGACGCGCGGCGAGAAGGTCGAGGAATACAAGGTTCCTTCACGGGAACCGCCGCGGGAACTGCAGCAATAGCCGGTGGGGACCGGCGGGACGGGGACAACATGTTCGGGTTTGATGCATTTCGGACGGCCGGCGGATGGCGCCTTCCTGGCGCGATCGCGCTGGCGGTGTCGCTGACTATGCTCGGCTTCGCCGCGCCGGCGAGGGCGGACAATGACATAGTCTATGTCTCGGCGAACAAGAACGCCTCGATCAAGGTCGCCAAGGGCAAGCCGAAGACGATCATGACGAGCGCGGCGTTCTACCAGATCGTCATCGGCGATCCGGAGATCGCCAACGTCAACCCGCTGACCGACAAGTCCTTCTATGTGCTGGGCAACAATCTGGGCACCACCGGCATCGCCCTGTTCGACCAGAACAAGCAGCTTGTCGGCACCATCGACATCGAGGTGACGCTGGATACCGACCAACTGGCCAGCACCATCCGCGCCAGCGTGCCCGACGCCAAGATCAAGGTCGGGTCGGCAAACGGCCGCGTCGTGCTGTCGGGAGAGGCCGACGACGCGGTCGCCGCCGACAAGGCCAGCAAGATCGCGTCGCGTTTCTCGGGCAACGAGGAAGTGATCAACTCAGTCAATATCTCGTCCTCGCAGCAGGTGCAGCTCAACGTCCGCTTCGTCGAGATCAACCGCCAGGCCGGCCAGGATCTCGGCGCCAAATACGGCGCCAATTTCGCCTTCGGCATGGGCGGCCGCGACGTCGTCCTCGATCCCGGCACCGTGCCAGCAGCCGGCACGGGCGAGATTATCGGCCGGCTACTCTCCAACGGCGTTTCGATCGACATCGCCATCAAGGCGCTGGAGGAACGCGGCCTGGCGCGGCGGCTTGCGGAGCCGAACCTGATTGCCCGTTCGGGCCAGACGGCGAGCTTCCTTGCCGGCGGCGAGTTCCCGATCCCGGTTTCCGAAGACAATGGCAAGATCAGCGTCACCTACAAGAAGTACGGCGTCGGCCTGGATTTCACGCCGACGGTGCTGAAGGACGGGCTGGTCAGCCTCGACATCGCGCCGGAAGTGTCCTCGATCGATCCGTCCGCTTCCATCCAGGTCAGCAGCGGCATTTCCATTCCGGCCTTCATCGTGCGCCGCGCCAAGACATCGGTCGACCTCAAGAACGGCCAGAGCTTCATGATCGCCGGCCTTCTGCAGTCGCAGAACGACATCACCACATCCCGGGTGCCTGGGATCGGCAAGCTGCCGGTGCTCGGCCCGCTGTTTTCCTCGAAATCCTATCAGCGGCGCGAGACCGATCTGGTGATCATCGTCACGCCTTACCTGGTCAAGCCGGTCGACCCGTCGAAGAAGATGGTCGAACCGACCGACGGCACCCAGCCGGCAAGTTCCGCCGACTATTTCCTCAACAACACCGAAGAGGTCGACGCCTCGGCGCCGAAGCGTCCGGTGACGCTGGCCGACGGCAGCGCCGCCCGCCCGGTGGCCGCCAGCACGTCCGGCCACTTCCTCGACCTGCCGAAGGACTAACGCCATGCGCACCGCCCTTTGGACTGTTCTATTGCTCGCCGGCTTCGTCGGCGGCTGCACCAGCGACGACTATGTGCGCACCGAAGGGGTGACGCCGGGGGTCGGCAACGCGCAGGCATCCAACACGGTCATGCAGATGGTCGATCCCTGGAAGTACGGCGTCCAGAACACCAGGCTCCTGGTGCCGGCCCAGCGCCCAAGCTCCGAAAGCACCGCCGTCGGCGCGAAAGCCGGCTCCGGGTCGGCATCGACGACGACATCATCATCAACGACATCGAATTGATCGGCCGACGACGATGGCATCTGGCACCAAGACCAAGAAGATCCTGCTTGTCTCCACCGACCGGGTGTTCGTGCAGGACACCCGGACGGCTTTCGCCGCCTCCGAGGTCATCGAGCTTCTGACGCTGGAAAAGAGCGTCAACGAACTGCGCGGCGAGGTCCTCGAGGCGGATTTCGGCACCGTCATCGTCGACATGGACGCGGCAAAGCTCGAAGAGATCGAGTCGCTGCAGCGCGTCATGCGACGGCTGGAAGGCAGCGTTCCGGTGGTCGTCGTCACCCAGGAATTCAACGCGGCGGCGGTGCGCATCCTGGTGCAGCTCAAGGTCGCCGATTTCCTGGTCAAGCCGATTACGACGGCCGATCTCGTGCGTTCGGTCATCCGCGCGCTGCAAGGGCCGGGGCGGGAAGAGAACACCGAGTCGCACATCTACACCTTCATGCCGGCCGCCGGCGGCGTCGGCACCACCACGCTCGCTTTGCAGACGGCCTTCCAGCTGCATCATTCGGTGACGCGCGGCGCCTCGACATGCGTGGTCGACCTCAATTTCCAGCAGGGCGCCTGCGCCGAATATCTCGACCTCGAACCGCGTTTCGACATCACGGAAATCGAGAACCAGCCGGAACGCCTCGACCGGCAACTGCTCGATGTGATGCTGTCCAAACATTCGAGCGGGCTGTGCGTGCTCGCGGCGCCGACGCGTCCCTCGGACATGCGTTCGTTCAAGACCGACGTGGTGGTGCGCATGCTCGATCTGGTGGCGGCTTATTTCGACAATGTCGTCATCGATATGCCGCGCACGTGGTTCCCCTGGACCGAGACGGTGCTCTTGGGTTCCAACAAGCTCTATATCGTCGCCGAGATGACGGTGCCTTGCCTGCGCCATACGCAGCGTCTCATCCAGGCCGTCTATGAGACCGCCGGCAAGGAAGTGAAGCCCAACGTCATCGTCAACCGCTTCGAGCAGAAGATGTTCGACAGCGGCATCAAGCAGGCCGACGTCCAGGACATACTCGGCGAGCATTTCGTCGGCGGCATCTCCAACAACTACCGGCTGGTGCGCGAGGCCGTCGACCGGGGCGTACCGCTGCACGCCATCGACCCCAACGCCAACGTCGTCAACGACCTGAAGAAGATCATCCTGCCGGAGGAGGCCGTCCAGACCACGGTCAAGTCGAAATCGCTGTTCGGCCTCGGCAAGGGCCTGCTGAGGAGGAAGGCGGGATGAACAGTCGCTTTTCCAACCTGCAGAACCGCGACGTTCGCCCGCTGCGGGCGCCGGAGCCCGCGGCTGTGGCGCACAATGCGGTGATCATCCCGACGACCCGCAAGCCGGCGCCCCCGAAGCCTGAGGCGGCGCCCGCAAAAAGCGCCAACAAGGTGCTGGATGCGCGCGTGCGGATACATCGCATGCTGCTCGAGGAGATCAACCTCGTGGCGCTTGAGCGGCTGCCCAAGGACGAGATGCGCCGGCAGGTGCATGAATTCGTCTCGGAAAAGACGCGCAATGAGCGGATGGCGATCAACAACGCCGAGCTCGACGCGCTGGTCGACGACATCGTCGACGAGATGGTCGGCCTCGGCCCGCTGGAGCCGCTGCTCAAGGATCCCGAGATCAACGATATCCTGATCAACGGCCACGAGAACTGCTTCGTCGAAAAGCGCGGCAAGCTGCAGCAGGTCCACATCCCATTCAAGGATGAGGCACATCTTCTTAGAATCATTAACAAAATCGTCGCCGCCGTCGGACGCCGCGTCGATGAATCGCAGCCGATGGTCGATGCCCGCATGCTCGACGGCTCGCGCTTCAACGCCGCCATCCGGCCGGTTGGCGTCGATGGGCCGCTGGTGTCGATCCGCAAATTCTCCAAGAACAAGCTCGGCCTGCACAAGCTGGTCGAGTTCGGCGCCATTACCCAGAACATGGCCGAGGTGCTGGCGGCGGCGGTGCATGCGCGCAAGACCACGATCATCTCGGGCGGCACGGGCACCGGCAAGACGACGATGCTCAACGCCTTGTCGGCCTTCATTCCGGAAGACGAACGCCTGATCACCATCGAGGACGCGGCCGAGCTGCAATTGCAGCAGCCGCATGTCGCGCGCATGGAGACGCGTCCGGCCAACATCGAGGGCCATGGCGAACTGAAGCAGCGCGACCTGGTCAAGAACGCGCTGCGCATGCGGCCCGATCGCGTCATCCTCGGCGAGTGCCGCGGCGAGGAGGCCTTCGACATGCTGCAGGCGATGAACACAGGCCATGAAGGGTCGATGGCCACCATCCATGCCAACACGCCGCGCGACGCGATCTCGCGTCTTGAACAGATGCTCGGCATGACCGGCATGCCGATGACGGTGCAGTCGATCCGCAGCCAGATCTCCAGCGCCATCGACATCATCGTGCAACTGACCCGCCTTTCCGACGGCAAGCGCAAGGTGACCAGCGTCGCCGAGGTGACCGGTATGGAAGGCGACGTCATCCAGATGCAGGAGATATTCCGCTTCGTGCGCACCGGCATGGAGGCGGACGGCAAGATCCTCGGTCACTTCGAGGCCACCGGCATCCGTCCACGCTTCCTTGAGGACCTGCGAAACATGGGCATCGAATTCCCGGGCAAATATTTCGAACCCGGCCGGCCGCAGGACTAGGCCGGTGCTGGAGGGATTCAGCCCGATCTACGTCGTGTACGCTGCGGCGGCGCTCACCGGCATCATGATCGCCGAGGGTTGCTACCTGCTCTATGCGGGGCGCAGCGACAAGCGCGCGGCGATCAATCGTCGCATGAAGCTCGCGGAGAACAAGATCAGCCAGGAGCAGGTGCTGATCCAACTGCGCAAGGAGCGCGGGATCGACGCCGGCGGCTCCATATTTTCCCTCGAGCGCTTTCGCGCCTTGCGCACGCAGTCCGGCATGACCACGCCGCTGCCGAGGTTCCTGATGATCACATCGGGGATCGCTCTCGCGCTGGCGCTCGTGGCGATCTGGAAGGGCTTGCCGCTCCTGTTCGGCCTGATCGTGCTTCTCGTGTTGCTGCCGGTGCTGCCGGTAATGGCACTGCGCTTCATGCGCAAGCGCCGGCACAAGCGGTTTGGGATGCAACTGCCCGAGGCGCTCGAGTTGATCACGCGCGGCCTGAAGGCCGGCCACCCGGTGCCGGTGGCGATTGCCATGGTGTCGCGCGAGATGGCCGATCCGATCGGTACCGAGTTCGGCGTCGTCGCCGACGAGGTGACCTATGGCTCCGACCTTGTCTCGGCGCTCAACAACCTGTTCGACCGGGTGGGCCATGAGGACCTGCCGTTGTTCGTCACGGCGGTGTCGATCCAGAGCAGCTCGGGCGGCAATCTGCGCGAGATCCTCGACGGCCTGTCCGCGACGATCCGCGACCGCGGCAAGTTGCGCCGCAAGGTGCGCGCCATCTCGACGGAAGGGCGCATGTCGGCCTACATCCTGACCGCGGTGCCGGTGCTTCTGTTCACCGCCGTCATGGTGCTGATGCCGCAGTTCTATCAGGATGTCTGGGACGTGCCGAAGACTTGGTACATGCTGGGCGGCTCCGTCTTCTGGCTGCTGCTCGGCAACGCAATCATGTTCAAGATGTCGAATTTCAGGTTCTGAGATGGAAGACATCATCCGCTTCCTCGCTTCGCTCGCGCCGACCTCGCTGATGCCGGTCGCCATGCTGCTCCTCGTGCTAGGCGGGGGCGCTGTCGCCTGGCCGCTGGTGCTGGCAAAGGGCGATCGCAGCGAGGTCAAGCGCCGTCTGAAGGTTGACGTGTCGCAGCCGGCCGACCAAGCCGAGGCCACGCCCAGGAAGAACACCAATGCGGTGCGCGAGAAGGCGGTCAAGCGGGCGCAGGAATTCTATGCCAAGAGCGACCCGGAAAATGTCGCGCGGCTGCGCATGAAGCTCATCCAGGCCGGCTATATGGAGCCGCGCGCCGTCGGCATGTTCTTCCTCATCCGTTTCGCTACCTTCATCGGCGCGGCGCTCGGCGCCTTCCTGGTCAATCATTGGGCGGCCAGCGCCGAGTCGACCATGACCAGCCGTTGGACCTTCATCATCTTGTCCGGCGCCGGCGGCTATTTCCTGCCTGGCCTGGTGCTGGCGCAGAAGGTTCGGGAGAAGATGCGCGAATACCGCAACGGCTTTCCCGACTTCATGGATCTGATGATCGTGTGCTCCGATGCCGGCATGAGCATGGAGGCCGGCATCGAGCGGGTCTCCAAGGAGCTTGCAAGGACCTATCCGTCGCTAAGCCAGAACCTGATCCTGGTTTCGCTGGAACTCAGGGCCGGCCGGAGCCTCGATGACGCGCTGAAGGCGCTCGCCGACCGCCTCAGCCTCGACGAGGTGCGTTCCTTCGCGACGCTCTTGCAGCAATCCAAGGAGCTTGGCACCAGCCTGTCGGGCTCGCTGCGCGTCTTTTCCGACGAAATGCGGCACAAGCGCATGTCGTTGGCCGAGGAGAAGGCACATGCCTTGCCGGCCAAGATGTCGGTTCCGGTGACGGTCTGCATCCTGCCGGTGGTGCTGATGATCGCCATCATTCCGATCGTCGTGAAGCTGACGGCGCACCACTGAGGCATGTCGATATTCAGGTGAGGCCGGCCTGCAAGCGGTAGTTTTCTGCGCTTCCTGTGCTCCGTACCAAAAAGTACGCTCCGCTCCGGCCTTCGCCGGCCGAAGCCCTAACAAGTGTTTTCGCTCTATGAAGGCTACGGCCGGCGCAGGCCGGTTCAACTGCCGCTTTCGACTCGGCCCGACCTGAATCTCAACATGCCTCCAAGCTCGACGCCGGCAGGGTTAACGCGCCCTTTGCGGGCAACCGAATTTTAGCTGCATTTCGGCACCGAAGCTTAATCGCTCTCCTGTAAGGTTTTTCCCTGAAGAACGACCCGGCAAATCGGGCGATGGGGCAGGGGCATGCGTCAGAAACTTCCCAGGGCTGCGGCGGCGTTGGCGGCCGTCTTGATGATCACCGGCTGCACGACCAACAACGTCGACACGACCAAGACCACGGCGATCCAGCCGGTGGCCAAGGATGTCAGCGCCAACGACCTCGTTGAAGGCAAGGCGCAATTCCGCGAGGCGAATTTCGGCCTTGCCGAACAGCATTTCCGCAAGGCGGTCGAACTCAAGTCGGACAATGCCGAGGCCTGGATGGGGCTTGCAGCGTCCTATGACGAGCTCGGCCGTTTCGACTTCGCCGACCGCGCCTATGCCCAGCTTCTGAAGGTCGCCGGTCGCAAGCCGCAGATCGTCAACAATATGGGCTATTCGCAGCTCCTGCGCGGCAACAAGAAGAAGGCGCGCGCGCTGCTGCTCGAGGCCAAGGCCGGCATGGCCGACCAGACGGTGGTCAACGCGAATCTGGCATTGCTCGACAAGGGCTGATCGGCGCAAGCCGACGCGGCGCTTCATGCGGAGCGCCGGCTGAAAGCAAATTGGCCAGCCCGATGCCGGGCCGGCCTTGAAAACCGCTTGAATGAACGCCGGCGGCTATTCGGCCGCGCCGAGATATTCCGACAGCGGTGGGCACGAGCAGACCAGGTTGCGGTCGCCGGCGACGTTGTCGATGCGCGAGACCGGCGGCCAGTATTTCGCCGCCAGATCGGCGTCGCCCGCCGGATAGGCCGCCTCCAGCCGCGAATAGGGATGGGTCCATGCGCCCGCCAGCGCTTCCGCCGCCGTGTGCGGGGCGTTGACCAGCGGGTTGTCGTTGGACGGCCACTCGCCCTTCGCCACTTTCGCCGCTTCGCCGGCGATGGCCATCATCGCCTCGCAGAAGCGATCGAGCTCGCGCTTGGGCTCGGACTCGGTCGGCTCGACCATCAGCGTGCCGGCGACCGGGAACGACATGGTCGGCGCGTGGAAGCCGTAGTCGATGAGGCGCTTGGCGATGTCGTCGACGCTGATGCCGGCGCTCTCCTTGAGCACGCGGGTGTCGAGGATGCACTCATGCGCGATGCGATCGTGCCTGCCCTTGTAGAGGAGCGGGAAATGCGGCGCGAGCCTGGTCGCGATGTAGTTGGCCGAGACGATCGCCGTCTCCGTCGCCTGCTTCAGGCCGGAAGCGCCCATCATGCGGATATACATCCAGGTGATCGGCAGGATCGAGGCGCTGCCGAACGGCGCCGCCGCCACGGCATGGGTCGTGCCTTCCGCGACGTGGCCCGGCAGGTAGGGCTTCAGATGCGCCTTGACGCCGATCGGGCCGACACCCGGGCCGCCGCCGCCATGCGGAATGCAGAAGGTCTTGTGCAGGTTCATATGGCAGACGTCCGCGCCGATATCGCCTGGACGGGCGAGGCCGACCAGGGCGTTGAGGTTGGCGCCGTCGAAATAGACCTGGCCGCCATGCTCATGGACGATGGCGCAGAGGTCGCGCGCGCCTTCCTCGTAGACGCCGTGCGTCGAGGGGTAGGTGAACATCAGCGCCGCGAGGTTCGCCGAATGCTCGGCCGCCTTGGCCTTGAGGTCCTCGACATCGATGTTGCCGTCCTCCGTGCAGCGCACGACGACGACGCTCATGCCGGCCATCGCGGCGCTCGCCGGATTGGTGCCATGCGCGGAAGACGGGATCAGACAGATGGTGCGATGGCCTTCGCCGCGCGAGCGGTGATAGCCGCGAATGGCGAGCAGGCCGGCATATTCGCCCTGGCTGCCGGCATTGGGCTGCAAGGTCACGGCGTCGAAGCCGGTGATCTCCGACAACCAGGCTTCGAGATCGGCGATCATGGCGCGGTAGCCGCCGGAATGGCCGGCGGGCGCGAACGGATGCAGATTGGCGACACTTGGCCAACTCACCGGCATCATTTCAGCGGCGGCATTGAGCTTCATGGTGCAGGAGCCGAGCGGGATCATGGCGCGGTCGAGCGCGAGATCCTTGTCGGCCAGCCGGCGCAGGAAGCGCATCATCTCGGTCTCGGAACGGTTCTCGTGGAAGACCGGCTGCGTCAGGAACTCCTTGCCGCGCGGCTTGCCGGGCATCGAGCCGCCTTCCGCGCCAGGCTTGGCGCCGAAGAGGCTGGCGATCGCCTCGAGATCGGCTTTCGTCGAGGTCTCGTCGAAGGCGATGCTGATCTTGTCCGCATCGATGACGCGCAACAGCCGGCCCGTCTTCTCCGCGGCGGCGGCGATCGCGCCGGCCTTGCCCTTCACTTCGGCCGTCACCGTGTCGAAGCGGCTCGCGCCAAGCACGGGAATGCCCGCGGCCTTGAGGCCTGAAGCGAGGCGATCGGCGAGCCCGTGGATATGGCCGGCGATCGCCTGCAGGCCGGCGGGACCGTGCCAGATCGCGTAGGCCGTGGCCATATTGGCGAGCAGCGCCTGCGCGGTGCAGATGTTGGAGGTGGCCTTGTCGCGGCGGATGTGCTGCTCACGCGTCTGCAGCGCCAGCCGGTAGCCGGGACGGCCCTTGGTGTCCGTCGACTGGCCCACGAGGCGGCCGGGCATCAGCCGGGTCAGCTTGTCGGAAACGGCGCAATAGGCGGCGTGCGGGCCGCCGAAGCCCATCGGCACGCCGAAGCGCTGCATCGGACCGACCGCGATGTCGGCGCCAAGCGCGGCCGGCGCATCCGTCAGCGTGAGCGCCAGCGGGTCGGCGATGAAGACGACGAGCGCGCCGGCGGCGCGTGCCTTCTCGATCGCCGCCTTGTGGTCGCCGTAGACGCCGAAGGTATCCGGCCAGGAGACGAGCAGGGCGGCGGTGTTGTCGTCGATCGTCTCGCCGTCGACCTCGATGCCGAGCGGTTCGGCCCGGGTGCGCACGACGTCCAGCGTCTGCGGATGCGGCGTGCCGGCAAGCGCCACCTTGGTGCGCTTGTCGCGATGGTGGCGCAGCGCGATCCCGACGGCCTCGGCGACGGCGGTCGCCTCATCGAGCAGCGAGGCCGACGCCACCGGCAGGCCGGTGAGCTCGGTGACCAAGGTCTGGAAATTGAACAGCATTTCCAGCCGGCCCTGGCTGATCTCGGCCTGGTAGGGCGTGTAGGCCGTGTACCAGGCCGGATTCTCGAACAGGTTGCGTTGGATGACCGGGGGCACATGGACGCCGTGATAGCCGGCGCCGATGAAGCTCTTCAGCACCATGTTCCTCGCCATGGTCGCCGACAATTCTGCCAGCGCTTCAGCTTCGCTCGCAGGCGCCGGCAAGGCCAGCGGCCTGTCCAGCCGGATCGATTTCGGCACGGCCTGGCTGATCAGCGTCTCGACGGACGGAACGCCGATCACGGCAAGCATGGCGCGGACGTCGCTGAGGCCGGGACCGATATGGCGGGCCGAGAAGGGGATGGATGCTGCGGTCATTTTCGTCGTCCTGCTGTCAGCCGATATGGGCTTTGTAGGCGGCCTCGTCCAAGAGGCCGTCGAGCTGGCTTTCGTTGGAAAGCTTCATCTTCCAGAGCCATCCGTCGCCGGTCGCCGCCGAATTGACGAGCGAAGGATCGGCCGACAGCGAGGCATTGGCTTCCGTGATCTCGCCGTCGACCGGGGCATAGACGTCGGATGCCGCCTTGACGGATTCGACGACCACCGCGGTGTCGCCCTTGGCGAGCTTGCGGCCGATTTCCGGCAGTTCGACGAAGACCAGGTCGCCAAGCTGTTCCTGCGCGTAGTCGGTGATGCCGACAGTAGCGACGCCGCCGTCGACGCGCAGCCATTCGTGGTCTTCGGTGAAATAGGTCTTTGCCATCGGGACTTATCCTTTGCGGTAGCGATGCGGGGTGAAGGGCAGGGACGTGACGTCGACCGGGATTTTCGTCCCGCGGACATCGGCGAAGAGTTTCGTGCCGGCCTTGGCCAGCGCAGTGTCGACGTAGCCCATGGCGACCGGGTGGCCGGTCGTGGGGCCGAAACCGCCGGAGGTGGCGTGGCCGGCCGGATTGCCGCCGGCATCGACGAGCGCCGCGCCGGCTCGCACCGGCTGGCGACCGTCGGGCTTCAGACCGACGCGCTTTTGCGACGGCCCGCGTTCGAGAATAGAGCGCAGCGCGTCGGCGCCGATGAAATGGCCGGAGCGGACCTCCTTGGGGATCGCCCACATCAGGCCGGCGCTTGCCGGGTCGATCCCGGACGTCAGGTCCTGGCCGTGCAGGCAGAGACCGGCCTCGAGGCGCAGACTGTCGCGGGCGGCAAGGCCGATCCATTGCACGCGCTCGTCCTTGAGCAGCGTGGTGACGAGATCGCGCGCGTCGGCTTCCGGCAGGCCGATTTCGAACCCGTCCTCACCGGTGTAGCCGGAGCGGCTCATGAACCAGTTTTTGCGCGGCTCGATGCCATGCATGAAGAGCAGCGAGCCGGTCTCGATGCCGGCCCGCGCCAAGGCCGCCCAGGCGTCCGGCCCCTGGATCGCCAGGAAAACCCGGTCGAGCGGCTCGACCCTGGCGTCGAAATCGCCGGCCAGGGCGCGCAGATGCTTCTCGTCCTCGACGGCGTTGCCGGCATTGGCAACCACCATGAAGCGGTCGTCACCAAGGCGCGTGACGATCAAATCGTCGATGATCCCCGCCGTCTCGTTGAGGAAGAAGGTGTATTTGGACTGCGAGATATCCAGCGCGCCGGCGTCAAGCGGGCAGGCGCGGTTCAGCAGCGCCGCGGCGCCCGGACCGCTGACGGCAAAAAGCTTCATATGCGAGATGTCGAACAGGCCGGCATGCTCGCGCGTGTGCAGGTGCTCCTTCATCACGCCGGGCGGGTAGGTGAGCGGCATCGACCAGCCGGCGAACGCGCCGAAACGCGCTCCCGCGGACTGATGCAAATCCTCGAGGGGTAGGTGTTTGGTGTCTTCGCCCGTCATGTCTTCTCCAGAGTCGCACGCGATCAACCGCCAATGGCGGTCTGTTCCGTGCCCCTCTGTCTGAAGCCTGAGAGACTCGCGCCCCGTAACTCTGTCGGCAGCGCTTACACCTTCGGCGCGGGGCTAGCCCCGACTTTCCAGAGTTGTCTTTCCCGTCCACGGTTCTTTTGCCTGAGAGATTTCGGGCGATTTCCCCTTCGGCGACAGCTTGCGCTGCTCTCTCCCGCAAACAGGTGGGACTCAGAACCTGAGCCCCCGACGCGCCTTCCATAGCTCGTCGGCGACACCTTGTCACCTCCCAGCGACATTTTCCCGACAAGTCTTCGCTAACCACGCCGTTTGCCGGTTTCTCAAGACACTGCTGATAGGCTGGATGGGATGGCTATCGAGGTTCGCCGGCAATCGGCGATGGGCGGGGAAACGGAATGGGCGAACTGAAAATGAGCGCTCCGGTGGCGGGGCTGGCCTCGAAGAACAAGATCACGGCCGAGGACGTGACGATGCTGCGGCGCGAGGTATTCGCGGACGGCGTTGTGAGTCGCGGCGAAGCGGAGGCGTTGTTCGCGCTCGATCAGACAGCGCGCGACAAGTGCGCGGAATGGGCGCCGTTCTTCGTCGAGGCGGTGACGGATTACATCGTCCATCAGGAGAAGCCGGACGGCTATATCTCGCAAGAGAATGCCGAGTGGCTGGTTCGCACGATCTCGCGCGACGGCATGGTCGACAGCCGAACCGAGCTCGAGCTGCTGGTGCATGTGCTGGAGGAAGCTAGGTCGTCGCCCGGCCGGCTTTCGGCCTATGCGCTGGAGCAGGTCGCGCATGCGGTGGTCGAGGGCAAGGGCCCGCTGATGCTCGGCGGCGACCTGGTTCCGGGCCTGATCGCCAAGGCCGAGGTCGATCTCCTGCGCCGCATTCTCCATGCCTTTGGCGGCCACGGCAACATCGCCATCACCAAGGACGAGGCAGAGGTCCTGTTCAGGATCAACGACCAGACCGCCACGGCCAGCAACGACCCGTCCTGGAACGACCTCTTCGTCAAGGCGATCGCCAACTATGTGATGTGCTCGGCCGGCTACGAGCCGCCGACACGCGAAACGGCGCTGCGCCACGACAACTTCCTCGATGAGGCGGGATCGGCGCTTGGCGGTTTCTTCAGCCGTATGGTCTCGGGCGGATTCGCCGCGATCCTCGAGGCCTATCATTCGCCCGGTGATATCGAGGCCGAGTGGGAAGCCAAGAACCGGGCGACCGAGGCGCTTGCCCGCCGCGCGGAGGCGATCGACGCAGGCGAAGCGGAATGGCTGGCCGAGCGCGTCGGCGGAGGCCAGCGTCCGCTGCGCGACAACGAGCGCGCGCTGCTGACTCTGATCAGGCACGCCTCGCCGGAAATCCACCCGGCGCTGAGGCCGCTGCTGGACAAGGTTGCTTAGGCGGCGAGCGTCCTGCAAAAAATGATGTTGGAATGGCCTTCGGGCCACCCAGCGAATTCGGCCATACGCTCGAAGCCGGCTTCCTGGTACAGGCCGGGCGCCTGGAAATCGTGTGTCGAAACCCAAATCCGCAGTGAGCCGCGCGCGGCGGCCTCCGCGACAAAGGCGTCGAGCAGATTCCTGCCGTGGCCAAGGCCCCGATAGGCTTCGTCCACCCACAACAGCTTGAGCTCGGCGATGCCGGCCCAGGAATAGCCGGCGGCGATTCCGACAGCGAGCCCTTGCTCATCCCGCAGGGCAAAGATGAGGGCACGGTCGTCGTTATGACCGGTCAGCCGCCGATTATCGTCATGCAGGCGCTCCTCGATGGCATCAAGCTCGGCGGACGGCAGATCGTGCTCGGCCCGCAGGCGAGGGGCCATCAAATCCCACCATACCAATCGTAGCCGTTATCTTCCCAGTAGCCGCCGCGGCCGCCACCGACATTGGCGAAACTATCGACCAGCTCGATCTTGTAGATGTATTTCGGCATCTTGTAGCCAAGCTGGCGCTCGACGCGCACACGCAGCGGCGCGCCGTTCTCGACCGGCAAGGGCTTGCCGTTGAGACCGTAGGCCAAAATGGTCTGCGGATGGCGGGCGTCGATCAGGTCGATGGTGCCGTAATATTTGATGTTGCCGGACAGGCTCTGCTCGATCGTGTCGAGGCAGTGGAACATGACGTAGCGGGCCTGCGGCTTGACCACCGCCTGGTCCAGCACCAGGGACAGCGGCGTGCCGGTCCATTTGGCGATGCAACTCCAGCCTTCGACGCAATCATGGCGGGTGATCTGGGTGCGGCTCGGCATGTTCTGGAGCTGCTCGCGGGTCAGCGACAGCGGCTTCTCGACAAGGCCGGTGACTTCAAGGCGCCAGTCGGCGAAATTGTTGGCGAGCAGACCCTTGTAGGTGTCGTCGTCAGGCGCGGTAACGCCGTTCGGCCGCTGTGGCTGGCGGATGTCGGCCTCGGTGAATTCCGGCGCCAGCGCGTCGCGTCCGGCGAGAAGGCGCTGCGCGCGGTAGGTCAGGCCGTTGGCGTTCTCAAGGAAGCTGCGCAGGCCGCCGCCGATGCCGAGGCCGCTATCGAAGGCATCGCAGCCGGATAGCGCGATGCCGGACAGGCCGAGGCTGCTGGCGGTCAGAAACTTGCGGCGGCTGATCTGGAACTTTGCCATGTCAGACGCTCCTCTCGGTTGGCTGATCGTGCTTCGCGGGCGGGTCGGTGCGATACCAGCCGGTGATGATCGAGCGCAGTTCGTTGATAGGGCCGGCGGCGAGGATCATCAGCATGTGGATGACAAAGAAAAGGACGAGCAGCACCATGATGGTGAAATGGATGGTGCGCGCGGTCTGCCGGCCGCCAAGGATCTCATTGAGCCAGGGCAGTACCGAATCCATGCTCGGCGACATGGCTAGCCCGGTGACGATGATCAGCGGCAGAGCGACGAACAGCACGCCGCCATAAGCCATCTTCTGCAGCGTGTTGTACTCCCGCGTATGGTGGAACTTCAACTTCGCGTGATCGACGATGTCGCGCGGCAGCTTGCGCAGGTCCGACACGCGAGGGGCGAGGTCGCGGCGGATATGGCCGTTGATCAGTCCGGCGATCAGCCAGATGAGCAACGTCGTGGTCAGGATCCAGGCGAAGAAGAAATGCACGACGCGAGCGGTCCCAAGATCGTAATAGGAGGGGATGGTCGCCCAGGCCGGAAAGGCGCGCTGCGTCTCCTGGCCAGCCGGACCCGACCAGCCGAGCACGCCCGTCGTGTCGAAGCGATGGCCGAAGATCGCTGTGAAACCGCGCGGACCGTTGGCGGTGTTTTCGGCGCCGATCTGGAGGATGGTGTTGTTGAATTCGAAGCCGGACTGCTTGCCAAGATAAAGCTGCGGCCGCGCGTTGAAGATCTGCAGACCCGATAGCAGCATGAAGAACAGCGATATGGCCCACAGCCAGTGGGTCAACCGCGTCCAGCGCGACTGACGGTAGATGAGGGTCGTGTCCTTGACGTCCGCCTTGGGGGCGGATTGGTTGTTGGCAACAGCGTCCATCTTGCCTCCGGCCGCCTCGTGGAAGCGGCTTCTCATATCATTGTCTCCCCCTCAATACGTCGCCGCACAAGGCAATGTTTCATGCGATCACGGATTTATTACGAAGCGCCCAGGCTGACCGCGAGATTAACGGCCGCGGCGACGATCACCGTGTTGAAGAAAAAGCTCAGGACCGAGTGCACGAGCACGACAAGGCGCATTTGCGAGGTGGTGATGGCCGTGTCGGCGGTCTGCGCCGTCATGCCGATCACCGTCGCGAAATAGAGGAAGTCCCAGCCTTCCGGCCGTTTGCCGCCGGGAAAATCGAGGCCGCCGACCGGCATTTTCTTCTTGGTCTTGTCGTCGATCTGGTCGCCATCCTTCCAATAGACATGCGCGTAGTGCAGCGCCGCCATGGCATGGATGGTGAACCAGCCGAAGGGAATCGAGAGCATGGCGAAGGCGAGTTGCACGGGGTGTGCCGCATCCTTGCGATTGATGAGCAGGAACAGCGAGACGATGGCCGCGCCGACGACGAAAAGCGTGACGGCGAAAATCGCCAGCACCGGAAGGTCCGTGGCCCGCGCGTTCTTGCTGAGGTAGCGCCCGGTGAGGCGCGGCATCAGGGCCATCACCTGAGCGATATAGCCTACAAAGAACACGTTGGCGCCGATCGAGTAGGGGAGCGGCGCGTGCAGCATCAGCGCGAGCAGCAGCGCGACGATGCCCATGACGGCGGCCAAAGCGAACTGCATATGCTGGTGCGTCGGCGTCTTGAGGGATGCTTCGTCACCCATGGCGCGGCCTCTGGGAAGGCGTTCGGATCAGTCCGGTGTGACGGATTTAAGCGCCCGCCGCAAGATGCGGTCGAGCTCGCCGAGAAACTGCGACCTGTCTTTCTGTGTGAAGGAGGCATTGAAGCCGCGGCTTTCGCCGGTTTCGCGCAGATGCTGCTTCAAGTCGCGCATCGCCACCGCCATGCCGATGGTTTCGGGCGTGAAGGGGCGGCCGGTGGGTCCCAGCACATGCGCGCCCAGCGCCACCGTGCGCGCGGCCAGCGGGATGTCGGCCGTGATCACGATGTCGTTCGACTTCGCGTTGTCGACGATCCAGTCGTCGGCCGCGTCCGCGCTTTTTGACACCACGACGTTGCGGATCATCGGATCGCGCGACGGGCGAAGGCCGCCGTTGGAGACGTAGGTGACGATGACTCCATGCCGCTCGGCGACCTTCTCGACCTCGGCTTTCACCGGGCAGGCGTCGGCGTCGACGTAGATGACAGGTGCTGGCATCAAGCCTCCAAATGTGAAAGGGGCCGGCATCAGCCAGCCCCTTACGTGAAATCTTGGAATTTCTCAGGCCGGAAGCGCGCCGGACTTTTTTGCCGTCCAGGTGGCTATGTAGTCCATCAGGCCGGGGCTGAGGCAGTCATAGGGTTCGAGCCCGATCGACTTCAATTGAGCGCGGATGCCGGCCATGCGGCTCGGATCGACGCCGGATTCGATGATCGAGGAGACGAAGGCAGCAAAGCCCGGCGGCGACCAGCCGTCCTCCTCGAAGCGCTCGGGATGGATGAAGGTCAGGCCCTTGAAGGGATGGTCGCGCTCGACCGGGCCGTGCATGTGGACTCCGCAGCCGGTGCAGGCATGACGCTGGATGAGGGCCGAGGGGTCGACCACCTTCAGCTTGTCGCCATTCTCGGTGACTGTGACGTCGCCGGTTCCGGCAACGGCCACGACCGAGAAGATCGCTCCGTCCGGCTTCCAGCATTTGGTGCAGCCGCAGGCATGGTCGTGGGCAATCTGGCCCTTGACCTTCACCTTCACCGGCTTCGAGGTGCAGAGACAGACCAGCGTGCCGCCGGAGAAGCTCGCGATTTCCTTGGGCAGGCCGTTGTCGATCTTCGGATGCAGTTTTTCCGCCATTCCATTCCTCCCATGTTTGACCACGGAGGTCGCCGGCGTTCCGGCCGGCGGCCTGGTGGCATTGCTTCAGTAAACCACGACACTCCGGATCGACTTGCCCTCATGCATGAGGTCGAAGCCCTTGTTGATGTCCTCGAGCCTCAGCGTGTGGGTGATCATCGGATCGATCTGGATCTTCTTTTCCATGTACCAGTCGACGATCCTCGGCACGTCGGTGCGGCCGCGCGCGCCGCCGAAGGCGGTGCCCATCCAGGTGCGGCCGGTGACGAGCTGGAACGGCCGGGTCGAGATCTCCTGGCCGGCGCCGGCAACGCCGATGATGACCGACTTGCCCCAGCCGCGATGCGAGGCCTCCAGCGCCTGGCGCATCACCTTGGTGTTGCCGGTGCAGTCGAATGTGTAGTCGGCGCCGCCGATCTGGTCGGCGCCGCGCTTGGTCAGGTTGACGAGGTAAGGGACGATGTCGCCGTCGATCTCCTTCGGATTGACGAAATGCGTCATGCCGAACTTCTCGCCCCAGGCCTTCTTGTCGTTGTTCAGATCGACGCCGATCATCATATCGGCGCCGGCAAGGCGCAGGCCCTGGATGACGTTCAAGCCGATGCCGCCGAGGCCGAAGACGACGGCCGTGGCGCCCTGCTCGACCTTGGCCGTATTGATCACCGCGCCGATGCCGGTGGTGACGCCGCACCCTATGTAGCAGATCTTGTCGAAGGGCGCGTCGGGATTGACCTTGGCCACCGCTATCTCCGGCAGCACGGTAAAGTTCGAGAAGGTCGAGCAGCCCATATAGTGGAAGAGCTTGTCCTTGCCGATCGAGAAACGCGAGGTGCCGTCCGGCATCAGCCCCTGACCTTGGGTGGCGCGGATGGCGGTGCACAGATTGGTCTTGCGCGACAAACACGATGGGCACTGCCGGCATTCGGGCGTATAGAGCGGAATGACATGGTCGCCTTTCTTGACCGAGGTCACCCCTTTGCCCACATCGACGACGACACCGGCGCCCTCATGGCCGAGAATCGCCGGAAAGATGCCTTCCGGGTCGGCGCCCGACAGCGTGAACTCGTCGGTGTGGCAGATGCCGGTCGCCTTGACCTCGACCAGAACTTCGCCCTCGCGCGGCCCTTCGAGGTCCACCTCCATGATTTCCAGCGGCTTTCCGGCGGCGACGGCAACGGCGGCACGCGTTTTCATGAGGCACTTCCTCCCAAGCAATCTGTAAGTTTTGGCTAACGGCAAGCCGTTCGTGGCGAATGCCAGCCTGCCATCCATTCGGCGTTACGGGTAACCTTAGCGAGTTCCGCGCTGGCGGCCAACGTCTCTTGCGACGTTTTTCGGCGCGGTTTCCGCAATCGGCATCAACTGGGGAGCCAACCCGCGGACACTTGAGGCGCGCCGGAATTGTCCATAGAACTGGATCGCTTCGCCGGAGGAACGATATCCGAATGTTCAAGAAGATCCTGATCGCCAATCGCGGCGAGATCGCCTGCCGCGTGATCAAGACGGCGCGCAAGATGGGGATTGCCACGGTCGCGGTCTATTCGGATGCCGATCGCGATGCCGTGCATGTCGAGATGGCCGATGAGGCGGTGCATATCGGGCCGCCGCCCGCCGCGCAGAGCTATCTGCTGCCTGAGAAGATCATCGCCGCCTGCAAGCAGACCGGCACTGAGGCCGTGCACCCGGGCTATGGCTTCCTTTCGGAGCGCGCTTCTTTCTGCGAAGCGCTAGAGAAGGAAGGTATCGTCTTCATCGGACCGAAGCCCAAGGCCATCAAGGCGATGGGCGACAAGATCGAATCGAAGAAGTTCGCAAGCGAGGCCAAGGTCTCGACCGTCCCGGGCTGGCTGGGCGTTATCGAAGACGCCGACCATGCCGAGAAGATAGCCGGCGAGATCGGCTATCCGGTGATGATCAAGGCCTCGGCCGGCGGCGGCGGCAAGGGCATGCGCATCGCCTGGAGCAAGGCGGAGGTGCGCGACGGTTTCGAGCGGGCGC
>RXJA01000254.1 GCA_003963455.1 Hyphomicrobiales bacterium
CCGAGCTTCTGGTTGAGCTCGGCGAAAAGGTCGAGGATCTGGGCGCGGATCGAGACGTCCAGCGCCGAGACCGGCTCGTCGGCCACCACCAGCTTCGGGCGCGTGATGATGGCGCGGGCGATCGACAGGCGCTGGCGCTGGCCGCCCGAGAATTCATGCGGGTATTTGTCCATGTCGCGCGGCCCGAGCCCGACTTCATGCAGCGCATGCGCGATCATCTCCCGGCGTTCGGCCACGGCCGGCTGTTTTTCCATAAGGTGCAGCGGCTCGGCCACCAGCTTCTCCACCTTCTGTCGCGGGTCGAAGGAGCCGTAGGGATCCTGGAACACCACCTGCATGTCGCGCCTGGCCGGCCTTAGCGCCTGTTCCGGCTTGCCCGTGATGGGCTCGCCGCGAAAGCGGATGGTTCCGGCCGTCGGCCTGTCCAAGGCGAGGATCATGCGGGCTAGGGTGGACTTGCCGCAGCCTGAGCGGCCGACCAGCGCCACCGATTGAGCCGGCTCGATGGTGAGGGAGACATCGTCGACGGCGCGCACCGGCTGCGCCGGCCGGAGCAGGGATATCCGCCGTCCCGGATAATCCCGTCCGACGTTTTCGACTTCGAGCAGCGGTTTTGCCGACCCCGCCAGGTGTGCTTTCGGACGCGCCGGCACGTGCATGGAGGCGAGTGCCAGCTCGCGTGTGTAGGGATGCAATTGTTCCGACAGCGTGCGAGCGGTGTCGCCGGCTTCCATAACCTCGCCGTTGCGCAGGATGGTGAGGCGGTCGGCCATCTCGGTCACCACGGCAAGGTCGTGCGAGATGAGCAGCAGGCCCATGCGGTTCTCGCTGACCAGATCGCGCAACAGGTCGAGGATTTGCCCCTGCAGCACTACGTCGAGGGCTGTCGTCGGTTCGTCGGCGATCAACAATTTAGGCTTCAGCGCGCAGGCGATCGCGATGACGACACGCTGGCGCTGGCCGCCGGACAGTTCGTGCGGGTAGCGCGACAGCGGGAACCTGGCTTCAGGCAGCCCGACGCGGTCGAGGATTTTTCGCGCTCGCTCCTCGGCTTCGGCGCGGCCCGCCTTGGTGTGCCAGCGGATGCCTTCGGCGACCTGCTCGCCGATGGTCTTGACCGGGTTGAGCGCCGTCATGGGCTCCTGGAAGACCATGCCGATATCGTCGCCGCGCAAGGCGCACATCTGGTCCTCGGTCGCGCCGAGGATGTCGATGCCGTCGAAGGTCACGCGCCCCCCGGCGCGCGCCAGATGCGGCAGCAGCCGCATGACGGTCAACGCCGTCATCGACTTGCCGGAGCCGGATTCGCCGACAAGGCCGACCACTTCGCCCCGCGCGATGGTCAGCTCGACGCCTTTGAGGATCGGCGTTGAACCGATCGTCAGCGACAGGTTCTCGATCTCGAGCAGGCTCATCGGCGCCGCCGCGATTTCGGGTCGAGGATGTCGGCGATGCCGTCGCCGAGCAGGTTCAATCCGAGCACGGTGATGACGATGGCCATGCCGGGGAAGATCGCCATCCAGGGCGCGGTTACCATGCGCGTCTGCGCGTCGAACAGCATGCGGCCCCAACTCGGCATCGGCGGCTGCGCGCCGAGGCCGACATAGGAAAGGCCGGCCTCGGCCAGGATGCCGAGCGCGAACTGGATCGTGCCCTGGACCAAGAGCAGCGTCGCGATGTTGGGCAGGATGTGCTCGATGCTGATGCGCGTCATGCCCTTGCCGGCGGCGCGCGCGGCGAGGATGAATTCGCGCGGCCAGATCGCCAAAGCGCCGGCCCGCGCCACGCGAGCGAAGACCGGGATGTTGAAGATGCCGATGGCGATGATGGCGTTGACGGCGCCCGGTCCGAAGATGGCGGTGATCATGATCGCCGAAAGCAGGGCCGGAAAGGCGAAGACGAGATCGTTGACGCGCATCAGCGCCTCGTCGGCCAGACCCCCGCGCGCGGCGGCGAAGGCGCCAAGCGGAACGCCGATGCCCATGCCGATGCCGACCGCGACCAGCGCGACCGCGATCGAATTGCGGGCGCCGACCATGATCATCGACAGGATGTCGCGGCCGAAATGGTCGGTGCCGAACCAGTGCGCCGGCGAGGGCGCCTGCGTCCTGTCGGCGATCACCAGCCTGGTGACGTCATAGGGCGTCCAGAGGAAGGACAGGAGCGCGACCGCCACGACGGCCGAAGTGATGATTAACCCGATCAGGAAGGAGCGATTGCCGAAGGCCTTGGCCAGCACGCCGGCGATGGTTTCCTCGGGCAGGTCGACGCGCATGGTCATTGCCGGCCTCTGAGACGCGGGTCGACGATGGCGTAGGAGAAATCGACGATGAGGTTGATGAGGATCACGGCGGCGACCAGAAGCATGACGATGCTCTCGACCACGATCAGGTCGCGCTGGGTGATGGCCTGGAAGATCAGCCGGCCGAGGCCAGGCAGATAGAAGACATTCTCGATGATGATGGTGCCGGCGAGCAGGAAGGCGAATTGCAGGCCGAGGATGGTGAGCACCGGGATCATGGCGTTGCGCAGCGCATGGCGCCAGAGCACGGCACGGTAGGGCAGGCCCTTGGCGCGCGCGGTGCGGATATAGTCTTCGTTCAGCACCTCGATCAGCGCCGAGCGGGCGACGCGCCCCAGGATCGCTGCCTGCGGCAAGGCCAGGGCCACGGCCGGCAAGATCAGGGATTTCAGCGCCGGCCAGATGCCGGCGCTCCAGCCGGGAAAGCCGCCGGCCGGCACCAGCCTGAGCCAGACGGCAAAGACATAGATAAGTATCAGCGCGAACCAGAAGTTCGGCACGGCGACGCCGAGCTGGGCCGCGCCCATGGCAAGCGTGTCGCCGGCGCGGCCCTGCCGGCTGGCGGAAAAGACGCCGACCGGGATGGCGATGATGGTCGACAGCGCCAGCGCGATCAACGCGAGCGGCAGGGACACGGCAATGCGTTCGCGCACAAGGTCGATGACAGGTACCGAATAGGTGTAGGAGCGGCCGAAATCGAGGTTGAGCAATCCACCCGCCCAATGCAGATAGCGCAGCACCAGCGGGGCGTTCAGCCCCATCTGGTTGCGCAGCACCTCGACCTGGTCGGCGCTGGCATTGAGGCCCAGCATCAGGCGCGCCGGATCGCCGGGTAGGACCTCCATGACCGCGAACACCACCATCGAGGCCAGCACCAGGGTGAGGGCCGCGATGATGAGGCGTTTCAGGAGGTAGGCGGTCATGGGAAGCGATCGGGCGATCGCGCCGGGCTCAATCCGCCCATTTCACCTTGGTGAGATCATCCGCCTCGATCGGCCAGTTCGCCCACATGCCCTGCAGCTTGGCGTCCCAGACGCCAATCTTCGGCAGCTCGAACAGGTAGACGGCCGGCACGTCGTGCGCGAGAATCTTCTGCGCTTCGCCCAGCAGCTCCAGCCTCTTGTCCTTGTCGACCGTGGTGCCGAGCTCCTTGATGACGTCGTTGAACTTCGGATTGTCATACTGGAAATAGTAGCCGGGCCGCGAATAGATATCGATGTCGTTTGGCTCGACATGGGAAACGATCGTGAGGTCGTAGTCCTTGTTGGTGAAGACCTGGCTCAGCCACTCCGCCCATTCGACCGGAATGATCTGCAGATTGACCCCGATGTC
>RXJA01000072.1 GCA_003963455.1 Hyphomicrobiales bacterium
CGACCCGAACTACGAGTTCTGGAAGATGCTGAAGGTCGGCTACGACAATTTCGAGATCACCAAGGTGCCGCCGAAGGTCGACGTCTGCGAGAAGCGTTACGTCTTCAACCAGGTCGCGCCAGAAGGCACCACCTTCGACCCGACCGGCCCCTGCCCGGCGACGACTCAGCCGGATTCGCTCAAGATGGCCTACGCCAATTACGCGAAGAGCTACGACGCGGCCTTCAATTCGGCCGTGAACTCCAGCACCCCGCCGCCTAAGCCGACGATTGCCGGCATCAAGGAAGCCAGCATCGTTTCCGACTGGTCGAAGCGCCGCGCGCGCGGCGAGCGCGTGCCGATCGAACCGCCGTCGATGAATGCGGACGGCTCGGTGACGGAAACGACCCGCATGGGCCGCATCGATTCGCCTGCCGGCCGCAAGATGGCCGCGCTCGACGCGGAGAAGGAAGCCAAGCGTAAGGCCGAGGAGCAGCGCCTGGCGGCGATCGAGGCGGCCAAGGCCGCGAAGGAAGCGGCCAAGCAGCAAGCCCTGGCCGAGAAGGAAGCCGCCAAGCAGGCGGCCGAGCAGCCGGTCGTCACCGCCGGCGTCGAACCCGCGCCCGCGCAGGAAACCCAGCAGGCGGCCGATGCCGACCAGGGCACCGTGTCGAAACTGAAGAAGAAGCTGCTCGGCATGTTCGGCGGCTGAGAGCCCTCAGCTTGGCAAAGCAGGCCGCCATCTACGATCTCAAGGGACTGAACTGTCCGTTGCCGGTGCTGAAAGCCCGCAAGCGCTTGGCCGCAATGCGGCCAGGCGCCAAGCTATGGCTCGAAACCACCGATCCGCTGGCCGTGATCGACATCCCGGCCTTTTGTGCCGATGCCGGCCACCGGTTGATCGAAACGGCCGCGGTGATGGGCGGTCATCGTTTCCTGGTCGAGCGCGGCAACGCCATCTGACCGGCCAATTTTTCAGTTACATCCCGGCAATCGCCAGCGGATTGGCTTCAAGCGCGGCACGGTCCGGCGTGTCGATCGACGGCTTGTTGGTGAAGGCCGCGAACAGCCGCCGGATATAATCTTCCGGCATGTCGAGCGTGATCAGAACCAGCCTGGTGCCGCGCTGACCGTCGGGCCAGGCCGGCAGCCTTGCCGGCGGATGCAGGACCTTCTGCACGCCGTGGATGACCAGCGGCCGCGACGGGTCCTCCGCGAGCTCGATGACGCCCTTCATGCGCAGCAGCTTCTCGCCATGAGTCGAGCGCACAAGATCGAGGAACATCTCGATCGCCGAGAACGGCACCGGGCCGTCGTGGACGAGCGAGTGCGAGCGCACCCGCGTGTCGTGGCGATGGGCATGATGGTGGTGGTGGTGGTGGTGATGATCATCATCATGGTCGCCGTCATGATGGTGATGATCATGACCATCACCATGCGCCGCCTCTTCGCCGAGCCAGCGCCGCACATCGGCGGACTTGGTCTCAGGATTATAGAGTCCGCAATTGAACAGCGCTGCGGCGCCAGTACCGGCCTCGTTGACGTCGAGCACGACGGCGCCCGGATTGATTTGCCTCAGCCTTGCCCGCAACGCCTCTATCGCGGCCGCGTCGGCAAGGTCGGTCTTGGTCAGCACGATGCGGTCGGCGACCGCAGCCTGTTTCACCGCCTCGACATGGGCATCGAGCGTTGCCTCGCCATTGACGGCGTCGACCAGCGTGATGACGCCGTCGAGCCGGAAGGCCTGCACCAGCGCCGGATGCGCCATGATCGACTGCAGCACCGGCGCCGGATCGGCCAGGCCCGTCGTCTCGACGACGACGCGGGCCAGTCTCGCGATGCGGCCGGTCTGCTGGCGGTCGACCAGATCGGCCAGCGTGTCGACCAGGTCCCCGCGCACCGTGCAGCACAAGCAGCCGTCGGAAAGCTGGATGATGCCGTCGGAGGCCTGTTCGACCAGAAGATGGTCGATCGCCACCTCGCCGAACTCGTTGATGATCACCGCCGTGTCGGCAAGCGCCGGATCCTTGAGCAGCCGGTTGAGCAGCGTCGTCTTGCCGGCGCCGAGAAAGCCGGTGAGCACCGAGACGGGAATGGGAAAGCCGCCCGTCATATCGGCTAGTTCGCCGCCTTGGCGGGTTGGTCGCCTTGCGCCGCGGCGGCCGCCGTTCCGGTCGCCAGCGGCTCTGCGCCCTTCGGCGCCGGAATGTCGGGCCGCCAGCTCGGCAGCGGCACATCGGCATAGTTCTGATCGGTTTGGTCGACGAATGCCTTCGGCGCCGGGCCGGTAGCGCCGCCGAGACCAACCGCGATCAGCACGGGATGATCGAGCTTCACCTGGTAGGGCGATTTCGGCGCGTCCTTGGCGGCAACCTCGGGGGCTGCCTCGGATTGCTCATCCTTCGCCTTCTTCTTGCAGATCTCGTCATGCATGTCGTTGGGCGACAGCGTGTCGCCGTAAGGCTTGAGGGCGGCCAGCGTGGTCGAACCCGCCGCCGGCGTATCGAAACCCTGATCGAGCAGCTTGGCCGCCGCCTCGGCGCGGCTGACCGCCGATTTCTCGCCGAGCACCACGGCGACCAGCGTGCGGCCGTTGCGCGTCGCAGAGCCGATCATGTTGAAGCCGGACGAGCAGACGAAGCCGGTCTTCATGCCGTCGGCGCCGGGATAGCGGCCGATCAGGAGATTGTAGTTCGGGATCGCCTTCTTGCCGACGGCAAGGCCCTCGATCGAAAACCAGGGGGCGTATTGCGGAAAATCGGTGCGCAGCGCCGTCACCAGCACGGCGAGGTCGCGCGCGGTCGTGTATTGATCCGGCGAATAAAGCCCGTTCGGGTTGACGAAATGCGTTCCGACCATGCCGAGCCGGGCCGCCTCGGCGTTCATGCGGTCGGCGAATGCGGCCTGGGATCCGCCGATATTCTCGCCAACGGCCATGGCGATGTCGTTGGCCGACTTGACCAGCATCATCTTCAACGCATTGTCGAGCCGCATCACCGAGCCGGGCTTGAAGCCCATCTTGCTCGGCGGCTCGCCGGCCGAATGCTTCGTCACCTTGATCGGCGAATCAAGCGCCACTTCGCCTGCCTGGATGGCGCGGAAGGTGACATAGGCCGTCATCAGCTTGCTGAGCGAGGCCGGATACCAGCGCTTGAACGCGTCCTGATGCTCCAGGATGGAGCCGCTCTTCAGATCGAACAGGACCACGGGATTGGCACGCGCCGCGCCCGCCAACACCGGAAGCGCCAGCGCGCCTGCCAGCAACAGGTTGAGGAAATGCCTTTGCCGCATGATCAAATCCGAAAATCGCCTCTTGCCGTGATCGCCGCTGGCTCCGTAAGATTTCGTTACCCATCGCCAGCACAAATTCGGCCCGACCCTCGATCCCGGACCGCATTGTTGTGGTGCTATTTACCCTATGTGACGCCAAAATGGCAAAGTGCCAGACATTCACAATTGCTGAGCATCGGTTCAGAACCGACCGCCGCCAATCAACCAAGAGATGGACCGATCATGCCGATTCTCAACCGCGCCGCGGAAATGCAGGAAGAAGTCACTGGCTGGCGACGACATCTGCACAAGACGCCGGAGCTGAATTTCGACGTCTTCCAGACCGCCGGCTTCGTCGCCGATAAGCTGAAGTCCTTCGGCTGCGACGAAGTGGTGACGGGTCTGGGCAGGACCGGCGTCGTCGGCATCATCCGCGGCCGCAAGGGCGATGGCGCGACCATCGGGCTGCGCGCCGACATGGACGCGCTGCCGATCGACGAGATCACCGGTAAGCCGTGGGCCTCGACCGTTCGCGGCAAGATGCATGCCTGCGGCCATGACGGCCATACCGCCATGCTGCTGGGTGCCGCCAAATATCTTGCCGAGACGCGCAATTTCACCGGCGCCGTGGCGGTGATCTTCCAGCCGGCCGAGGAAGGCGGCGGCGGCGGCAATGAAATGGTCAAGGACGGCATGATGGAGCGCTTCGGCATCGAGAAAGTGTTCGGCATGCACAACATGCCGGGCCTGCCGGTCGGCCAGTTCGCCATCAAGCCCGGCCCGATCATGGCCGCGACGGCGGAATTCACCATCACCGTCAAGGGTCGCGGCGGCCATGCCGCGATGCCGCACGGCACGATCGATCCGATCGTCATCGCCAGCCAACTGGTCGGCGCGCTGCAGACCATCGCCTCGCGCAGCACCGACCCGGTCGAGGCCGTGGTGGTGTCGGTGACGAAGTTCCACGCCGGCGATGCCTACAACGTCATCCCCGAAAGCGCCGAGATCGCCGGCACCGTGCGCACGCTGAGGAAGGAAGTGGCCAAGAGATCGGAAGAGCGCATCCGCGCGCTCAGCGCCGGCCTCGCCGCCGCCTTCGGCGCAACGATCGAGGTGGATTACGACGCCAACTACCCCGTCACCTTCAACCATGCCGAGGAAACCGTGTTTGCCGGCGATGTCGCGGCCGACGTCGCCGGCGACGGCCATGTTCACCGCGCCATCCAGCCGTTGATGGGCGGGGAGGATTTCTCCTATATGCTGGAGGCCCGGCCCGGCGCCTTCATCTTCATCGGCAATGGCGACTCGGCGGGCCTGCACCACCCCGCCTACGACTTCAACGACGAGGTCATCCCGCACGGCATGAGCTACTGGGTGAAGCTGGCGGAAACGGCGCTGGCCGCTTGACGACGCGGCGGTCGAAGGCGGCGAGCGCTCCCATCGCCTTCTCGCCTCTTGGCGAACCGGCCCGAAGCGTTTATGTGTCTGGCCGCGTGGTCCCGTAGCTCAGTAGGATAGAGCGGCAGATTCCTAATCTGTAGGTCACAGGTTCGATTCCTGTCGGGATCACCAACAAAATCAGATAGTTGAGAGGTTGGTGCCGTACTTTTCTGTCAATTGGTACGGCAAAGTTCAGATAGACCGTCGGCAACCACATCCTCGGCAGGTCGGCGGTCACGGTGATCCTGCCGACCAGGGTGGGATTTCTGGAAAGGCGAGCGGGTCTGAACGGACCGGACGCAAAAGTTCGCTCACGATTGATGCCGCTCGCGATCCCCCGAAGCAGAGTGCTCCACCAGTGGAGCGCTTCGAGGATTGCCGACAATCAGATGCCGGGCCTACAGATATTCGACATTGCCGTCGACGCTGATGGCTTGACCGCTGATGTTGCGGGCCAGGTCGGAGGCAAGGAAAAGCGCCAGGTTTGCCACGTCCTCGGCCTCAACCATTCTTCGCAGAGAGATCTTCGAGAGAAACGACTGGCGCATTTGCTCCAGAGGTACACCCAGTGCTTGCGCGCGATCCACGATCACCTTGTCGATGCGTGGTCCCGTGACGGCGCCAGGCAGGATCGCGTTGGCCCGAATTCCCTGCGGGCCAAGCTCGATTGCCAGCGATTTGACAAGGCCGACGATTGCCCACTTTGTTGCGGCGTAGGGCGTCCGGTGGCCATAGCCAAGGCGGCCAGCCACCGAACTGATGGCAAGAACCGAGGGATTTCGCTCGGATGCCTTGAGGAGGGGAAGGCACCGTTTCAGGAAATGAAAATGTGATCTCAGATTGACGTCGATCGTCCGTTCGACGTCGGCCTCGTCGAGCCTGTCGAGTTCACCCGTCGGTCCGGCAATCCCGACATTGTTGACCAGGAGGTCAAGGCCTTTGAACTGTCCGACCACATCGGCAACGACCCGATCGACGTCCCCGACAACCGACGCGTCCCCCTGGCTGCCAACCAGCCCCGGGTTTGCCTTGACGGCGCTTTCCACATTCGCGCCAACCAGATCGGTTACGTGAACCTGGGCACCGGCCGAAAGCAGCCTTTCGGCGATGGCCCGGCCGATGCCGCTGCCGCCTGCCGTCACCAGCACGCGAAGGTCGCGCACCTCGAGTGTACACGCTGCTCTAACCAACTGATCCTCCTTGGACATGGCTCGCACCGCACGTCTTTCCATGGAACCTTCAGGCTCGATAGTGCGACGGTCCGTTGCGGAAATGGTTTTGTCTCAGGCACCGCCCTGGATCGCGACCCGGTCCCTGCCCTTGAGCTTGAGAAGGTCCCTGGCTTCGCCCGGCGTCGCGACCTGCAAACCAAGGTTTCCGATGATCGTCCGGATCTTGGTCACTTGCTGGGCGTTGGAGAGGGCGAGTTGACCTCGCTCGATGTAGAGGCTGTCCTCGAGGCCGACACGGACATGGCCGCCCCGCATCGCCGCTTCGGTCGCGAAAGGAATCTGGCTACGGCCCGCCGCCAGGACGGACCATTGGCACGCGTCGCCGAAGAGACGGTCTGCCGTCGCCTTCATGAATGTCAGATTCTCCCATTCCGCGGCGATACCGCCCAGCACGCCGAAGATGGTCTGGACGAGAAAAGGTGGGTCGACCAGCTTGCGATCGACGAAGTGTGCGAGGTTATAAAGGTGTCCCACGTCGTAGCATTCATGCTCGAAACGCGTGCCATGTTCCTTGCCGAGAAGTTCGATGATGCGTTCTATGTCCCTGAACGTGTTGCGGAAGATAAAGTCTTGTGTCCCGCGCAGGTAGGGCTGCTCCCACTCATGCAGCCAGGGGTGCCGGCGTTCGGCGAGCGGGAAGATTCCAAAGTTCATCGAACCCATGTTCAAGGAGCACATCTCCGGCCTGAAACGCAGCGGGGCCTCGAGCCGCTGGTCGACGGTCATGGTCAGTCCGCCACCGGTGGTAAGGTTGACGATCGCGTCCGTCGCTTCGTGGATTCGGGGCAGGAACTTCGCGTACACGAGCGGGTCCGGGGTGGGTCGACCCGTTTCAGGGTCGCGCGCATGAAGATGAAGGATAGCCGCCCCGGCCTCCGCCGCTTCGATGGCCGATGCGGCGATCTGGTCCGGCGTGATCGGCAGGTATGGCGACATGCTTGGTGTGTGGATGGCGCCGGTGATCGCACAACTGATGATAACCTTCGGCGACGTCATGAACCGATCCCCTCCGTTTGTGCGCGGGTCGACCGCGCGATCAGGAGCGCCTGCAATCGTCGATCACGGTCCGCGGCGATTTCGGCGACGTTTCGTCCCGCCACGGCTTTGTCCACCGCTTCCACAACGAGGGCCTGCAGGGCGGAGTCGAGGATCGGCTCGCCAAGTTCGGCCCACAGGCGCTGCTGAAGGGGAGCGAACTGCTGCATGAAGCCGCGAATGCCGTTTCGCCCGCCAGCAAGGTGGTAGGTGAGGAAGGGACCCATCAGCGCCCACCGCAAACCTGGCCCTTCCGTGACCGCCCTGTCGATGTCTTCGGCCGACGCCACGCCGCTCTTGAGCAGGTGGATCGCCTCGCGAAAGATCGCGGCCTGAAGCCGGTTGGCGACGTGACCGTAAATCTCTCTGTTGAGCCGTATCGTTGCCTTGCCCAGCCGGCTGTACAAACGCTCGGCAAGGTCGATGGCCCACTCCTCGGTCTGCTCGCCGCCGGCGAGTTCCACCAGCGGGATGAGGTGGGGTGGATTGAAAGGATGGCCCAGAACGACGCGCTGCGGCCGCCTGCAAGCCTTTTGTATCGCCGTGATGGATATCGCCGAGGTGCTGGATGCGATCACGACGTCGGGCCTGACGACTTCGTCGATCTGCGAGAGCAGAATGGCCTTCTCGGGTTCGCGCTCGATGGCGTTTTCCTGCACGAAGTCGGCATCACGACAACAGTCTTCCAAGCTTGCGGAAAAGCGCAGCACGCCCTTGCGAGACGTCTTGCCGCCACGATCGAGCGACGGCAGGGCCTGGTCTACTCCGGAGCGCAACGCGGCTTCCGCTTCCGGACGGACATCCGTTGCCGTCACATCGAAACCGTTGGCCAGAAACAGGGCCGCCCAGCTGATGCCGATTGTCCCCGCACCAACAACGGCGATATGGCGGATCTCGTCAGTATCCACGGCCACGTCTCCTTCTCAGCGTTCGTATTGGGCGTCGACGAGCACGGCCAGAAGGAGTGCGTCCTCAGTGCCGCGATTGACCCAGGCGTGGTTGGTGCCGCGCTGGACCACCACGTCGAAAGGCTTGAGGTCGCGCTCCTCCTTGTCCAGCACGAGCGTGATCTGGCCGGACAGCAGCACGATGTAGTCGGTGGTCGGTGAGCGATGCATGGTTTCGTGCCGGGAGGTGTCCAGCTGGAGATGTGCCGAGCCCATGGCCGCGAACCAGTCCCGAGCCGCTCTTTCTCGTTCGGCCGGAGACAAATGGGCGGATTCGGATTCGGGCGCGATCTGAAAGAAGCGGAAGACGGTGCCGCCCGGCGGCGGCTCGATACCGCGCGACCGTCTTGCAAGATCCTCGGGGGTCTTGTGATCGTGCCGTCCGGGCTCGGTCCGCCACAATTCGGTGAGCACCGTGATCGTATGGTCGGCGATCCCGTCGAAAAGAACCTCCGATTTGCCGCTCGCGTCGTCCGCCGTGACGATCCGCCTGACCTGTTTGAGCATATTGTCCTCCTCCTGTTGGATGGTTCACGCCTGGTTTTCGCGCAGGCCGATGACCGCGCCCAGGATCACCAGCCCGAAGATCACATTCCGGACGGCGACTGGCAGCAGCATGCCCTGCAGGACGGTCGTCAGGGCGGTCAGCAGCAACGCTCCGCCAAAAATGCCAAGGTAAGTCCCCCGCCCGCCGCTCATCGCGACACCACCGATCACGATCACGGCGATCGAGGGCAGGAGATATGGCGTGCCCATGTCGATGAAGGCCTGTCCGCTGAAGCCGGCGAGCATGATGCCGACGACAGCCGAGCACAGGCCGCTCAAGCCATAGGCCGCGATCTGGACCCGGCCAACGCTCACCCCTGAGAACCTGGCGACAAGCGGGCTGCTGCCAATCAGATAGAGGCGCCTGGCATACACGGTGCGCCCGAGCAGAAAGGAGGCGCAGATGACAAACAGCATCAGTCCGTACACCACGGGCGTAAGCCCAAGTATCTTGCCCGTCATGAACCAGCTTACGATGCCCGGCGGTACACCGCGCGGCGTGCCGTCGGTCATCACAAGCGTGGCGCCATCGATGATGCCGTTCATGGCAAGCGTCATGATCAGGGGATGAATCCCAAGAATTCCGACGCCGATGCCGCTGACGGAACCGATGAGGGCGCCGAGAAGCGCAACCCCGACCAGCAGCGTTATCGAGCTCGAGCCGGGCGCGTTCCACTCGCAAAGCAGCACCCCGCTGAAAGTGATCATGGCCGGGACCGAGAGATCGAGCCCTCCGCTGATGACAACGGTGCCTTGGCCCAATCCAAGAACGGCAAGGAAAGACCCCAACACGAGAAGCGTGTTCAAATAGATTTCCACGCTGAGCCGACCGTGGAACATGGCCGCGGTGACCAGAAGCAGGACGGCCAGGCCAAGATAGGTCGGCACCGTGAATCGCAACGCCGAACGGTTGCGTCGCAACCACCGCGCCACCGGGTTGGCGGGCAGTGTCTCATCGTTTCGCGTCTGCGTGGAAGAAACGACGACGGGACGATCGAAGCGTGGCAGGCCGGCGCGTCGTTTCTGAACAACAATCCAGGCTGTCGCGATGACTTCCCGGATCCGTGGCACCGAATTGGCGAGCACGGCCACGATAAGCAATCCTCCTTCCACAATCGTCGCGTAGAAGGTGGGTACGTTGAACACCAGCAGCAGATTGACGATCAGCATGACAGTGAAGGCGCCGAGGACCGTTCCGACGCAGCCGCCTCGCCCGCCGGCGAACGAGGTTCCTCCCAGCACGACGGCCACAAAGACCGGAAGCAACATCGGAGGCCCGACAGTTGGATCCCCCGACCCTGTCTGGGCGGTGAGGAAAACGCCCGCCGCCCCATAAAACGTGCCCGCGATGACATAGACCAGCATCCGGGTCAGCGAAACCGGCACGCCCTTCGATCGTGCCGCGTCCGGATCGCTGCCAACCGCGTAGATGTAGGTGCCCAGGCGCGTGTTGCGGAGCAGCGCCCAGACGACCAGAGCGAGCAGGATGACAACCGCCGGTGCCTGGACAACCCCCGGAATGGCGTCACCGATGAAGAAATTCGAGAAGGCCGGCGGCACCGCACCGCCAGGCTGCTCGAGGACAAGCAGCGTCAGCCCTTCGACGATGAACATCGTGGCAAGCGTCACGATGATCGAAGGCAGCCGGAACAGGACGATAAAGACCGCATTGAACAGGCCGGTGGCTGTGCCGGCCAGAACCCCAGCCAGGCTCCAGCCGATCATCGACAAGGAGCTGTCTCCCATATTGGCGGCGGCAAGGCAGTTCGACAGGGAGATAACCGCGCCGACCGACAGGTCGAGGCCGCGAATGAGGACGACGATTGTCGCCCCCATAGCCGCCAGCGCCAAGGTAGCGGTGCTCGAGAAGGTGTTGCTCACGTCGTAGTAGCTGAACGTCTGCTGCAGGTTCAGATTGAGGACGCCGAAGACGCATGCCAGCGTCGCCAGGGCTATCAGCATCCCATCGTTGCGACGCACGAACCGCATCAAATCGTTGGAGCCGCGCAAGGTCATGCGACTGCCCGCGCGCGTCCGCCGGAGCCCAGCATCCAGGTGCCAACGGTCTCTTCGGTTGCCTCGCCATGGGCAAGCTCGGCGGCAATCCGTCCGCGATACAGAACGGCTATGTGGTCGCACAGGCCGATCAGCTCCGGCACCTCCGTGGAGTGAAGCAGGACGCCGCCGCCGCCTTCCGCAAAGCGCCGCAGGATGCCGTAGATCTCATGCTTGGTGCCGACGTCGACGCCACGCGTGGGATCGAATGCCAGCAGTAGGCGGCAATGCGTCAGCAGCCATTTGGCCAGCACCATTTTCTGCTGGTTGCCGCCGCTGAACTCCGCGGCGGTCTGGTAGAGCGCCCGCGGATGCAGGTTGACGGCGCTAAACGCCTCATCGACGCGCGCTCTTTCGGTGGCGGCATCGACGACACCCAGCAGCGAAAACTCCGAAACGATCGGGATCGACGCGTTTTCGGCGCCGCTCCGATGGAGGGCGAGCCCCTGGATTTTCCGGTCTTCCGGGACATAGCCGATGCCGGCGTCGATTGCATCGGACGGACCGGCGAAATGCGCCCGCTGCCCGTTGATCAATATGGTTCCGCTCAGCACCCGTTCGGCGCCGAAAAGGGCGTTGAACAGTTCCAGCTGCCCCATTCCCTGTAGCGCCGCCACGCCGACGATTTCACCTGGCCGGACGTCAAGCGTGACGGACTCCAGCAGGCGCCCCGCCTTGAGGTCTCTCGCGGAAAGCAGCGGTTCCGCCGAGGACGGCGACGAGTTTCGGGCCGGAAACGTTACCTGAACGGACCGGCCCATTATGTGCTTGAACACCGCTTCGTCGCTGATCTCGCCGACCGCAAAGCTTCCCACATGGCGCCCATTGCGCAGAATGTCCATGCGGCCGCAGAACTCATGAACTTCCGGCATGCGATGCGTGACGAGAATGACCGTCGTGCCGGCCGTCTTGAGGGCCTGGATTCGGCGCCCCAGCCATTCCACATCGGCCTTCGAAAGCGCCGCCGTAGGCTCGTCGAGGATCAGCAGGCGGGGCTTGCGGGTAATCGCCCGCGTGATTTCGACCTTCTGGCGCAGGGAAAGGTCCAGTTCCCGCACCGGTGTGCGCGGATCGACATCGTCGATCTCGAACTCTTTTCCGATGGCGGCGACCTGGTCGCGAGCGACCTTTCGGTCAAGCAGAAACCCGAAGTGCCGCGGCTGGTTGGGCAGCAGAAGATTGTCGGCGACGCTCAGGTCGGGAACCAGCGGAATCTCCTGGAATGCCGTTTCGATGCCGAGAGCGCTGGAACTGGACCGGTCGGCGAATACGACCTGCTGGTCGAACAGGGTTACCGTCCCCCGATCCGGGCGAGCAAGGCCGCTGAGAATCTTGACAAGCGTCGACTTGCCGGCGCCGTTTTCGCCCAGCAACGCATGAACGGTCCCCGCCTCGAACGCGAGGCTGACGTCGGCAAGGGCCGTCGTCGATCCATAAGTTTTCGCAACCCCGTCGAGACGGACAGCGTCGGACATCGCAGCGGCACCCGCAATTGTGACTGAGGTGGCCGGGTGGCGCGATGAGGCGCCACCCGTGTCGCCTGTCAGTTCGTTTCGGGCTGTCCCACCAAAGCCGCCTGGAAGCCTACTTCGGGTGTGGTCGGGTTCAGGATGTTCGCGAACCATCCCGAAGGGACCAGGCCGGGATCGAACACATTGCAGCCTTTCGACAGTTCATCGAAGCTGCCCGTCTGACAAAGCTTGGCATTGTCCGCGGTGACGGCCTCCAGCGGCATCATCGTGAGCTTGTCGACTTTCTTGCCTTCGAGAACGTCCATCGCGAGCTTCAGGGCCATCGCGCCGGCACCGGGATGGCTCTCGAGCGAAATGCCCGGCGCACCCTGAGGCGAATAAGCTCCTGTCGCGTCCGCAATGCTGCCCTTCGGGAGCATCATGACACGCATGCCGTTGCTGCCTTCGGTGCCGCACGGGATGAGGGTCTTGCTGTTGGCCTCCATCTGCAGGGTCCATATCTGGATGCAGGCCGCCGCCCCCCACGCGCCCTGGATATCGTCCCAACTCATGGTCGCCATGGCTTCGCTGATGGCCTTGCGCGCGACCGCCTGGGACCACATGCCGTTCGGTTCGGCGACAATCTTGATGTTTGGATATTTCGCGAACACCGCGCGGGCGGCCTTGTTGCGATCGGTGTCCACTGAAGTGCCCGGCACTCCGGTTATGAAGATCAGATTGCCCTTGTGATCCATCTTGTCGGCGACCCACTGAGCGCTTTTGGTGGCGAGCTCTGTCTGATCGGTGACGACATTGTATGCGCATGGCTCCGTGACGGAGCTGTCGTAGGCGAACACGACGACGCCTTTGTCGCATGCGTTCTTGATCGCCGGATTGAGCGCGGTCGGCGAGATCGGATACACAATGATGGCGTTGGCGCCCGCTTGTACCATCGCGTTGATCTGCTGGATCTGCTTCTGGGCCACCGGCCCGGCGACCTGGATTCGCAGATCGACCTTGTCCGCGTGAGCCTTGGCCATGGCGGTGACCATGTTCTGAGCTTCGGCCTGCCAGTCGTTGCCGACATAACTCATGCTCAGAAACACCTTGTAGTGTTTCGAATCCTGAGCCGATGCCTGTGTCGCGATGAATCCCATCGCAAGCGAGGCGACGCCGCACAACGCGGCGCGCCATGCGTTAAGCAAAGTGCGCATTTGGGTTCTCCTCCCCTGATTAGCGCTCCTAGTCTGTGTCGGAGTTGATTCAGCCGGGAGGCGCCAAGGGGACATGGACAGGGTGTTTAGAGGACAAATGCCTGTCAAATGACTCGTCTGTTGGCTATCATCGCCAAGGGAGGACTCCAATGGCCAACCCGGTCTTTGCGCCTTACAAGCTCTTTGCCCTCGTTCAGGGAGCGAAGGAGTTTGGCCTGACCGCAACGGAAGTCCTGAAGGGGACTGACTTGCGGGAGGACATGCTCGACGACGGTAAGGTCCACAGCTCTGTTCGGCAGTATCTCATCGCTTGCGAGAACGTCATCCGGCGCTGCGACGACCTGCTTCTGCCGCTGCGCGTCGGCAAATCCATCCACCTGTCCGCCTATGGCCTGTACGGATTTGCGTTGCTTTCGAGCCCAACGGTTCGCGCGGGCTTCGATTTCGCTGTCCGCTACCATTCGCTCGCCACGCCGATGTTCTCGATCGCCTGGCACATCGACGCAGGGCATTTCGTCTGGACCTTCCCCGACGAGGGACGGCTGGGTTACTCACGGCCTCTGCGCCGTTTCCTGTTGACTCAGCAGCTGGGCCAGCACGTGACCCACGTACACGACATCGCGCATGTCGAGCGCGAGCCCGTCTGGATCGACGTGGCGTTCGAAAAACCGGACAGGCCCGAAATCTTCGAAAAGGAACTGGGCTGCGAGGTTCGCTTCGGCAAATCCTCGACCGCTATCGTTTACGACATGTCGATTCTGGACGATCGGCCGCCGATGACCAATCCGGTCACGCACGCCATGCTGCGGGAAACCTGCGAGGGTCTGATCGGCGCTGTTGAATACGGTGGAGGGCTCGCCGGTCAGGTTGCGCGGCTGATCATGGAAAGCCCTGCCCCCGTCACCACTATGGATTGGGTCGCGGACCGGCTCGCGATGACACCCCGAACCCTGCGGCGGCGCTTGGCCGAGCAGGGCACGACGTTCTCCGCCATCTCCGACCAGGTTCGCAGCGAACTCGCCAAGAAGTACCTCGAGGCCAGCGGCTTTTCGGTTGCAGACATCGGCGATCTGCTCGGATTTTCCGATACCAAGAACTTTCGCATGTTCTTCCGGCGCTGGAACAACATTTCGCCCAAGGGCTACCGTGAGCGCATTAGAGGGGACATTTCCGACGGGGTGTCGATTAAGGGTCTTCAAGCCTAGCCTTTGTCGCCCTGTCGTCGCCAAGCTCGCTTGGTATGTCGTTGCCCCCCGAAATGGCATCGTCAAGTTGCTTGTTCGACATCGGCGCAGCCCCGCGCCGGGTTCTCGCCAAGTGCTTCGATGGCGCGCTTTGTTTATAGAATGCGGATAACCACGAAGGTCGCGAACCCGCCAAAAGATGATTTGCCTCGCCCGCGCCGCCGTCCCATCGCCGCGGGTCGCACTTACCGGGCGGGAGCGAACCTGGCGGTGCCGGTCACCGCGGCAACACCTCCAGCCAAAAGGCCAAAAGTGTTACCCATGTGTCCGGTACGAAACGTCACCCATGTCCCGGGTCGTTCATTTCAAATGCTAGATAGCGCCACCTCGCCTACCCCGGGCTGCCGGCCGCCGGATTGGCGATGATCGCCGCCCGGAAGCGGGTGACGAAATCGTCGAGCGCGGGGCGTTCGGCGTCCGAGATCGCCCAATAGGAGAAGGCGTCGTCGGTCCAGTGGACCAAGAGGAAGCCGCCCGCCGACAGATCGTCCGCCACCGGCACCGATTTGGCCTCGTTCTGCCGGGGTGCCGCCACCAGCGTGATCAGATGCTCGTGATGGCGGTAGACCAGCGCCGGCATTGGCCTGTCGCCGATCACCTCGACGCGGCCGCCGAGCAGCGCGTAGCCATCCTTGGCCATGTCGGGCGCCGCCGGCGACACGCCGATGCGGCCGTCGAGCCACGGCTTCACCGTATGCCGGTCGGACGAGACGATGTCGACAGGCGTCGCCGCGAGCAGGCTACGGCGATGGCCATTGGCGACGGCGACCGCGAAACTGTCGGCCGCATTGTCCGCCGTCGTCAGCCACTGCGTCGCGCCGCTGGCGAGAACAGCCGTCAACGCGATCGAGGCCGCCATCTGCCGCCAGTCGAAGGAGTTGAACCAGCGTGCCGCGCGCGGCCGCATCGCGACGACATTGCCTTGCTGCTGTTGCTGCTGCGGTTCCGCCTTGGCGGCTGTGGATTGGATGGCCTCCCCGGTATCTTTGACCTCGGCGATCGCCGCGATACGCGCCAGGAAATCGTCGCTGACGCTCGGGCGCTGCACGCTGGCGACAGCGCCGCGCAGCGCCACCAGGCGCGCATGTTCGGCGGCAAGCTCCGGATCGGCGGCCATGCGGCGCTCGACCGCCAAAGCGGCCGCGGCATCGAGCTCGCCATCGACAAGGGCGTGGATCATCAGCTTCATGTCCTGCGGGTCCTGCGGCAATCCATCCTCACGCGGGCCATCCTCACGCGGGCCATTTTCATGCGGGCTCATGGCGCCCTCCAAGTTCCGTCATCAGCAGGCCGCGGGCCCGCGCCAGCCGCGACATCACCGTGCCTTGCGGCACGCCGAGCATGGTGGCGATCTCGCGGTAGCTGAGACCGTTGATGTCGCGCAGCACCACCGTTTCGCGGAAGGCTTGCGGCAGCCTGGCGATCGCCGCTTCCACCGCCGCCGAGTTCGCCTTGGCGATCAGCGCCGCCTCCGGGCTGTCGGCATCGGTATCGGGCGGCGGCGAGACGTCGTCGAGATCGGCGAGATCGCCGACGGCCACCACGCTGCGCGGGCGGTTCTTCGCCATCCATGTGTAGGAAGCATTGCGCACGATGGTGAGCAGCCAGGCGCGGGCATTGCCGCCGGCAAAGCCGGCAATGCCCGCATGCGCCTTGAGGCAGGCCTCCTGCACCACATCCTCGGCATCGGCGGTGTTGCCGGTCAGCCACCGGGCAAACGACAGCGCGTCGCCGAGATGCGGCAGCACCACTTCGGCAAAACGCGCGGCCAGCATCTTTTCGCTCAACACCGTTCCGCCGTCGGGCGCTCCCGCCATGGGTCTGCCGCCGCCATCGGCGGGAGGCGATGATCTGTCCCTGCTCGTGCGGGAGAAGATCGCGACCGCAGGCGATGGCGCCTGCTTCGAGGGAGGAGAAGGCATTGGTGTCACCGGAGTCAAGTGTCTCGGAAGCAAGAGGCGCCTCGGAAGGGGACCGCGCATCGCTGGCTGCAACGGGATGCTCGCCGTCATGGTCGTGGGTCTCGATGGCTGCGATCGGCACGGGGTCAGGGCTGGCGGCGGGGCGGTATCGCGCACAACAGATGCGCCCAGCTCCAACACTCCAGGGGGCGACGGCGGCTGATGCCTCCGCCGTCGTCAACCCTCGCGCTCTTATCTTCATTCCGTTTCATCGTGGTCTCCTGCCGTTGCGCACAGGCGGCGCATACCCTGGAGACCAGCGGACACCGCCGTTTATTCCCGGCGGCTGTCTTTTTTTGTTGACGCCGATGTGATCGGTTTGTCGGCGGCCTACAACGCCAGCAGCGCAAGCCCGGCAAGCGCCGATCCGGCCAGGGTCGGCAGCATGCCGAGTTTCAGCCTGAACATGGCTACCATCGCCGCCGCCGACAGCAGCGCGGCCCGCCAGTCGAGCGAGGACAGGACCGGAACCTCCACGCCCCAGCCGACGCTTTCGACCTTGCCGAAGACGACATGCAGCGCGAACCACAGCGCAAGGTTCATGATCACGCCGACCACCGCCGCGGTGATCGCGCCGAGCGCCGCCGCCAGCGCCCTGTTCTGCCGCAATTGCTCGATGTAGGGCCCGCCCAAGAATATCCAGAAGAAGCAGGGCACGAAGGTGACCCAGAGCGTCAGCAGCGATCCGAGCGATCCGGCGAGCAACGGGCTCATGGCACCGGCATGGCGATAGGCGGCGGCGAAGCCGACGAATTGCAGCACCAGGATCAGCGGCCCGGGCGTCGTCTCGGCCAGGCCGAGACCGTCGACCATCTGGCCAGGCGACAGCCAGCCGAACGAGGTCACCGCCGCCTGCGCGACATAGGCGAGAACCGCGTAGGCGCCGCCGAAGGTGACGACCGCCATCAGGCTGAAGAAGCCACCGATCTGCGCCCATACGCTGCCCGGCCCCGCCAGCAAGGCGATCAGCGCCACCGGTCCAAGCCAGAGCGGCAGCCAGACGGCGATGGTGCGGGCGGCATGCCACCGCGTCGGCATGGTGTGGCCGAGTTCACCGCGTTCGAACATCAGGTCGACCGCCCCGTGATTGTCGGCCGATACCTTGCCCTTGCCATGCGCCGAGCCGGAAAACAGCGCCGGCGCGAAGCGGTTGCCGATCCAGCCGATCAGTCCCGCCAGAAGGATAATCAGCGGGAACGGCAGCCTGGCTACATAAATGCCGAGGAAGGCCGCCACGGCGATCGCCACCATGGCACGGTTCCTCAGCGCCCGCTTGCCGATGCGGATCACCGCCTCGACAACGACGGCGAGCACCGCCGCCTTGACGCCGAAAAATAGCGCCTCGACGACCGGCGCGTCATTGTAGAGCATGTAGAAGCTGCTGAGACCCAGCATGACCAGCGCGCCGGGCAGCACGAACAATGTGCCGGCGACCAGGCCGCCGGCCGTCCGGTGCAGCAGCCAGCCGATATAGACGGCAAGCTGCTGCGCTTCGGGACCCGGCAGGAGCATGCAGTAGTTGAGCGCGTGCAGGAAACGCTCCTCGCCGATCCATCGGCGTTCCTCGACCAGTTCCTTGTGCATCAGCGCGATCTGTCCGGCCGGCCCGCCGAAGGAGAGCAGGCCGATCCTTGCCCAGAGCCGCGTCGCCTCACGGAAACTCGGCGCGGCCGGGACCCCGGCAGGCCGCGCCGCGCCGTCCTTGGCAAGCGCGCTCATTGCGCCTTGCCTCCGGCCGGCCAGTTGTGCGTCTCGTCCGCTGCGTCGCGGCACCAGCGGAAGAAGGCGTCGTAGAGAAGCATGCCGGCTTCGAGCTGTTCGAGGTCGTCGCGGAACATGCGCGACAGGCCGAGCGAAGCGGCAAGGAACCCGGCCGCCTGCGGCGCGAGGTCGAGGCGCGCCGTATCGGCCGCGCGCACGATCAGCGCCAAACGATCGAGCGCCTCGTTGCGCAGATCGAATTCCTCGATCATCGTGTCGAAGCTGCAGCGCTCGCCGCGATGGCTCCAGAACACGCCATCTATGTCGAACGGCACCGCCCCGAAGCGGTCGGCCACGGCCTGCACCTCGGCCGCGTCTACGAACAGGAACACTGCGTCGCGATCTACGAAGCGGCGGATCAGCCAGGGGCAGGCGATGCGGTCGACCTTCGGTCGGGATCGGGTGACCCACACGGTGCGGCCCTTCCCGTCGCGCGGCGGGATCGCGCTCGCGTTGACAAGGGGCACCTTGGCGGCGGCCCAGGCCTCGAACCCGCCTTCCAGCGACTCCGCCGCGACACCTTCGTGACGCAGCCATGCCGCCACGCCTTGCGAGAGCTTCTGCCCTCTTTGGCAGATCACGGCGGCCTTGCGGCCGGAAAACTCCACCGCCCAGGTCGAAACGGTTTTGAAATCGCGACGGCACGACGCCGGCAGCAGGCGCGGATCGGCTCCATAGTCCTCATCGGTGCGCACATCGATGAGGACCGGCGCGTCGGGCAGACCGACGAGACGGGAAAGCTGCGGAACGGTAATTGCGGTTGTTGATGGCATGGCGTCCACCTCCTGAACAAAGAGAGTCTGGACGCGATCGTTGGGCTGACGCCTCACGGGGTCGTCGCGGGGAACCCCTTAGCCAGGATGCTGGAACGCTCCCCCACGATTGTCAAGAATTCAAATTGCCAGGGAGGACGGGAGCTCCGCCCCGCCCTTTTCCCGAAACGTTGCCCTTACTGGGCCGTCCAGCCGCCATCCATCGGCAGGGTCGTGCCGGTGATCTGCCTGGCGGCGTCCGTGCAGAGGAACAGGGTCAGCGCCGCGAGTTCCTCGACGGTGACGAACTCCTTGGTCGGCTGCGCTGCCAGGAGCACGTCATGCTTGACCTGCTCCTCGGTCATGCCGCGTGCCTTCATCGTGTCGGGGATCTGCTTCTCGACCAGCGGCGTCCAGACATAGCCGGGCGCGATCGCGTTGACGGTGATGCCTTCCTGAGCCACTTCCAGCGCCACCGTCTTGGTCAGGCCGGCAATGCCGTGCTTGGCCGAGACATAGGCCGACTTGAACGGCGAGGCGACCAGCGCATGCGCCGAGGCCGTGTTGATGATGCGGCCCCATTTGCGCGCTTTCATGCCGGGCACCGCCGCCTTGATCGCATAGAACGCGGCCAGGAGGTTGATGCGGATGATGGCTTCCCATTTGTCGTCGGGAAATTCCTCGATCGGCGCGACATGCTGGATGCCGGCATTGTTGACCAGGATGTCGAGGCTGCCGAACGCTTCCTCGGCCTCAACGATCATGGCGGTGACCGCGGCGCCGTCCATCATGTTGGCGCCGGAGTAGCGGCACTTGACGCCGAAATCCTTTTCGATGCCGGCCCGCTCCTGCTCGATCGCCGCGGCGTCGCCCAGGCCGTTGATGGTGACGTTGGCGCCCTCGGCGGCAAAGGCGCGGGCGATTGCCAGGCCGATGCCGCTGGTCGAGCCGGTGACGAGCGCATTCTTCGAAGACAGGGAACCCATGGGAGATCTCGCGACAGGAGGACGGAAGGGAGGAGTATGAAGACAGACAGCCGGAAAGGCACATGATTTGTGCGCCGCAGCATCACAATGCCACACCCGTGTGTCGGCGCTATTACAGCGCCGCGCGGGCGTTTGCCGGCTCCAGGAAGCGCCGGCCTGGCGTTGACACGGCATTGTCATGCTGCCGTGCAACATATTTGCCAGCGCATTCGCGCGAGGTCATCTCAAACCTGTCGGGGCACCAGCCATGGAAATCGCCGATGTCGTGAAGCGTGCCTATGCCATGCCGCTCACCAACCCGTCTTTCCCGCCCGGACCTTACCGTTTCTTCGACCGCGAATACATCATCATCACCTACCGCACCACGCGCGAGGCGCTGGAGGCGGTCGTGCCCGCGCCGCTCGAGATCGACGAGCCGCTGGTCAAATACGAATTCATCCGCATGCCGGACTCGACCGGCTTCGGCGATTACACCGAGACCGGCCAGGTCATCCCGGTGCGCTACAAGGGCCAGCATGGCGGCTATGTGCATTCCATGTATCTCGACGACGACGCGCCGATCGCCGGCGGCCGCGAGCTCTGGGGTTTCCCGAAGAAGCTCGCCAGCCCCAAGATCGTGCATGAGGGCGAAGTGGTGGTCGGCACGCTGCACTATGGCAGTGTGCTCTGCGCCACCGGCACCATGGGCTACAAGCACCGCGAGGCCGACCACGACCAGGTGCTGGCCTCGCTCGCCGCGCCCAACTTCCTGATCAAGATCATCCCGCATGTCGACGGCGGCCCGCGCATCTGCGAGCTGGTCCGCTACTACCTCACCGACATCACGCTGAAAGAAGCATGGACGGCGCCCGCCGCGCTCGACCTCCGGCCCCATGTCATGGCCGACGTCGCGAAGCTGCCGGTGCTCGACATCGTCTCGGCCGTCCACTTCACCGCCGACCTGACGCTGGGCCTCGGCGAGGTCGTGCATGATTACCTCGCGGACCAGCGCCGATCGGCTGCCGGCGCGAAGGAGTTGGAGAAAGCCGGTGCTTGAGCGTAACCGCAGCAAGGCTGCCGCCGCCACCATCCAGGAAATCACGGCGCAATATGACCGCATCGCCCTGGTCTTCCAGGGTGGCGGCGCGCTCGGCGCCTACCAGGCGGGGGTCTATCAGGCGCTTGCCGATGCCGGCTGCGAGCCGACCTGGCTCTCCGGTGTCTCCATCGGCGCCATCAACGCATCGATCATCGCCGGCAACGAGCCGAGCCGTCGGCTGCAGCGGCTGGAACAGTTCTGGCAGACGGTCTCGGGCCGCAAGATCTGGGCCTACACGCCCGAAGGCGACATCTATCGCGACATCCGCAACCAGACCTCGTCATTCATGACGATGGCCATGGGCCAGCCGGGCTTCTTCAAGCCGCGCAGCCCCAACCCCTGGTTCCAGTTGGCGGGGGCTGACGGCGCCACCAGCTTCTACGACACCGCCGAGCTCAAGGATACGCTGGAAAGCCTGATCGACTTCGATGTGCTGAACGACGGCAGGAAGCGTCTCAGCGTCGGCGCGGTCAATGTCAGGACCGGCAACTTCGTCTACTTCGACACCGACAATGTGCGCATCGGACCGGAGCACATCATGGCGAGCGGCGCGCTGCCGCCGGCTTTTCCCTCGATCCGCATCGAGGGCGAGTATTACTGGGACGGCGGCATCGTCTCCAACACGCCGCTGCAATATCTGCTCGACCAGGAGGAGGACCGCTCCTCGCTGGTCTTCCAGGTCGATCTGTTCAGCGCGCGCGGCGTGCTGCCGCGCGGCATGGCCGACGTCCTGTCGCGCCACAAGGACATCATGTATTCCAGCCGCAC
>RXJA01000332.1 GCA_003963455.1 Hyphomicrobiales bacterium
GCGCTCGGTAATGCCTACACGCCGGTCGGGCGCATGATCGACGAGCGCTCGATCGTCAACGGCGTCGTCGGCCTGCACGCCACCGGCGGCTCGACCAATCATACGATCCATCTGATCGCGATGGCTGCCGCCGCCGGCATCTCGCTGACCTGGCAGGATATTTCCGACCTGTCCGAGGCCGTGCCTCTGCTCGCGCGCGTCTATCCGAACGGGCTTGCCGACGTGAACCATTTCCATGCCGCCGGCGGGCTCGGTTTCCTGATCCGCGAATTGCTCGACGAAGGCCTGCTGCATGAGGACGTGCAGACGGTGTGGGGCGAAGGCCTGCGGCCTTATGCCGTCGAGGCGAGGCTTGGCGAGGATGGCAGCGTCGTGCGCGAGGCGGCGCCTCGCGACAGCGGCGACGAGAAGGTGCTGGCGCCGTTCAGCAAGGCATTCCAGGCGACAGGCGGCCTGAAAGTGCTCGCCGGAAATCTCGGCCATGCCGTAATCAAGACTTCCGCCGTTAAGCCCGAGCGGCGCGTCATCGAGGCGCCGGCAAAGGTGTTCGACAGCCAGCAGGGCCTGAATGACGCCTTCAAGGCCGGCCAACTCACCGGCGACTTCGTCGCCGTGATCCGCTTTCAGGGCCCGAAGGCCAACGGCATGCCGGAGCTGCACAAGCTGACCACCGTGCTCGGAATCCTGCAGGATCGCGGCCAGCGTGTCGCGCTGGTGACCGACGGGCGCATGTCGGGCGCCTCCGGCAAGGTTCCTGCGGCGATCCATGTGACGCCGGAAGCGGTCGAGGACGGACCGATCGCCAGGATCCACGATGGCGACATCATCCGCCTCGATGCCGATGCGGGCACGCTCGAAGTGCTGGTCCCAGGAACGGAATTCGCGCTGCGACGGACGGCCGACGCCGACCTTATCGGCAACGAGTTCGGCTTCGGCCGCGAGCTGTTCGCGGGCTTCCGCCAGTTGGTCGGGCGCGCCGACCACGGGGCGGCAGCGTTCGGCAGCGCCTGATCTTTTCCGACAGTTCTCAAAAAGAGGGCGGCCCAGAGACCGCCCTTTTTCCTATCCGAGCGACCGCTACTGCACGGTCAGCTCGTTGCGCTCGCCGGCCTTGATCGTGAAGGGCGTTTCCTTGTCGGCCTTGTCGGTGGTGAAGTTGGTCACGAGCACATAATCGCCAGCGGCAAGCGTGGTTTGCATCTTCTCGCCATAGGCGTAGGTCACCTGCTTGCGCTCGCCCTGGATGTTTTTCTTGGCTTCAAAGATCTTGAAGCCGTCCGCGCCTGGCGCGTCGACGGCCAGGACACCGGCGTTCAGCGTCACGTTGACATCGGTCATCTGGCCGACCGTGACGCTGAAGGGCTGTTCAGTGGACACGGCCTGCAACTCGACGCCCATCACATAGTCGCCGGGCGGCAGATCGAATTGGCTGTCGGGTCCGTAGGCATAGGTCACCTGGTCGCGGGTGCCGTCTAGCTTTTTCGCCGCCTTGAAGACTTTCCACGATACGTCGGTGCCAGCCTTCTCTCCGCCCTGGGTGTAGAAGGCGTTGGCCTTGGCCTTGCCGACGCCGACGATCATGTCCTTGTCGACGACCTGGCCGGCGGCAAGCTGCATCGTCTCGCTCGCCTCGCCGGCCCCAAGATGCACGGTGACCTTGGTCTCGCCGGCCGGGACGACGTACTTGACCTCGCCATAGTTGCTGTCTGACGTACCGCCGGGATAGGCGATGCTGATCTGCGCCCCGCGGTCGATATCGGCGCCCGGCGCCGGGCGGGCATGGATGGAGATCTCCGCGGCGTTCAGGCTGAGCGCGGGCTCCGTCGCCTTGTCGGCCGTGAGCGAGACCTTCTGCTCGGCCCTGGCGGCGCCGCTGGTGGCGACGACGATATAGTTGCCGGCGGCAAGGTGGAATTTGACGGTGTTGTAGCCGTAATCGACGTGCTCGCCGCCGGTTCCCTTGGCGTCGTCCTTGAATATCTCAAAATAGACGTCCGACTTCGGCGCCTGACCACCCTCCTTGAGCAGCGCCGTCGGGATGAGATTGTAGTCGAGCTCCGCAGCCTTCGGCGCGGGAGCCGGCGCCGGTTCGGGAGCTGGCGCGGGGGCCGGCGCCGGAGCCGCCACGGTCTCGACCAGAGCTTCCTGCAGCGCCTTCTCGTCGGAGGCCTGGATGTATTTGCCGCCGGTGTTCTCGGCGAGGCAGGCGATCTGCTTGCCTTCGTCGGCGGTCAGGCCGAAGCCGACGACATCGGCGGTGAAGTCGACGCCGCTTTCCTTCAGTTCCTTGCCGAGCGCGCAGGGATCGCCACCGCAGGTCTCGAGCCCGTCGGTGATCAGCACCACCGTTGCCTTGTCCTCGGTGTATTTCAGCGCTTCGGCGGCCTGCTTGACGGCGGCCGTGAGCGGCGTCTTGCCCAGGAATTTCATGCTGTCGGCCGCCGCCGAAATGGCGCTGGCGGAACCGGCTTGCGGCGGCACGATCAGCTCGATGTCGTCGCAACTGCCCTTGGTGCGGTGGCCGTAGGCCATGAAGCCGATCTCGTCATCGGCCGGAACCGACTGCAACACCGTTCGCAGCGATTCACGCGCGATCTCCAGTTTCGGCTTGCCGTCGATCTGGGCCCACATCGAGCCCGACGCATCAAGGATGATGATGACCTTGTTGGCGGCAAAGCCGAAACTGGTCATCGACAAAAGCAAGGCCGCCGCAGCGACGCTCCGTATCAGTCCCGCCATGAATGTCTCCTGATTGATCCCTCGTCCGCGCCGGAAAGCTATTTTAGGTGGCCTGCGGAGACAAGCCGCAAAAGCCTACGGGTCAGGCGTCCGGCGCCGGCGCCGGGACAAAGCCTTGGGTTTCGACGATCGCCCGGTAGCGCGGATCTGCATGCAAACCTCTGAAGGCCGGGTCTATGCGCACACCGAGCAGATCATCCTCCTTGCGCCTTGCCGATTCCTCGAGATAGCGGATCGCGTCGTCGCCGCGACCGAGCATTGCGGCGGTGGCGGCGACTTTGTAGGCAGGTTCGCGATCGCGCTGGTATTGCCGCAGTTGTTCGGCGAACATCGCCTCCAGCAGACCATCACCGCCTTCCTCGCGCAGGCCCTTTTCGGCGGCGTCGGCAATCGCCGTTCGGGCATCGTTGCCGGAGATAATGGCGGCGGCTCGATACTCGCGCAGGAAATCGCTCCAGCGGTGCTGGTCGAGATAGATGGTGGCGAGATATTCGGGCGGGGAACGCAGGTTCGGCTCCGCCTCGGCGAGCGGCTGCAGGATCGCAAGGGCCTCGTCGACGCGGCCGGCGTGAAACAGGATAAGCCCTTTGTTGGCAAGGATGCTGCGCGACTGCGGATTGAGCTCCTGCGCCTTGCCGATCTCGCGGAGCGGCCGTTCCGTTTCTCCGCTGACCATCAGCGTCAGCGCGTACCAATGATGGGTCTGGGCGGAAGCCGGATCAAGCCGGATCGCCCGCTCGAACAGCGCGCGCGAGCGCGGAAAATCCTTGTCCCAGTAGAAAGCCGCGAAGGCGAGCGCCGCGTAGCCGCCGGCATTGCCGGGGTCGAGCGCGATGGCCCGGTTGGCGGCGGCCTGCGCCTTCGGATAGGCATCCCTTGCCGGCATCAGCGTGAACTGGCTGACCATGTTGTAGGTGTCGGCCAGCTTGG
>RXJA01000115.1 GCA_003963455.1 Hyphomicrobiales bacterium
GGCTTCTTCGCGCTCGACGATGTCGCCGGCGGATCGCTGCCGATCGATGGCGCCGAGATCAAGGCGAGCATCTCCAAGGGCGTGGCGCGCCTCGACAAGGCCGAGATCAATGCGCAGAAATACAAGATCTGGCTGTCCGGCATCGCCTCCTATGCCGGACGCGGCCTGGCGCTCTCGGGCGGCGTCGTGCCGAGCGGACAGCCGGCGCAGCAACCCCAGCAGGCCAACGGTCAGGCGGCCAGTCCGCCTCCCGCTCAGCCGAACCAGTCGCTGTTCTTCGTCGGCGGCAACTGGAGCGCGCCGTTCATATCGCCGATCGCTCCCGGCGTTTCAGGCCAGTAACCCGGGGCGCAAAACGCCCCCCGGGTTCCACTCAACCGCGCTGGGCAGCCTGCTCGTCGAGCTGGCGCTGGATCTCGCGGCGCTTGTTGGCGATCGAAGCGATGATGACGCCGATCGCCACCACCGCGATCAGGATGGTGCAGGCGGCGTTGATTTCGGGCGTCACGCCGAGGCGAACCTGGCTGTAGATCTTCATCGGCAGCGTGGTGGCACCCGGGCCCGAGGTGAAGCTCGCGATGACCAGATCGTCGAGCGAGAGCGTGAAGGCCAGCATCCAACCGGAGATGATCGCCGGCAGGATGACCGGCAAGGTGATCTGGAAGAAGGTCTTGACCGGCGGCGCGCCAAGATCCATCGCCGCCTCCTCGAGCGAGCGGTCGAACGTGACAAGGCGCGACTGCACAACGACGGCGACGAAGCACATGGTGAAGGTGATGTGCGCGAGCGTCACCGTGAAGAAGCCGCGGTCGAGCCCGACGGCGACGAAGAGCAACAGCAGCGACAAGCCTGTGATGACTTCCGGCATGACCAGCGGCGCGAAGACCATGCCCGAGAAAAGCAACCGGCCCCTGAAGCGCGTGTAGCGCGTGAGCGTGATTGCGGCGAGCGTGCCGAGCACGGTCGCCACCGTGGCCGAGATGACCCCGACGCGCGCCGTCACCCAGGTGGCGTCCATCAGGCCCCGGTTGTGAAACAGCGAGACGTACCATTTGGTCGAGAAGCCGCCCCAGACGGTGACGAGCTTGGACTCGTTGAAGGAGAAGACGATCAAAAGCACGATCGGCAAATAGAGGAAGGCAAAGCCCAGCACGATCGAGGTGATGTTGAAGCGGCTCCAGGTAGAGTTCATTTGCCCTGCTCCTGTGCCTTCGCCTGAGCCTGTTGGAAGAACATGATCGGAACCGTCAGCACCAGGAGCAGGATGACGGCCACCGCCGACGAAACCGGCCAGTCGCGGTTGGAGAAGAATTCGTTCCACAGCGTCTTGCCGATCATCAGCGTCTGCGAACCGCCGAGCAGGTCGGGGATGACGAACTCGCCGACCGCGGGGATGAACACCAGCAGGCAGCCGGCGACGACACCGGGCAGCGAGAGCGGGAAGGTGATCTTCCAGAAGGCGCTGGTCGGGGGACAGCCGAGGTCCTGCGCGGCCTCGATCAGCGAATAGTCCATTTTCTCCAGCGCGGAATAGAGCGGCAGCACCATGAAGGGCAGGTAGGAATAGACGATGCCGATGAAGATCGCGGTGTAGGTGTTGAGGATGACCAGCGGCTGGCTGATCAGGCCGGTGGCTAGCAGAACCTGATTGAGCAGTCCCTCGGGCTTCAGGATGCCGATCCAAGCGTAGACGCGGATCAGGAACGAGGTCCAGAAGGGCAGGATCACCAGCATCAGCAGGGTCGGTCGGATCGTCGCCGGCGCCCGCGCCATGCCATAGGCAATCGGATAGCCGACGATCAGGGTGAGTATCGTCGATATCCCCGCGATAATCAGGCTCGTCACATAGGCGTTGAAGTAGAGCGCGTCCTGGGTGAGCCAGGTGTAGTTGTCGAAGTTGAGCTCGCGGAAGCCGGCGAAGAATCCCGAGACGCCATCGCTGAAGTCGAGCACCGGCGTATAGGGCGGCATCGAGATCGCCGTCTGCGACAGCGATATCTTGAAGACGATGATGAAGGGAATGAGGAAGAAGAACAGCAGCCAGAGATAGGGAATGATGATGACGAGGCGGTTGACGAAGCCTTTCGCCAGCCGCGCCGGCAGCGCGGCGGCGGGAGCGGATGATGGAGCGGCGGTAGCTGCGATATTGGTCATGTCCGCCTCCTACCGTGTCAGCACGACGCCGGCGTCGGGCCGGAAGGAAACCCAGGCGCGGTCGTTCCAGGTCAGCGGATCCTCGGTGACGCGCGAGGCGTTCAGCGCGCTCGCCCGAACGATCTGCCCATCGTCGAGCTTGATGTGATAGACGGTCATGTCGCCGAGATAGGCGACGTCATAGACCTCGCCTTCCAGCGCATTGACGGCGTCCGCGGGCTTTTTCGAGGAGACCTTGATCTTCTCCGGCCGGATCGCGAAGACGATATCGGAGCCGGCGGTGGCGCCGCCGCCATTGTCGACGACGATCTGTGCTCCGGTCGCCCCGGTGATGCGCGTCGTGTTCGCCGTGCGCTCGGCGACCTTGCCCTCGAACATGTTCACATTGCCGACGAAATGCGCCACGAAGCGCGAGGTCGGCGCCTCGTAGATCTCGGCGGGAGTGGCGACCTGCATCACCTCGCCCTTGTCCATGATGGCGATGCGGTCGGCCATGGTCATGGCTTCTTCCTGGTCGTGGGTGACGACGACGAAGGTGAGGCCGAGTTCCTGCTGCAGGTCCATCAGTTCGAACTGCGTTTCCTCGCGCAGCTTCTTGTCGAGCGCGCCCAGCGGCTCATCGAGCAGCAGGACCTTGGGCCGCTTGGCGACCGAGCGCGCGAGCGCCACGCGCTGGCGCTGGCCGCCCGAGAGCTGATGCGGCTTGCGCTTGGCGAACTGCTCGAGTTTGACGAGCTTCAGCATCTCGGCGACGCGCTTTTCGATGTCGGGTCCCGGCATGCCTTCCTGCTTGAGGCCGAAGGCGATGTTCTTCTCCACCGTCATATGCGGGAACAGCGCGTAGGACTGGAACATCATGTTGACAGGCCGCTTGTACGGCGGGATGCCGCGCAGATCCTGCCCGTCGAGAAGGATGCGGCCCGCCGACGGCTCCTCGAAGCCGGCGAGCATCCTGAGCAGGGTCGACTTGCCGCAGCCGGACGCGCCCAGCAGCGCGAAGAACTCGCGCTCGAAAATGGTGAGCGACAGATTGTTGACGGCTGTGAAGTCGCCGAACTTTTTCGTGACCTTGTCGAACTGGATGTATGGCTTGGCGTTCGGGTCATTCCATGGCGCGAAATCCCTGCGGATGCTGCCAAGCGATTTCATGATCCCCACTCCGTTACTTTTTAAGTTTTCCCCAAAAGAAAGCGACCCCGGCAGTTGGCTGCCGGGGTCGTGTCTTGATGCTTACTGGCCGGTGACGATCTTTGTCCAGGTGCGCGTGATGATGCGCTGTGTCTTGGGATCGTATGGCAGCACGGTGTAAAGCTTCTTGGTCGTCTCCTCGTCCGGATAGACCGAGGTGTCTTCCAGCAGGGCCTTGTCGACGAACTGCTGCGAGGCCTTGTTCCCGTTGGCGTAGAGCACGTAGTTCGACGACTTGGCGATGACTTCCGGCGTCATCATGTAGTTGATGAACTCAAGCGCTTCCGCGGTATGCGGCGCATCGGCAGGGATCGCCATCTGATCGAACCACATCTGGGCGCCTTCCTTCGGCACCGAATAGCCGATCTCGACGCCCTGCTTGGCTTCCTCGGCGCGATTGCGCGCCTGGAAGACGTCGCCCGACCAGCCGACCGCCAGGCAGATATCGCCGTTGGCCAGAGCATTGATGTATTCCGACGAATGGAACTTGCGGATATAGGGCCGGACCTTGAGCAGCGCTTCCTCGGCCTTGGCGATGTCGTCGGGCGAGGTGCTGTTCGGGTCGAGGCCGAGATATTTCAGCGCCGCCGGAATGATGTCGGCCGGTGAATCCAGCACATAGACGCCGCAATCCTTCAGCTTGGCCAGGCTGTCCGGGTTGAAGAACACGTCCCAGCTGTCGATCTTGTCGGTGCCGAGCGCTGCCTGCACCTTCTTGACGTTATAGCCGAGGCCGACGGTGCCCCACATGTAGTTGACCGAATATTCGTTGCCCGGATCGTATTTGGCGGTGCGCTCGGTAATGACGTCCCACATGTTGGAGATGTTGGGCAGCTTCGACTTGTCGAGCTTCTGGAACACGCCGGCCTGGATCTGGCGCGACAGGAAGTTGGCGCTCGGCACGACCACGTCATAGCCGCTGCCGCCGGCAAGCAGCTTGGTCTCCAGGATCTCGTTGGAATCGAAGGTGTCGTAGACCACCTTGATGCCGGTCTTCTTGGTGAAGTCGTCGATGATCGAGCTGTCGATGTAGTCCGACCAGTTGTAGACATTGACGACGCGGTCCTCGGCATGGCCGCTTAGGGTGAAAAGCGTCAGAAATGCCGACGTCGCCGAAAGCCATAGCGCTTTGCGGATCATGGTGTTCTCCTTTGGTGAGTGTTCCCTCGCCGGCTCGTCGCGATATGGCGGGGCGGCGTTGGTTTCAGACTATTGAGCTTTCCGGAGAGCGACAAGCGTGAACTGTCCACGCCAGGCTCGATCACGGCATCAAGGTTCGAGACGCTCCAACCTCCCTGGCGAGGCACCCGGGCGGCGTCAGCGGCATTCACCGCGGCGTATTGAGAGCTATGACGATGCTTTCCGGTCCCGAACGGGCCGGCGGAGACACTTGGCAAGATACGCCTGTCTTGTTGTTGCCGTGGTCGCAGCCTGCCCGCCCGGCAACTGGGTTGTCAATGGGGAAGGCTGCCTAAAGCGCGTCGCACTGAAACGGATTCAGGCGACGCGCTTTAGGTCTTTGTTTTGATGCATGTCGTTCTCCCAAAACCGCTGCGCACTTTTGGGCGACATGCATTGACGTCAATTGGGTGATGGAAGGCCTGTGATGCCGGGACGCGCCGGCCGCGTCTGACGCTTGAACTCCAGGCCGATATGGACGAGCAGCGCCGTGACCACCACCGCGCCGCCGATGATGGTGCGCACCGACGGCACCTCGGAATGGACGAGCCAGACCCAGATCGGTCCAAGGATCGGCTCGAAAGTGCCAAGCAGCGCCGCGATCGCCGCCGGCACCAGCCGGGCGCCCATGGCGAAGAAGGCGAGGCCGACGCCCAGATTGATGACGCCGAAGGCGAACAGGAAACCCATATCCCGCCCCGAAACCGCGAACGCCGATGCCTGTGAAGCGGCGAAGGCGCCGGCGAGCAGCGCCGCAAGACAATTGGCTGGCACCATACGTACATGGGCAAAGCGCCGGGTTATCACGGTCGCCGTCGAGAACATCACCGCGATCAGCAGCGCCAGGCCGTCGCCGATCGGCGAGACCGCGCCGTCCAGGGATTCGGAGACCATGATGGCGACGCCGGTGATGACCGCGGCGATCGCGACCCAGGTGGCCGGGCCTACCCTTTCGCGAAACAGGAGCCAGGCAAGGAGCGCCGCAAGCAGCGGCACGCCCGCCTGCATCAGGAGGATGTTGGCGACCGTGGTGTAGGCAAGCGCCACCACGAAGCTGGTCGAGGCCGTGGCGAAGCAGAAGGCGACGCCAAGACCGGGCAGACCCATGTGCCGAAAGAGCTTCAGGGTGCCGCGCCAACCATCGCGCCAGAGCATGAACGCGATGAGGAAGGCCACGGCCCAGAGCGAGCGCCAGAACACCACGGTCCAGCTGTCGCCGACATGAATGAAACGGGCGATGGTGCCGCCGAAGCTCCACATGAGCGCTGACAGGAAGACCAGGAGCATGCCAATCCGCTCCTCGCGCGGCGAGACGGCTGGCAAGGCGGCGGGCGACGGGGCGGTATCGGTCATGGACATGGCTGTCAGCGAGTTGCGTTCGACACGATGCACCAAGGACAACAGGGATTCTGTGTCTCAAACGACGGGAATGTGTCTCAATCGTGTAGCGCAAAGTAGAGAGCCATGCGTGATCCAGCATTCGCTCAAATGTGGGACAACCTCGCTGCGATTCACTCTGACGTAGCCAGACCCACACCAATGCAGGCTCAGGCGACGTATCATCCCTGAAAATCGAAGGCGCTGAGGCCGGTCACCATCTCGTCGAGGCCAAGCGGGCGCGTCACCGGCGGCTCGGCGCGCGCCAGGCAGCCGGCGCGCTCGCAAAGCCGGCAGGCGGGGCCAACCGGCGTGGCGAAGCCTTGCCCGGACTTGCCGGCGGCTCCGGCCGGCAGCGCCGCGCCATAGACGATCTCGTCGCGGAAGCCGATATCGCAACCGAGCAGAAGCGCGGTGCGACGCGGCCGTTCGGAGAAGGCGCCTTGCGGGCCTTCCAGCGTGCGGGCGATGCACAGAAACTCGGCGCCATCGGGCATTTCCACCGCCTCGACCAGGATCTGGCCCGGCTGCGAGAAAGCCGCATGGACCGGAAGCTTGGGACAGCCACCGCCGAAGCGGCTTTGAGGGTAACCCTGGCTGCCGGCCTTGCGGAAGCGGTTGCCGGCATTGTCGACTTCCAGCATGAAGAACGGCACGCCCGATGCACCCTGCCGCTGCAGCATGGTGAGCCGGTTGGCCGCCTGTTCGAAAGAGACGCCGAAACGGGAGCGCAAGACGTCGATGTCGTATCGGGCGCGAACGGCGGCCGCATGGAAAGCCTGATAGGGCATCATCAGCGCGTGCGCGGCATAGCGGCCGAGTTCGAAGCGGGCGAGCCGGCGCGCCTCGTCGGTGTCGAGCTTCAACGCCTGGATCTCGCCCGCGACGGCCACCGACATGCGCATCAGGCTCGCTTCCATGGCGACCTCGCGCAACTGGTCGAAGGGCGACAGCCGCTCGGACAGGAACAGGCGCTGCGAATGGCGGTCGTAGCGGCGGCGCCAGTTGGGCATGGTGGCGACCGGCAGCACCTTGACGACGATGCCGTGCTCGCGCCTCAACCAGACCTTCAGCGCGCCAAACAGATCATCGCCCGGCTCGAGGACCGAGGTGAAAGCCTCCGCCTCCTCTTCCAGCGAAGCAAAATGGTTCGGCCGGCGCTCGAACACCTCGTGGACTTCATCGACGGGCAGGCGCTTGCCGGACAGCGCCGTCGCCCTGCCCTCCCTTGCCAGAAGCTGGTTGAGATCGGAGAGACGCTCGGCCTGCTCGCGATAGGCGCGATAGAGTTTCACCATCGCCGCCGAGGCGTTCGGCGCCGTCTCGGCGAGGTCTATCAGTTCCTGATCGCCTGGCAGTTCGCCGGCAAGAAGCGGATCGCTGAACGCTTCGCGCAAGGCCGCGATCGAGCCTTTGGTCTCTCCCTGCAATTCATGCGGGTCGACCTTGTAGGCGGAGGCCAGCTTGAGGATGAGCTGCACCGTCAGCGGCCGCTGGTTGCGCTCGATCAGGTTCAGATAGGAAGGCGAGATGCCCAGCCCCTCGGCCATTGCCGTCTGGGTCAGGCCCCTGGCGTTGCGCAGCCGGCGCAGCCGCGGCCCGGCAAAGATCTTCTGGTCGGCCATGCCTGCCATCCTTGACAAGAATTTACATCGATATCGAACCCGGCGCCCGCTACGCCGCTTTTACAATCATGACAAATTTACAGAGCCGAGCTGTCAATGGCAACACAGCTTTTCCTTTATTTCTTGCCCAAAACGGCGGTTTTCCTAGGCGCGTTTCGCGCTGCAATGTAAATGACGTCATACGCAGACGTTGCGAGATATGGCCTTGCGGCGCAGCGCTGAAGCAGTTGTCAAACGATCCGGAGTGACCAATGACTGATTTTTACAACCTCGTCCCCTCCGCGCCGGAAGGCCGTTTCGACGGCATCGAGCGCCCCTACTCGCCAGAGGATGTGAAGCGGCTGCGCGGTTCCGTGCAAATTCGCCAGACGCTGGCCGAGATGGGCGCGAACCGGCTGTGGAAGCTCATCCACGAGGAGGATTTCGTCAATGCGCTCGGCGCGATGTCCGGCAACCAGGCCATGCAGCAGGTTCGCGCCGGGCTGAAGGCGATCTATCTCTCGGGCTGGCAGGTGGCCGCCGACGCCAACACCGCCTCGGCCATGTATCCGGACCAGTCGCTCTACCCGGCCAACGCGGCGCCGGAACTCGTCAAGCGCATCAACCGCACATTGCAGCGCGCCGACCAGATCGAGACATCCGAGGGCAACGGGCTTTCGGTCGACACCTGGTTCGCCCCGATCGTCGCCGATGCCGAAGCCGGCTTCGGCGGCCCGCTCAACGCCTTCGAGATCATGAAGGCCTTCATCGAGGCCGGCGCCGCGGGCGTCCACTATGAGGACCAGCTGGCGTCGGAGAAGAAGTGCGGTCATCTCGGCGGTAAGGTGCTGATCCCGACCGCGGCGCATATCCGCAACCTCAACGCGGCGCGCCTCGCGGCCGACGTGATGGGCACGCCGACGCTGGTCGTGGCGCGCACCGACGCGGAAGCGGCGAAGCTCCTGACCTCCGATATCGACGAGCGCGACCGGCCTTTCGTCGACTACGACGCCGGCCGAACGGTCGAGGGCTTCTACAATGTGCGCAACGGCATCGAGCCTTGCATCGCGCGCGCCATCGCCTATGCGCCGCATGCCGACCTGATCTGGTGCGAAACCTCGAAGCCGGATCTGGCGCAGGCCAGGAAGTTCGCGGAGGGCGTGCACAAGCATCATCCGGGCAAGCTGCTCGCCTACAATTGCTCGCCGTCGTTCAACTGGAAGAAGAACCTCGACGACGCGACGATCGCGAAGTTCCAGAAGGAGCTTGGCGCGATGGGCTACAAGTTCCAGTTCATCACGCTCGCCGGCTTCCACCAGCTGAACTTCGGCATGTTCGAACTGGCCCGCGGCTACAAGGACCGCCAGATGGCGGCCTATTCGGAACTGCAGCAGGCCGAGTTCGCGGCGGAAGCCAACGGCTACACCGCGACCAAGCATCAGCGCGAGGTCGGCACCGGCTATTTCGACGCCGTGTCGATGGCGATCACCGGTGGCCAGTCTTCGACCACCGCCATGCATGAATCGACCGAGCACGCCCAGTTCAGGCCGGCGGCCGAGTAACGGATAACAACCAGAGGAAACGCCCGCAGGGCATCCACATCAAGGAGAAGACCAATGGCATCGATAAGCCGCGTCAAGGAAAGGGCGGAAGAGCAATCGAGCGCGATGAGCGTCGATCAGCAGGCGACGATCCGCATGCTCGCCAACGATCTGCACAGGCTCAACCAGTCGGTCATGAAGGCAGTCGAGGCCGGCGTCTCGGTGGAGCTGGTGCGCTCGGCCAGGCACCATGGCGGCGACGGCAACTGGGGCGACCTTTTGATCCCGGTCATCGTTACCCACCAGAGCCATACCTGACGTAACGTCAACAGTCTCGGCGAATGTCTCCCGCGCGCTATACGCTCGGGAGACTATCGCATTTTTTCAACTTGCCTTCGCCACCGAGGGATACGACTTGCGCTGAATTCCAGAATTTCTTGCTATATTTTCCATCTCGACCATTTCAGCTTGACACCGGCCGCGATCTCAACCAATTCTGCCTCAGGTTTCAACCCTGCATTGAACCAGAGTGCCCGCCCGCCAATGTGTCCCGCCGATCGCAACGATTCCGAGAAGCACCTGAAACCGGCAGCCCGCGCCGGCACGGTGGCGGCGGACTTTTCCAAGGTGCTCGTCGTGGGCAAATCGTCGATCAACCGGGTCGTGGTGTCGAAAATCGTTGAGAAATCGGGATTGAAGCCGATCTCTGAGCCGCCCGAGACCGCCGAGAAGACGCTGGCCGGGCATTTGCCCGGCGCCGTCATTCTCGATGGCGGACCGGACAACAAGGATTGCGACCGGCTCATGGCGGCCATCGACGCCCTGCGGCGCGCCTCGGGCAGACCGCTGCCCGCGGTGATCCTGCTCTCAACCAGGAATGGCACAGCCGAGAGCCTCGGCCTGTCGAGCGTGGTCGATGCGGTGGTGGCCAAGCCGATCACGCCCGAGAGACTGCAACCGGTGGTCGACCGCCTGATCGGCCGCGGTTAGGCAAGAGCAGTTCAGCGTTCGATAGAATCGCTGACCTGCTCTAACTTTCACGCAACTCCGGACGGAAGGTTACGGCGAAGGCGCCGAACCCGACCGCTACGCACTTCTTTCCTGGAATTGCTCTGGACGGCGTTCAGCCGTCCTTTGCGATAGCCTCGACAAGGCTCGGCAACTCGCCGAGGTCGGCAATCTGCCGGAAACGCGGCGCCGCGACCGGCGCCTCGGCGTGCTCGGCCGCCCAGGTCAATTCATGCGGGACATAGATGCCCCAACCGCCCGCGTCGATGGCCGGAACCACGTCCGATTTCAGCGAGTTGCCTACCATCATGCTCTTGTGCGGCCCGTCGCCGTAGCGGCTGAAGATACGGGCATAGGTGGCGGCGCTCTTGTCGCTCACGATCTCGACGGCATCGAACAGATCACCCATTCCCGACTGCGCAAGCTTGCGTTCCTGGTCGAAGAGATCGCCCTTCGTGATCAGCACCAAATGGTAGGAGCCAGCCAGCTTTTCGACCGTCTCGCGCGCATGCGGCAGCGGCTCGATCGGATGGCTGAGCATCTCGCGGCCCGCAGCCAGGATTTCGCCAATGACCGAACCAGGCACGTCACCGTCGGTGATCGCGATGGCTGTCTCGATCATCGACAGGGTGAAGCCCTTGATGCCGAAGCCGTAGAAGGCGAGATTGCGCCGCTCCGCCTCGAGAAGCCTCGCCGCGATATGCTCATGGTCGCCATGCCCGGCCAACAGGGCAGCGAAGCGCTTCTCGGTCATGCGGAAGAACTGCTCGTTCTGCCACAGCGTGTCGTCGGCATCGAAGCCGATTGTGGTAAGAGCGGACATCGCCACGTCATCCTCCTCACGAGCCAGTGGTGTAGACGCGTTCGCCCGCCACTGCTAGCTAGGGATCGGCGAAGCGCGGGGGTGCATGCTGAATACGTGGAAAGACGAGCTGGAGAGCTTCATTGCGGGCGTCCGTCAGCGCACGTCGACAGAACTGATAAATGGCATTCGCGATATCGGCCTCGCCATGGGTCATGAGGCGGGCGAAGCGCTGCTCGACAGCCATCCGGAGCTGTTCTCCTACCGCCCCATGCTTACGCAAGCCTTCATCGAAATGGTCCATGCGCAGGACGTCGCTGAAATCAGGCAGATGCTGGACGTGAAGGAGCCGGTTTCGTTCGGGCAAATAGCCGCGGAAAAGACGACGATCGGCGTCATGTCCTCGAAAGACGCCTATACACGCCTCGATGAGGTCTTCGAACATGTCGATTTCAGCAGGTGCAGGCGCGCGGTGATGGTCGGCTGCGGCGGCCGCCCGTTCACCATGCTTCGCATCCACGATCAGACGACGGTTCCCGAGATAATCGGCCTGGACATCGTGCCGGACGCGGTCGAGACAGCGAATATTCTCGCCGCCAAACTCGGCTACACGCGCTGCCACGCCGAATTCTGCAATGGGCGCGACTACGACTATCGAGGCGCCCAGATGGTCTATGTCGCCAGCATGGTTTCGCCCAAGGCAGGCGTCGTGTCCCGCATCGCGGATACGGCCCCGCCCGACCTCCAGCTCGTTCTGTGGGAACCGTACTCGCTGGCCCGCTTGTGGTCGGAGCGGGCGGAAGAGACGCTTGATCCGCGGCTGGAGGTCGTCGGCCGCACCCGCGTGTCGCGCAACATGACCCGCGATGTGTTTGTCCGCTTCCGGCCTGACGCCGCCGCCATGCGCGCACGTGAAGACTGATGGCGACGAGCCTGGCCGACCGCGCGATCCTGGCCGCGACGATGGCCTGGTGCCTCCTTCGCCATCCGTTGATCTGGAAAAGAACCTACGATCACAGCGGCGTCTTTCCTGATCCTGTTCGACCAACTTCGTATGTCGACAAGTTCCTGTGGCGCAAGATATTCGACCATAATCCCCTCTACGCCACCGCATGCGACAAGCTCGCGTCGAAGGAATATGCCCTGTCGATATGCCCGGAACTCAAGACCGCGAAAGTGCTGTGGAGCGGGCGCGACGCGACGCGGATACCGCCGGCGCTGCTGGCCGGAAATGTCGTGGTGAAGGCCAATCACGGCTGCCGTTGGAACATGATGATCCGCGACGGCGACGTGGACATGGCGAAGCTTTCGAGGCGAACAGCGCGGTGGATGCGCCGTCGCTACGGCAGGAAATTCGGCGAGTGGGCCTATAAGGGCGCGAGGCGGCTCATCTTCGTCGAGGAGATGCTCATCCAGGATGAGGTGCCGGTTCCGCTGGAGTACAAGTTCCATGTCTCGAACGGAAAGACGGCTTACGTCTACGCCGCGCGACGTGACGGACAGGGCAGCGAGCTGAAAAGTCACTTCGATCGTGACGGGAACTATGCACCGGTGCCGCCGGGCAGCGGCAGCCAATGGGTAAAGATCGATCTGCCGCCATCGTTCCTGAAGATGCGCGAGATCGCGGAACGACTGACGGCGCCGTTCGACCACATGCGGTGCGACTTCTACGAGATCGACCGCGACATCCATTTCTCGGAGTTCTCCGTCTATCCACTTTCAGGAAAAGGGATCATCAACACCAGGCTGCGCGACCTGGCCGGCGACAGCTGGGACATACGCCAGTCCTGGTTCCTGTCGACGCCGCAACGCGGCTGGCGCAAATTCTATGCGGCGGCGCTGTTGCGCTGGCTCGACGCGACCGACAAGCAAAAGCCGTAGGCCCGTGCCCCGAGGAAATGGCCCCTGCCAAGGGTCCGGCGCCTCCCCTTCCCTTCCCCCATGGCGCCCGGCTATACTTCGAAATCCGCAAACACAATCTGGTGAATGATGCCGCCTGAAAAAAAGGAAGTCCGTCCGTCAAGCCGGGGGGGACGCGCCCGCACGCCTGCCTTCCTGAAGAATGAACGCGGTGTGAAGAACTGGAAGGAAGCCAGCGCCTGGCTCGAATGGCGCGGCATCGAGGACATCGAATGCATCACGCCCGACCAGGCGGGCGTCGCTCGCGGCAAGATGATGCCGTCGAAGAAATTCACCTCCAATACTTCGCTGGCGCTGCCTTCGGCCGTGTTCATGACGACGATCTCCGGCGGCTATCCGGAAGACGGCAACGGCTTCCACTATCCGGAGGATGACGGCGACCTGAAGCTGCTCCCCGATCTGTCGACGCTCACCGTCGTGCCCTGGGAAGAAGATCCGACGGCGGCGGTCATCTGTGATCTCGTGCACCAGGACGGCCGTTCGGTCGAATTCACGCCGCGCAACGTCCTGAAGCGCGTGCTCGCCGCCTATGACGAGCGCGGGCTGAAGCCGGTCGTGGCGCCCGAGATCGAATTCTATCTGGTGCGCAAGAACCCCGATCCGGACTATCCGCTGACGCCGCCGGTCGGACGCTCGGGCCGGCCGATCGGCGGCGGCGCCGGCTATTCGATCGCCGGCGTCAACGAGTTCGACGAGTTGATCGACGACATCTACCATTTCTCCGAACGGCAGGGCCTGGAGATCGACACACTGATCCATGAGGAAGGCGCCGGCCAGCTCGAGATCAACCTGCGCCACGGCAACCCGATCGAACTCGCCGACCAGGTGTTCATGTTCAAGCGCACCATCCGCGAAGCGGCGCTGAAGCACGAGATCTACGCCACCTTCATGGCCAAGCCGATCCAGGGCCAGCCCGGCTCGGCCATGCATATCCACCAGTCCGTGGTCGACAAGAAGACCGGCAAGAACATCTTCTCGGCCGAGGACGGCTCCGAGACAGACGCCTTCTTCCACTTCATCGGCGGCATGCAGACGCATGTGCCGAACGCGCTGGTGATGTTCGCGCCTTACGTCAATTCCTACCGCCGGCTGACGCAGCAGGCCTCGGCTCCGGTCAACAACAAATGGGGATATGACAACCGCACGACGGCCTTTCGCGTGCCGCGCTCCGATCCGGCGGCGAGACGCGTCGAAAACCGCATCCCATCCTCGGACGCCAACCCCTATCTGGCGCTGGCGGCGTCGCTTGCCTGCGGGCTGATCGGCATGACCAGGAAGATCAAGGCCGAGCCGCCAGTGCTGACCACGGCCAACGCCGACGAGATCGATCTGCCTCGCAGCTTGCTGGAAGCGGTCGACCTGTTCGAGGCCGACGAGGAACTCTGCACTCTCCTCGGCAAGTCATTCGCCGCCACCTACGCGGCGATCAAACGCGCCGAGTTCGAAACATTCATGGAAGTGATCAGCCCGTGGGAGCGGGAATATCTGCTGCTGAACGTTTGATCGATCATGAATTACCAATCTCCGATTTCCCCCGGCCGCTCCTGGTACGAAGACACGGTTGGGCCTCGCCCCGAGTATCCTTCGCTTGACGGTGAGCGGACCTGCGATGTCGTCATCATAGGCGGCGGCTTTACGGGGTTGTCGGCCGCGGCCCATCTCGCAAAGTCAGGCACGAATGTCGTGCTGATCGAAGCCTATCGCTTCGGCGACGGCGCGTCGGGGCGCAATGGCGGCCAGCTCGGCACCGGCCAGCGCGCCTGGGCCGAGGAGTTGGAGTTCGAGTATGGCCTTTCCCGTGCCAAGGCGCTGTTCGACATGGCCGAGGAAGCCAAGGCCCATCTGTTCGACTTCGCCGCCAGCAACGCGATCGACATCGACTATATGCCGGGCCAGCTTTCCGTGGCGCACAAGATGCGCTACGTCGACGACTACAAGCGCCACGCCGAGATCATGGCGAGCCGCTTCGGCTATCCGCATGTCAGCTTCATGGACCAGGCGGAGACCGCGGAACGGTTGGGGTCGACACGCTACTTCGGCGGCGCCCGTGACATCGGTACCGGTCACATCCATCCGCTGAAGCTGGTGATCGGCACGGCGAAAGTCGCGGCGGCGGCGGGCGCGCATCTCTTCGAGCAGACGCCGTCCATCGGCATCATTTCCAATGGCGGCAAGGTGACGGTCACAACGCGCAAGGGCAAGATCACGGCCGACAAATGCCTGATCGCGGTCAATGCCTATGGCGGCAACCTCGAGCCGGTGAGCGCGGCGCATATCATGCCGATCGGTTCTTTCATCGGCGCGACCGTGCCGCTCGGCGCTGCTTCCAAAGTGCTGCCGGGCGGCGAGTCCGCCGACGATTCCCGCTTCGTGGTGCGTTATTTCCGCAAGTCGAAAGACGGCCGGCTGTTGTTCGGCGGCCGCGAAGTCTACGCTGTCAACGATCCGAAGGACATCCATATCCATATCCGTAGACAGATCGCCGAACTCTATCCGGACCTGAAGGATGTCGAGATCACGCATGGCTGGGGCGGTTATGTCGGCATCACGATGCCGAGAAAGCCGTTCGTGCGCGAAGTGATGCCGAATGTGATTTCGATAGGCGGTTATTCCGGCCACGGCGTCATGCTGTCGAACTTCTTCGGCAAGCTCTACGCCGAGATCGTAACTGGCAACCGCGACCGCCTGAAACCGATCGAAGACCTGAAGATTCCGGCCTTCCCAGGCGGCCGCCGCTTTCGCGCGCCGCTCTTGTTTCTCGCACTCAGCTGGTTCGCGTTGCGCGACAGGATCTAAAGGCTGGCCGCCCGGCCGGAATGGCCGATTCGACGCAGGCGGCTTGCACGCGGCAGGTTGCGGAGGCCTTAACAGGCGCGCGGAATTTCGCAAAATGGCTCACTCATGCCATAATCACCGGCGAAAGATGCCATTCTGGGCGACAATCCGGGGACTTTCGCGGATCTGTCCGCAGTGATTTCGGGACCGATGCCGATCGATGCCAACCCTCGCGGCAAAGATTGAAAGAACGTCGGCCCGCTTGTTGGAGGTGGTTTGAGTGAACGAGCCCTTCAGTTTCGGCACGCCGGAACGGCAGCGCTTTACAATGCAGTTCGGATATGACGTACGGCCATCCTTCTGGCAGAAGGTGCAGTCGAACGCGCATCTGGTCATTGCGGCGGTGGGCACCGCAGCGCTGCTCGGCGTGGCCGCGGTGGCGCTATGGCTATCCATTCCGGGCAGCGGCCGGCAAGTGGCCGCGGCCAGTGCCGAGCAGAGCGTTCCAACAATTCCGGTGAAGACCACGAAGATCGCGCCAGCGGCGGCGGTCAGCGTGGCGGCGGCACCGCAGGCCGCCCGCAAGGCGGACGCGGTCTCGCCGGCGCCGGTGCCTCGCGAAGCCAGCATCCCGGCGCTGGCGTCAAGCAGCCCGCGCTGGACGGCGTCCGACTCCAAGACCCAGCCGGACAAGGCCGGAGACCAACCGGCTCCATCCGAGCAGGCCGCGGAGCCGAGTTCCGCGCAGCCAGTCGATACGGCCTTCGCCGAGCCCGCTGCCGAGAACGACGCTTCGGACGCGCTGTCCCAGGTTGCCGCGCCCGCGAGCGAAACGCCGGCGGCCGCGAAGACACCGGCCGACAAGATGGACGGCGCCCAAACCGCCGCCATTCCCGAAGCCAAGCCGCAGGTTCCCGACGCCGAGCCGGCTGCGACGGACAACGCCAAGCCGAAACCTCAGAAAGTCGGCGCGGCCGCCAACGGACGCATTTTGAGGGCCGTGACGATGCGCTCCGGGCCGAAGAAGGGTGCATCCGCAATCGCGACGGTGCCGGCCAAGGCATCAGTGCAGGTGATGAATTGCAAGCAATGGTGCGAGATCGTCTATAACGGCAAGCACGGCTGGGTCTACAAAAGCTACGTCAAGACCGGCGCGTGAGACTCAATCCGCCAAGCAGCCAACCGAAGCGACGTCTTCTACGCTCAAGCCTGCGACTTGCGATGAAGGACTCGTGCTCCTCGAACGGCACCTCGTAGAGGCCGCAAGCCTGGCAGCTCTCTTTCTTGCCGCATGCCGGAATCCAGCATCTGACCTCGTGCGTCCAGGCCAGCGCTATCCTCTCCAGATGGAGGTTGGACGAGCTCTTGAGCAGGATCAGTTCCCCGGGAACGGCCGTCCGCCTGATATGGTCCGAGACTTCCTTCGGGGTACGAAGCTCGACGAAACGGCCGCTGTCGCGGTCGGCCTGGCTGGCGCGAGAGCGATGGGCATTGTCGCCGGTGTAGATGACCTCGTCGGCGATGTTGCGCGCGATGCCGTAAGCCGTGCCGTATTTCCTCGACGAACCGGCGTAGTCGGAAATCTGTCCGAGCACGATGCGCTTACGCGCGGCCTCGGCTTTCGCCATCATATCAAGGGCGATGTGAAGCGAGTGCCAGGGCGCCTTGGCCGTGTCGACGAAGAATAGCGGGCCACCTTCGATAGCTTCCACCTTGCAACGGTTCGGCAGGGGTTCGAACGACGCCACCCTTGCAGCAACCTTCTCAGGCGGGACGCCAAGCTCCAACGCTGCGGCAATCGCCGCTGCGGTCGGCAACCAGAATTGCTCCCCGGGAAACGGTGTTCGAACGTCCAGCACGCCGCCGCGCCAGTGAAGTGAAAATCGCAGCAGTTCGGGATATGCGGCATGGACATCAGTGACCCGGTAGTCCGCGTCTTCGGACTGACCGAAGGTGGCAATTCGGCATTTCGCGCCGGACGCCATGGCGAGCACCAGCGGATCGTCGCAATTGAGCACCGCGATCCCGTCCGGCCTCAGCGCATCGACCAGGGCCCTTTTTTCCTGCGCCACGGCCTCCAGCGTCCTGAACTTGCCGACGTGCTCCAGCCGGATCATCGTGACCAGCGCGACGTCCGGCCTCAGCATCTGCGCCATGGTTTCGATCGTGCCAAAGTCGGAAGCGCCGGCTTCGAAAACGACGTAGTCGACTTTGCCGGACCGCCGCAGACGCTTGTAGAGCGTGCGAACCAGCGCCACGATGGTGTTGGCCTCCACCTGCATGTGCACCTTGCCCTTGGCGCCCATGATATGTCCGAGCAGGCTCGCCGAGGTCGATTTGCCGGAACTGCCGGTGACGCCGACAAATATTGCCTTGCTTCGCGCGCGCGCCCAACGCGCCTGCTGCCATCGCAGTCGCCACCCCAGGTCCCTGCGAATTTTTCGCAATCCCAACTGCATAGCCCGCCAGCATCCAGCCCTGCTCCACTATGCTTTGCGCGAAATTGCGAAGTCAAACGGGCACGGCGACCGCAGCCTGAGGCCGTTTCACCGTCCAACGGTAGCCGCTCCAGTTCCGGACGGAGGGCGACGGCGAAATCGTCGAGACCAACCGCTCATACTTTCTCTCAAATTGCCTAGCGACGGAAAACCCGGAGCAGCTTCTGCCTGCGACGATGCGATTTGCGTCGCGCCACAAACTCGCGGTGCCGATCGAACGGAACGCCAAACAGGCCGCACTGCTCGCATCCCTCGCGTTTGCCGCAAACCGGCACCCAGCATTGGACATCCTGCGTCCAGGCAAGGGCGACACGCTCGAGGTGAAGGTTTGAAGAACTCTTGAGCAGGATCAGTTCGCCGGGCGTGCCAGTCTGCCTGACATAGTCCGATGCCTCCTTTGCCGTCCGCAGTTGGATCAAGCGTCCGCTGTCTCGATCGGCCTGGCTCGCCTTCGAACGATGGGCGTGGTCGCCGACATAGATCACCTGGTCGGCAATCTCGCGCGCGACTTTGTAAGCATAGGCATATTTCGCGTTCGAACCGCCAAAGTCCGACAATTGCCCAAGAACGATCCGCTTGCGGCCGAACGTCGATTTGGCCACCGCGTCAAAGGCAAGATAGAGAGAATGCCAGGGCGCCTTGGCGGCATCCACGATGAAATGCGGCCCGTTTTCGGCAATGATCACCTGGCCGCGATTTTCCAGCGGCTGGAATGTTGCGACCCGTTCCTTGACGATTTGCGGTGGCACCCCCAGCTCGAGCGCCGTTGCGGCGGCGGCGGCCGTCGGCAACCAGAAGTGCTCTCCCGGAAAGGGCGTTTCGAGGGGCAGGACATTGCCGCGCCAATGCAGTGAAAATCGCAGAAGCTCTGGATAGGCGGCATGGATGTCGTCGACACGGTAGTCCGCCTGTTCCGACGTGCCGAATGTGACCGACCGGCTACTGCTCGCCGAAGCCATGGCCAGCACATGCGGATCATCGGCGTTGAGAACCGCCAGGCCGCCCGGTTCCAGCGCGCGGACAAGATTGCTCTTTTCGCCGGCGACATTTTCCAGCGTCCGGAAACTGGAAAGATGCTCCAGCCGGACCATGGTGACGACGGCCACATTCGGCCGGAGCAATTCGGCCATCGGGCGGATCGTGCCCGGGCCAAAGGCGGCGGCTTCGAAGACGACGTAGTCGACACCGCCGGCCTTGTTCATGCGCCTGGACAGAGAGCTGACCAACAGCTTCATGGTGTTGGCCAGAACCTGCGTGTAAACGCTGGCATGGCCGGCCAATACATGGCCGAGCAGGCTCGCCGCCGTTGTCTTGCCGGAACTTCCGGTAATACCTATGAACGTCGCCCGGCTTTTGGCACGCCCGCGTCTTGCCCGATAGAGCTTGAGCCGCCACGCCAGAGTTTTACGGACTTCCCGCAGATCAACCTTCATCGCCTGCCACAACCGCCAAGGCGCGGTTATGCCTTTCGGTGAATGGCGGAGTCAAACTGCTGCCGCGCACATCCGGTCGGCCAAACTCAAATACAGCGGCCGCCGTCGACCTCCAGCGCCACGCCGGTGATGAAGGCTGCTTCGTCCGAGGCCAGCCACAGCGCCGCGTTGGCGATGTCGAGCGGGGTCGAGAGCCGGCCGAGCGGGATCGAGGCACGGAATTTCTCGCGGATTTCAGGCGTGTCGGCGCCCATGAATTTCTCCAGCATGCCGGTCTCGCCGGCGACCGGGCAGAGGCAGTTGACGCGGATGTTCTTCGGCGCCAGTTCGACGGCCATCGACTTGGTGGCGGTGATCGCCCAGCCCTTGGAGGCGTTGTACCAGGTCAGTCCCGGCCGAGGCCGAAGCCCGGCCGTCGAGGCCGTGGTCAGGATGACGCCGCCGCCCTGCCGGTCCATGATCGGCACGACGGCCAGCGCCGCATGGTAGATCGCCTTCATGTTGACTGCGGTGATCAGATCGAAGGTTTCCTCGTCAACGCCCAGCATATCGCCGTTGCGGTGGGTGAAGCCGGCATTGTTGACCATGATGTCGATGCGGCCGAAGGCGCTCTTGGCAGCGTAGATCATCTCGTCGAACTCGGAGCGCAGCGACACGTCGGTCTGGGTCCAGATCGCGTTGCCGCCGATCTCCTCGGCCACCCGCTCGGCACCCTTGGCGTTGAGATCGGCAACGACCACGCGAGCCCCTTCTTCGGCAAAGCGCTTCGCCATGCCTTCGCCGAAGCCCGACGCTGCACCGGTGATGATGGCGACCTTGTTTTCCAGACGCATGGTTTTCCCGCTCATTGGATTATCTCGTGGTTTCGTGTGCAGCCGACATCTTGTCTGCCGGTGCGGCAAGGATCGCGATGAGGCCGACCGCCCGCAATATCCCCAAAGGCGCGTCGCGCTGAAACGGATTCTGGCGACGCGCCTTACCTCTTTATCTTGTTGCATGCCGGCGTCCCAGAACCGCCGCCCGCTTACGGGCGACATGAATTGGCTTTCGTCATATTCGCGTTCTATGCTGCGACCGCGAACGCGCTGGCGGAAGCCAGGGCTTGCCGACGAGCCTGCCGGTGGCGCGAGTGTCGGGGAAACAGGTGGACCGACGCAACAGCAAGCGATCGGTCCTGCCTGTGACACCATGGCACTGGAAAATTTAAATCGATTAGAATATACCAACCCCGCTGCCGGTATCCGGCATCAAATCGGACTGACCATGACCAGCCAGATCATTCCTGTCGATCCCTTCGACTTCATCATCTTCGGCGGCACCGGCGACCTGTCGGAACGCAAGCTCCTGCCGTCGCTCTATCATCGCCAGCGCGACCATCAGTTCTCCGAGCCGACGCGCATTATCGGCACATCGCGCGCCAAGATGAGCGACGCCGAATTCCAGACCTTCGCCAAGCAGGCGATTTCGGACCACGTCAAGCCGGCCGATATCGACCAGAAGGAACTCGACACGTTCCTCGCCCGCCTCTCTTACGTTTCGGCGGACGCGACCACGGGTACAGGCTTCGACAAGCTCAAGAAGGCAATCGGCGACAGCGACCGCATCCGCGCCTTCTACCTCGCGGTGGCGCCGGCGCTGTTCGGCGATATCTCGCACAAGCTCAGGGAGCACAAGCTGATCACGCCGAATTCGCGCATCGTGCTGGAGAAGCCGATCGGACGCGACCTTGCCTCGGCGCGCGCGCTCAACGACACGGTCGGCGAGGTTTTCGACGAAGGCCAGATCTTCCGCATCGACCACTATCTCGGCAAGGAAACGGTGCAGAACCTGATGGCGCTGCGCTTTGCCAACGCGCTCTACGAGCCGCTGTGGAATTCGGCGCATATCGACCATGTGCAGATCACCGTCGCCGAGACCGTCGGCCTCGAGGACCGCGTCACCTACTACGACAAGGCCGGCGCGCTGCGCGACATGGTGCAGAACCATATGCTGCAGCTGCTTTGCCTCGTCGCCATGGAAACGCCATCCTCGATGGACGCCGACGCCGTGCGCGACGAGAAGCTCAAGGTGCTGCGGGCGCTGAAGCGCATCAACGGCAACGAAGCGCCGAAACAGACGGTGCGCGGCCAGTATCGCGCCG
>RXJA01000592.1 GCA_003963455.1 Hyphomicrobiales bacterium
GCCCCGTCTGACAGCGTGACGGTGCCATGCTCCTCGCTCAATCCGGTCACGCGGGCGCCCGGCACGCCGAGCAACTCGCCGAACTCCGGCAGCCCGAGCGTATCGGACGACAGCGCCTTGCTGCCGCTGTCGAGGATAGCCCGGCTCGCCGTCGGGTGGCTGACCACCGTGGCGAGCACCGTCAGCGCGCAGTCGTCCAGCGTGCCGACGCCTTTGGCGACCTGGTAGCGGTCGAGATAGATGTAGGTGCCGGGCCGGTATTCGGTGACGACACTGTCCTTGCCCGAGCGCCACATATCCGGCGTGCCGCCGCTGGAGATTCGCTTGCATTCGAGGCCGGCCGCCGCAAGCGCATCGCGCGCGGTCTTCAGCCATGCGTCGGCTTCCGCCGCGCGCCCCGCCGCCGGATAGGTCATCAGTCCGCCGAAGGAGAGGCCCTTCGCTTGATCGATTACTTTGGCCAGCGTAATCGCCTCGGCCGGACTCTGCACGCCGCAGCGGCCCATGCCGGTGTCGCACTCGACCAGCACCGAGAGCGGATGGCCGGCGTCGGTGAAGGTGGCGGCGAGCCCTTCCAGCGTTTCATGGCTGTCTGCTGTCACAGAGAGCGTGACGCGCCCGTGAAGTGCCTTGAGCCGCTCCAGCTTGGCGCGTCCCAGGATGTTGTAGGGCAGGAAAATATCCTCCAGCCCGGCATCGGCCATCACCTCGGCCTCGCCGATCTTCTGGCAGGTGATACCGACGGCGCCGGCCGCGACCTGCTTCTTCGCCCAATAGGGCAGCTTGTGGGTCTTGATGTGCGGCCGAAGCTTCAGCCCATGCGCGTCGGCATGCGCCTGCGCCTTTTTGATGTTGGCTTCGGCGCGGGCCGCGTCGATCAGGATCGCCGGCGTGTCGAGGTCGTCTATGCTGGGCATGAAATCACCATTCAAGGCTTGTCTCCCGAAATTGCGAACCGGTTTCGGAACAAGGACATGCGAAAAAATCGAAAGAGACCGGTTGGGTTATGGTCCCGATCCGGCCGGATGTCACGGGGCCAGAGGCGCGGGTTTGCGTCGACAGCGGACCGGCATTGGGCTATTCGGATGGGCAGATTTCAGCGAGCAGCGGCCGGGAGGAAGCAAGACCATGAAGCGCTCCAAGATCAACGACATCATCCGCGAAGCCGACGCCTTCATCCGCTACTTCGGCTACATCATGCCGCCCTTCGCCTATTGGTCGCCGGAAGAAGCCAAGTCGCGCAAGGTCGATTCCTCGGCGGTGTTCACCTCGCGCCTCGGCTGGGACATCACCGACTACGGCCAGGAGAAGTTCGACGAGCTTGGCCTGTTCCTGTTCACGGTGCGCAACGGCCGCTACGAGGACATGAAGCTCGGCATGGGCATGCTCTATGCCGAGAAGATCATGATCTCGCGCAAGGATCAGCTCTCGCCGATGCACCGCCACAACATCAAGGCCGAGGACATCATCAACCGCGGCGGCGGCAAGCTGGTGCTCGAACTGTTCATGCACGACCGCGACGGCGGCATCGACCCCAAGGCCGAGGTCTCGGTGCCGGTCGACGGCACCATCACCAGATTGCCGGCCGGGGGCCTGTTGAAGCTTGACCCGGGCCAGAGCGTCACCCTTCTGCCCGGCGTCTGGCACGCCTTCTGGGCCGAGGGCAAGGACGTGCTGATCGGCGAGGTTTCCACCGTCAATGACGACCTCACCGACAACGTCTTCCGCGAGCCGATCGGCCGCTTCTCCAACATCGACGAGGACGTCGCGCCGCTGCATCTGCTGGTGTCGGATTACGAGAAGTGGGTGGGGTAGGCGGGCTAGACTAAATCATTCAGGTTCAGCCGCTGATGGAACGTCCAGATGCTGATGGCGCTGTCGTCCTGATCGCTCGTGCTGTGCAGCGTCAGGACGATGTCCACGGTGGGCGGCGCTTTGATCATGACTGTGATCACGCGCGTCCCATCCTCAGGCACGACACCTATGCCTGAGGTCATTTCCCAATTTCGTCCGGCCTGCTGAAGTCGGGGGTAGGAATCTTCGAATTGCTCCTTCATCGATGCTTCGCTTGAAAACGGTTCGTCGGTCAGTTTCGCAAATTCCTCCCACGACCCGGAGACTGCTGCCTGAATTGCGCTTTCTATCCTGGCACTCTCGGCTCGGCTGATCGTAGTGGACACAATGAGAGCTCCAACCTACCGCGCGTACTTATCCGCCTTGCGGTTTCCCAGCAGCAGCTTGCGTTCCAGATGCGCGCGAAGCTCGCCGTAATAGGCGGTGAGGAAGGCCTTTGAATCGACCGGCTCGACCCTGGCGCCGATCTTGCGGCTGATCGTCTCCGCCACCGCCTTCTGCGCGAAATAGTCGTCGCGGCGCAGCACCTCTTCCAGCTTCTGCAATTCGGCGATGCCATAGGTATCGAGCTGTGCTGCGCTGAACTGGAAGCGGGCGGCGACCGGGTCCTTGCGCAGCGAGAGATCCTCAAGCAGCGCCACTTTCGGCGCCTCGACCACCCAGGTGCCGGCGAGCAGGTCGCCGATCCTCAACCGGTCGCGGTTGAAGAGCGGGAACAGCGAGAACAGCAGCGCCCACACCAGCCCAAAGATGGTCGTCAGCGTGTCGGCGACATCGGCGCTGGCGCGCGCGGCGAGGATCGACAGCGGCAGGAAAACCTCGATCTCGCGCATCAGGTTGCGAGCGATGACCTGGTCGAGCGTGAGGCCGGCGCCGCTGCGCGACGCGACCCTGACGCCGACCATGCGCTTGCCTGGCGTGGCTGCCCGCCGGCCGGCCTCGAAGGCGATGAAATAGACGTTGCGCAGGAAGAAGATGAAGATGATCCAGACGATGAACAGCGGTTCGGCGTCCTGCACGCCCAGCCCGCCAAGGCCGAACAGCGCGACGAGGCTGACCACGACCGCCGCCACGATGATGATCACAACGTCGAGCAGGAAGCCGGAAGCCCGGGTGCCGGCATCGGCCAGCTTGACCCTGAGGTCGACGCCTTCCGGCGTGACCAGCGGGCGGATCAGCGCTGCCGGGTCCTTGACCTTTGCTGTCCTAGCGGTCGCCATGCCGCACCATCCGGAACAGGTAGAAATAACAGATCCAGAAGGCAAGCATGCCGCCGCCGATCGAGTAGCGGGCGACGTCGCTGGTGATCGTCTGCCGGCCGATGCCTTCGAGCAGTCCGGCAAAAAGCAGCATCACCGTGACGCCGATCATGGCGGTTGCCGCCACGCGACCGGCCCGGGCGGCGGCGGCCATACGGGTAAGCTCGCCGGGAAAGGCGATGCTGGTGCCGATGCGCATGCCGGCAGCACCCGCTATGGCGATGGCGAACAGTTCCGTGGTGCCGTGGATCGAAAGCCAGCCGCCGAGCTCGAAGCCGAGGCCCTTGGCGGCATAGATCTGGAAAATGGCGCCGAGCATGCAACCATTCATCAGGATGATCAGCACGCTGGGCACGGCGAAGGCGAAGCCCAGCGCGAAGGCCAGGATCGAGACCTGGGTGTTGTGGGTGAAGAGATAGGCGGCAAAGCCCGATAGGAAATGGTCGCCGCCGCCGTAAAGCACGCTGCGCAGCGCCTCGGCCGACGAGTCCGGGTTGCGCCCGCCGGCCAGGCTCGGCGCGATGATGGCGTCGTACCA
>RXJA01000234.1 GCA_003963455.1 Hyphomicrobiales bacterium
CGACATCATCCTGGCCGAGGATGAAGGCTTCCACCTGCTCATCGCCGAGCTCTCCGGAAATCCGGAACTCGTCGGCCAGCTTGCCTCCATCAATGCCCGTATCCGCTTCATCCGCCGTATCCAGATCGAGCACCCCTCGCATGACAAGGCGCAGGTCACCTCCCACTCGGCGATCGTCGCCGCCGCCGTCAAGCGCGATGCCGAGAACGGTATGAAACTGTTGCGCGAGCATATCGAAATGACCGTCTCCGCCACGCAGCAGGCGCTCAAGGACGCGCTGCTCAAGGTTTTCGCGCCGGGAAACGGCGCGGATCTGAAGCGCCGGCGAAGGGCCCGCGACACATAATCCGTATCTGAGCACAAAATTGAACGCAATAGTGTAGACACTTTCTTGACGACGATCCCTTTGTCTGCTTCGATGGCGATCAAGGAGAAGAAGACCGGAATGGCCGCTCCCGTCGTGACCAGTAGCCAAGGGGAACCATCATGAGGAAATTCATTGCCACGCTCCTGTTGGGAGCATCGTTGTTCGCGGCGCCGGCCATGGCCGAGCAGGCCACGATCGGCCTTTCTGCTCCGCTTTCCGGCCCGCAGGCCTATTTCGGCACCACATGGCACAACGGCTTCAAGCTCTATGTCGACAAGCTGAACGCCGACGGTGGGGTCAACGGCGTGACGATCGCCTACGAGCAGGAAGACGACAAGGCGGACCCGCGCGAAGGAACGCTGGTGGCGCAGAAATTCTGCGACAACGACCAGGTGGTCCTCGGCCTCGTCAACTTCAATTCCGGCGTCGCCCAGTCGACCCTGCCGATCTATGAGGATTGCACGCTGCCGACGATGACCTTCGGCTCCAACCCTTCGCTGACCAAGCAGGGTTACAAGTTCATGGTGCGCCCGGTCGCCAACGACCTGGCCGGCGCGCTGCTGCCGGCCGAATACGCGCTCGGCAAGCTCGGCGCCAAGACCGCGCTCGTCGTCAACGACAAGCAGGTCTTCGGACAGGGTATCTCCGAAATCTTCGCCAAGAACTTCGAGGCCGGCGGCGGCAAGGTCCTCGACACCATCGCCGTCGCGCCGACCGACGTCGACTTCACCGCCGTGCTGGCGCAGATCAAGCCCAAGAAGCCGGACGTGATCTATCTCGGCGCCGTCATGCCGCAACTCGCGCTGTTCGCCAAGCAGATGCACGAGCAAGGCATCAGCGCCACGCTGATCGTCCCCGATGGCGGCTACACGCCGGACCTCATCAAGCAGGCCGGCGAGGCCAACGTCCAGGGCACGCTGGTCGCGATCCAGGTGCCGCCGATGGACGCTTCTCCCGAGATCGCCGAATTCGCCAAGCTCTACAAGGCCAAATATGGCGAGGAGGCAGGCCCCTACTCGATCTACGGCTACGTGCAGGGCCAGATCCTCGAGCAGGTGCTCAAGACGACCAAGGGCCTGAAGCGCGAAGACATCAACGCCGCGCTGCACGCGGTCAAGGTCAAGACCGCGGTGGGCGAACTGGAATTCGACGAGACCGGCGAACTTAAAGTCGCCCCATCCTACCTCTACAAGGTCGAAGGCTCGGACTTCAAACTCGTCGGACAGAAATAACGATTGCGCGCCGGAGCCGCTTGCCCTTGGCGGGCGGCTCCTTTTTTGTTTGCGGCCGTGCCCGGCAGAGAGCGCCGCGGCCACGTTGACCGTTCCCCTCCCCGGCCGAGCCTGCCGGGCGGAACCTATTGCACAGGGACGCCAGCCCATGCTGGGAAACCTCATTCAACAGACCGTCAATGCCCTGACGATCGGCGCCATCTACGCGCTGATCGCGCTCGGCTACACCATGGTCTACGGCGTGCTGCGCATGATCAATTTCGCCCATGGCGAGATGTTCATGCTCGGCGCCTACGTCGCCTTCCTGCTGCTCAGCATGCTGATCGGCGATGTCGGCGCGGCAGGCGCGATCGCGCTCACCGCGGCCTTCGTCGTGGCGATCTTCGTGGTCGGCATCATCGGCGTCGGCATCGAAAGGGTCGCCTACAAGCCGTTGCGAAACTCCACGCGGCTCGCGCCGATGCTCTCCTCGCTCGGCGTGTCGCTTTCACTGGTCACCGGCATCCAGATCCTTGCCGGGCCGCAGCCGGTCGCCTTTCCGAGTTTCTTCCCTTCCGTTCGCTACGAGGTGCTGGGCGGCACGGTCAGCTCGGTGCAGATCGGCATCCTGATCGCCGCCTTCGCGCTGATGTTCGGCCTGCATTTCCTCGTCAACCGCAGCCGCATCGGCATCATCGTGCGCGCCGTGTCGGAAAGCCGCCCGACGGCCCAGCTTCTGGGCATCAACGTCAACGGCGCGATCTCGATGGTGTTCTTCGTCGGGCCGCTGCTCGGCGCGGCGGGCGGCATCCTCTACGCCAGCTATTATGGCATCATGACGCCCACCATGGGCGCCGTGATCGGTCTGAAGGCCTTCACCGCGGCGATCCTGGGCGGCATCGGCTCCATTCCCGGCGCCATGCTCGGCGCCTTCATCCTGGCTTTCGTCGAGGTCGGCGGAACGGCGCTGCTGCCGATCGTCACGCACGGCGTGCTCGGCACCGAATACCGCGACGTGCTCTCCTTCGCGATCCTCATACTCGTGCTCCTGGTCCGCCCCGCCGGCATTCTGGGCGAGGCCGTGTCGGAGGAAAGCACCGTGTACAAGAGGGAGTTCTGATGTCCGTCGCCGAGACCCTCACCGCCGCCAGGCCGCGTTCGGGACGGGCCATTTCGTTCCTCTTCTTCGCCATCGCCATCGCGCTGATCGTGGCGACGCCCTTCCTGCCCAACTACTATGTCCGCGTCATCAACAGCCTGCTGATCTATATCCTGCTCGGCATCGGGCTGAACATCGTGATCGGCTATGCGGGGCTGCTCGATCTCGGCTTCGTGGCCTTCTACGCGGTCGGCGCATACAGCTACGCGCTGCTTGCCAGCCCGCAGCTCGACCTGCACTGGCCGTTCCTCGTCATCCTCCTGGTCGCCGCATGCCTCGGCGCGGTCACCGGCATATTGCTCGGCATACCGGTGCTGAGGCTGCGCGGCGACTATCTCGCCATCGTCACGCTCGGCTTCGGCGAGATCATCCGCATCATCATCAACAATCTCGACTGGCTCACCGGCGGGCCGAAAGGCATTCCCCGCCTCGACAAGGCCTCGATCCTCGGCATCCAGGTCGCCCGTCCGATCGATTTCTTCTGGCTGCTGCTCATCACCGTGCTCGTGGTCGGCACGCTGGTCTGGCGGCTGGAGCGCTCCATCCTCGGCAAGGCCTGGGCGGCCATCCGCGAGGATCAGGACGCCGCGCGCGGCATCGGCATCAACACCACCAACGCCAAGCTTGCCGCCTTCGCCACGTCGGCGACGATCGGCTCCATCGCCGGCGCGATCTTCGCCGCCTCGCAGCGCTTCGTCAGCCCGGAGAGCTTCACGCTCCAGGAATCCGTGCTGATCGTGCTGATGATCGTGATCGGCGGCATCGGCAACATCCTGGGCATCGTCGCGGGCGCGGCGATCCTGATGCTCTTGCCGGAGGTGCTGCGCGAGTTCGCCGAATGGCGCATCCTCTTCCTCGGGCTCTTGATGATCTTCCTGATCATCGTGCGCCCGGCGGGAA
>RXJA01000566.1 GCA_003963455.1 Hyphomicrobiales bacterium
CATGCGCGCGCCGGTCGCGCCCTTCGTTTTGGCAAGCCTCGCCCGCTCGGCGGCCCTTGCCGGCGTCATCCTCTTGTTTCTTGTGCCGCTGGGCGTCGGCGCGGGCATCGTCGCCGGCCTCAACCGGGGTCGGCTTGCCGACCGGCTGATCGTGCTCGCCGGCATCTCCTTCGGCATCGTCCCGGATTTCGTGTCGGGGCTGCTCCTGCTCCTGGTCTTCGGCCTGTGGCTGAACTGGCTGCCGATCACGGGTGTCGCTCCCGAGGGCGCGGGCTTCTGGACCAGCGGCTACTATCTCATCCTGCCGGCGCTGCCGCTGGTGCTCAACCTTGTCGGCTATCTGGCGCGCATGACGCGGGCCGGCGTGATCGAGGCGCTGGCCGCCGACTATACCCGCACCGCTACCCTCAAAGGGCTCGATCGCCGGCAGGTCATCGTCCGCCACGTGCTGCCCAACGCGCTGACGCCGACGATCGCGGTGCTGGCGACGCAGAGCGGCTACATGCTCGGCGGGCTGGTGGTGATCGAGGCGCTGTTCGGCATCCAGGGCCTCGGCAACCTGGTGCTGAATGCCGCCAAGTCACGCGATTTCCCAATGCTGGAAGCAGGCGTGCTTGTCATGGCGACGATCTTCGTCCTGTCCGCCGCGATGGGCGATCTGGTTCAGGCGCTGCTCGACCCCCGGCAGCGGCGGCGGGCCTCGCTATGATGGACCTTTTGGAATTCCCGGCGCCTTCGCGCGCGCCCGCTTTCTTGCGGGTCGCCGGCAGGCTGAGCCGCGCCGTTCGCGACCTTCCTGCGTCCGTCATCATCGGATCGCTCATCCTCGCCTTCTGGATCGCCTGCGCTTTGTTCGGCGACCGGCTGGTTCCCTACGATCCCTATGCGGAGGATTTTCTCGCCACGCTGACGCCGCCGGATGCCGCGCACTGGTTCGGCACCGATCATCTCGGCCGCGACGTGCTGTCCCGCATCATCGTCGGGTCCCGCGACATCCTGCTGGTGGCGCCGCTCGCGACATTGGGCGGCGTTGCCGCCGGCACCATCATCGGCCTGGCGCTCGGCTACTTCGATGGCCTGGTCGACGCGATCGGCGCGCGGCTGCTCGACACGCTGATGGCCTTCCCGTTCATCGTCCTCGTCACCATGACGCTGGTGGCGCTGGGTCCCTCGAACCTCACCGTCATCCTGGTGATCGCCATCGCCTATGCGCCGCTGGTGGCGAGGACGGTGCGCGCAGCGGTGCGCGAGCAGAAGGAGCGCGAATATGTCAGCGCCGCCCGCCTCGGCGGCGAGAATGCCTTCGCCATCGTGGTGCTGGAGATCCTGCCCAACATCAGGGAGACGATCCTGATCGAGCTCGTCACCAGGCTCGGCTACGCCTTCTTCTCCATCGCGACGCTGAGTTTCCTCGGCCTCGGCATCCAGCCGCCCTCCGCCGACTGGGGCCTGGCTGTCGCCGAAGGCTACGGCTTCCTCACCGGCGGCAAATGGTGGGTGGTGGTCTTCAACTCGGGCGCGATCGTCTCGCTGGTCATGGCCACCAACCTGATCGCCCAAGGGGTCGGCGCCTTCGAGAATGTCGAGCGGTGAATTGCGGCTTTTGCCGGGTTCGGTTCGGCTAAAGCAATTCCAGGAAAAGTGCGAAGCGGTTTTCCGTCCGGAATTGCGTCAAAACAAAATACACTCCTGTTGATTCGTCTCGACAGGAAATCGCATGAGCAAGGCCCTCGGCACATTCGCACTGGTCACGGTTTTGAGCGCCTTGCTGATGGCGCTGTCATTGGCCGTGGCGAGGCACGGCTATCCCTATGGCGCGTATGGCGTGAAGCGCCTCGACGGCATCGCCGACGCCGGCTCCTTCCTGGCGATCGCCGCCGTCTATTTCTTCGGCGCCATGCTGATGATGATCCTGCCCATCCGCGCCGCTGGCGTCGTGCTGACCCATGGCGCCGACGCGATCTTCTGGGCGACGATCGTGCTCTTTGCGACCATCGTCGGCACGCTTCTCGCAAGGTGGGCTTTTGGTCAGCACGAGGTGCTTTGGGCGCTTTTCAACTGGCGTTTCCTCTTCGCCGCGGCGATCGTGGCGGCGCACCTGACCATGAACGATCTTCGCCGCAACGTCCTGCTCAGAAGCCTGTTCTTCGTCATCTTCGGCGCGGTCACGCTCGCCTGCCTGTTCTGGGCGTTCTCGACCTGACGAGGGTCGACTCCAGGTTACAAGATCGCGGATAGACCTCCCGCCGGACAATGGCTATATCATTTGTCCGACAATTGAGCGGCCGATGGCCGCCGTGACCGAAACCCAGGGAAAAAAGATGACCATGCTGCGCAAGAACCTGATCGATGGCGAATGGCTTGGCGAGGCCGGCTCGCGCAACATCAACCCGTCGAACACCGACGACGTCGTCGGCGAATATGCTTCGGCCGGGCCGGAGCAGGCCAAGCAGGCCATCGCCGCCGCCAAGGCCGCCTTTCCGGCCTGGTCGCGCTCCGGGCCGCTGGCCCGGCACGCGGTGCTGAAGAAGACCTCGGACGAGATCATGGCGCGCAAGGACGAGATCGGCCGCTCGCTCGCCCGCGAGGAAGGCAAGACGCTGGCCGAGGGTGTGGGTGAGACGATCCGCGCCGCCCAGATCTTCGATTTCTTCGCCGGCGAGACGCTGCGCCTGTCGGGCGAGACGGTGCCGAGCGTTCGGCCGGGCGTCGGCGTCGAGATGACCCGCGAGGGCGTCGGCGTGGTCGGCATCATCACGCCGTGGAACTTCCCCATCGCCATTCCCGCCTGGAAGATCGCCCCGGCGCTCACCTATGGCAACACGATCGTCTTCAAGCCGGCGGAGTTGGTGCCCGAGAGCGCCTGGACCATCGTCGATATCCTGCATCGCGCCGGCCTGCCCAAGGGCGTGCTCAACCTCGTAATGGGCAAGGGCTCGGTGGTCGGCCAGGCGATGCTCGACAGCCCCGACGTCAACGCCATCTCCTTCACCGGCTCGGTCGGCACGGGCAAGCGCGTCGCCGCCGCAAGCGTCGAGCACATGCGCAAGTTCCAGCTCGAGATGGGCGGCAAGAACCCGCTCGTCGTGCTCGATGACGCCGATCTGGCCGTCGCCGTCGATTGCGCGGTCAACGGCGCCTATTTCTCGACCGGACAGCGCTGCACGGCGTCCTCGCGCCTGATCGTCACCGACGGCATCCACGACCGTTTCGTCGACGCCATGAAGGAGCGGCTGGACAAGCTCGTCATCGGCGACGCGCTCGACGCCCAGACCCAGATCGGTCCCGTCGTCGACGCAACCCAGCTGAAGCAGGACGAAGACTACATCGCCATCGGCGTCAGGGAAGGCGCAACGCTTGCCTTCGGCGGCGAGCGGCTCGATCGCAAGACACCGGGTTTCTATCTGCAGCCGACGCTGTTTACCGGTTCGACCAATGCCATGCGCATCTCGCGCGAGGAGATTTTCGGTCCGGTCGCCAACGTCATTCGCGTCAAGGATTATGACGAGGCGCTGGCCGTGGCCAACGACACGCCGTTCGGCCTCACCTCCGGCATCTGCACGACCAGCCTGAAGCATGCGACGCATTTCAAGCGCAACTCCGAAGCCGGCATGGTCATGG
>RXJA01000037.1 GCA_003963455.1 Hyphomicrobiales bacterium
GAAGGTCTTGATCTGCGGCATCAGCGAGGTGAGCTTCGCCTTGACCGCGTCCATATCCTTGATGTCGTTGATGTTCTGACCCGAAGCGATCGCGCCGAACTGCACCGCCTCGACGGCGTCGTCGCGGATGATGACGCGGCCCTTATGCGCCGGATCCCACATCTCGGCGATGCTCGTCGGCGGCTTGTCGAAGGACTTTTCGTTGATGGCGAGAGCGGTCAGGCCCCACACCCATGGCACGCCATAGACCTTGCCGTCATGGTTGAGCATCGGCGAGCCCGCCTTGTCCTTGGCGATATCGGCATAGTTGGAGAGCTTCGACACATCGATCGGCTGGATCAGCTTGCCGGCCATCGCCTGGTCGTTGAAGGCGGCGTTGATCATGACGACGTCGTAGAGGCCGGGATTGGTGCGGATCTTGGTCAGCATCTCCTGTTCGGAGTTGAAGAAGTCGTTGACCACCTTGAAGCCTGTCGCCTTCTCGAAATTGGCGACCGCCCAGGGCTCGTCGGCGCCATAGCCTTTCCAGTTGAGCACATGCACTTCCTCGGCTGCGTGTGCTGCGAGCGTGAATGCTGAGACGAGGACGGCGGTCGCCGTCAGAAAAGTGGTCAGTCTGGGCATGCGCATTTTTTCTTTCCTCTCATTTTTGCCCGGTTGATGGGCTTGTTAAGTTGCGGTCGCTTCCTTCCGGCCAAGCGCGGTCGTTGCTTGGCCGCGCCGGGTCAGGAATTCCTGGATTTCCGTGTCGGTCGGCGCCGAAGACCCGCCATGGCGGGTCACTGCGAGGGCCGCCGCCGCATTGGCATAGCGGGCCGCCTCGCAAGGCGACATGCCGCGCGACAAAGCGCTGACGAAGGCGCCGATATGCGTATCGCCGGCACCGTTCGTATCGACGGCTTCCACGTCGAAACCGGGCACCGCGCGGGTGCCGCCATCGGCCATGCGCACCAGACAGCCATGCGCGCCGGCGCGGATGACGACGCCTTCGGCTCTGGGGCAATGCTCGGCCAGCAACCGGATGGCGACGGTCTGGGCGTCGCCGGCGCCGGCAATCTCGGCTGCCTCGTTGGTGTTGCAGCTCAGCCAGGTCGTGCGCGCCAGAACCCTGTCCAGGATCGGCCGCGGAATGTCGGCGATCACCGGCGTCGGGTCGAAGACGAAAGGAATGCCGGACGGCAGCGCCTCGATCCAGTCGGCCAGCGCATCGCGGCTGCCGGGATAGCTCAGCGTATAGCCCGAGGTGAAAACCCAGTCGCCCGGAACAAGTTGGACCGGCTTCATCATGTCGAGCGTCAGCCGGCTCTCGGCGCCCGGCCACGAGACGAAGGTTCGCTCAGCGTCGCTGCTGATCATGGCGACGCAATTGCCGCTGTCCATCAAGGGCGACGGCCGCGTCAGCGTCTCGATGCCTTCGGCAGCGAAAGCGGCGCGCAGGAAGTCGCCATCCGGCCCCGTGCCGAGCTGGCCGCCGAACACCACCTTCATGCCGGTGCGGCTTGCCGCGACCATCATGTTGAAGCCGCCGCCGGCGACCCGGGCGTAGCTCGTCGCGGTCTTTTCCGTACCGGCCGCCGGCAAGGCGTCGATACGGTAGACGTAATCCACCACCGCGCTGCCGACATGGACGAGCCGTCCGCTCACGCCGCGTCCTCCTTGCCCGCGCCGGTCTTGGCCGTCCGGGCCGCGACCAGATCCTCGGCCAGCGCGCGAACCTCCGCGATGTCGATGCCATGCAGTTCGGCGATGCGATCCCGCGGCAGCTTCGACAGGCCGGCGCAGGCGCCGGCCATGCCGGCGGCAATCGCCCCGATGGTGTCGGTGTCACCGCCGAGATTGGCCGCGATCACGGCGGCCCGCCATGCGTCGCCCTGCGCGACTTCCAGCACCGCGAAGGCGGCCGGAACCGATTCCTGGCTGGCGACGCCGGTGCCGACGAGGTCGACAATCAGCTTGATCGCTTCCCTCTCCACCTTGCCGCGAACGAGCTCCTGCGCCCAGAGAATGCGCGCGGCGATGTCGCCACCGGTGACCCAATGGCCGAGCGTAGCGCCAAGCCTTGCTGCTGCGACCGCATGGCCGGAAGCGGCCCGCCAGTCGCCACCCGAGACACCGAGACTAACGGCGGCGGCTACCGCCGCGGCCGATGCGATGGCTATCGAGGTGTTGTGCGTGGCCCGGCAGGTTTCCGCCACCTTTGCGACCAGTGCATCGAGCGGCTCCGGCGGCATCATGATGCCGACCGGCGCGATGCGCATTGCCGCGCCGTTGGTGTCGCCGCTGCGCCCGGCCTCCTCGGCCGGCACGCCACCGTTGATGGCGTCGATGGCGCGCTTGGTCGATGGGCCAAGCAGGTCGTAGCTGCCGCGCGCCTTGACGTCGCGCTCCCAGTCGAGCAGCGCGTTGACCCAGCGCGCATGGTCGAAACGCGCGCCGGATTCGACAAGGATGCGGCCAAGCAGCAGCGCCTGTTCGGTGTCGTCGGTGATGGCGCCGGCCGGCAGTCCTTTCGATACCGGGTGATCGGCCGAGGGCGCGAGGAACCCCTCGACATGGCCGTAGAGCTCGGCGATGCGGGCCGGCGACAGAAGCTGTGTCGGCATGCCGAGAGCATCGCCTAGCGCCCCGCCGATCAGTGCGCCCATGGCCCGATCGGCTATTGTTCGCTCACTCGTCTCCCCGGCCATGCTCAGAACTCCAGGTGAAGCGCGAAATGCGCGGGATTGAGCAGGCTGGTGACGAATTCGATGGCGCGCCCGTCGGCGGCGCGCGTCAGACGGCGCGTGCGCAGGAACGGCGTGCCGGGCGCGCAGGCGAGGATCGCCGCGTCGGCGGCGCTCAGCATCTCGATATCGACCCACTCCTCGCCATGGTCGGGCATTAGCCCTGCCCCGCGCAGCGTCTGGTGCAGCGTGCCTTCGCGCAGGCCGCGCAAGGGGATGTCTTCCAGTTCAGGCGACAGCGGCAGGCGGCTGCGCTCGATCGAGATGGCATGGCCGTCATCGGCATTGGTGCGGGCGCGGTCGACCGCGATGAAGGACGGGCTCTCGACGCCGAGCCTTGCGGCCAGTTCCGCGTCCTCGATGATCTCGAGCCGCAACGTACGGGTCTCGGCATTGGCGCCGGCATTGGCAAGCGCGCGCGACCAGCCGATCGCGTCGTCCACCGGCATGCCGTCGAAGGTGACGAAGGAACCGATACCGACCTTGGTGGTGATGAGCCCGCGGCTCGACAGTTCCTCGAGCCCCTTGCGGACCGTGTTGCGGCTGACGGAGAAGCGCTGGACGAGCTCGTTCTCGCTCTGCAGCCGGTCGCCGAACCCAAGAAGGCCGGAGCGGATCTCATGCTCCAGAACCGTCGCGATCTGCTCGGGCTTGCCTGTGCCGGGTGAGATCTGCATCGCGCGACGGGCCATATCGATACCTGTTCAATGAACCTGTATAATCCTGTTCATTAGCGTGTTCAAAACGAAGCGTCAACGGCCTTGGGTCTGACAATCGGTTCGCTTAAACGAAGAAGAACTCCTGGACGCGACGCTTGGCCTGCCGCAGCACCGGCAGGATGTCGTGCTCCATCGCCTCGACCGAGAAACGCGCCGATTGCGTCGAGACGTTGATGGCGGCGACGGTCCGGCCGGCGCGATCGACGATCGGCACCGCGATCGAGCGCAGCCCGAGCTCCAGCTCCTCGTCGACGATGGCGAAGCCATCCGCCCTCGCCTTGTCGATGGCCTTGCCGAGCGCGGCGCGGCCGGTGATCGTCTTCGGCGTCCGCCGCTCGATGGTCGCTTGCGTCAGGAAGGTCTTCAAGTCATCCGCCGCCAGGCCGGAAAGCAGCACGCGCCCCATCGACGTGCAATAGGCCGGCAGCCTGGTGCCGACGTCGAGCGCGACGCTCAGGATTCGCCGTCCGGGGATGCGTGCGACGTAGACGACGTCCTCGCCCGACAGCACGGCCGCGTTGCAGGCTTCGTCAAATTTGCCCGCTACCTCACGCATGATGGGCGCCGCGAAGGTCCAGAGTGATGCGCCGCCGAGCCATGTCCGCGCGACGGTCAAGAGGCGTGGCGACAGCGAGAACAGCCGGCCCGATTGCGTGGCATAGCCCGTCGCGACCAATGTCAGCAGGAAGCGGCGGGCGCCCGCGCGGGTGAGACCGGCCTCCTCCGCCATCTCGGTCAGCGTCATGCCGCCCGGATGGCGCGCGAGGATTTCCATTACCGCAAGGCCGCGCTCCAGCGAGCCGACGTGGTCGCGTGAAATTGCTTCGTCTTCCACGAACGTCTCCGGGCCGGTGGTTGACTAAATGCAGAACTTAAGGCTAGAAGTATCTCATATAAAACAGATGTTCGCAATACGAACTTCCGCAATCGACGGAGCGTGAAATGGTCAGGTTCCTGCCGCTGAAAGAGGCGGTTGCCGAAAATCTGCATGACGGCGACACCGTTGCTTTCGAGGGCTTCACCCATCTGATCCCGACCGCCGCCGCGCATGAGGCGATCCGCCAGGGCTTTCGCGAGCTGACACTGATCCGCATGACGCCCGACCTGATCTACGACCAGATGATCGGCATGGGCATGGCGAGGAAAATCGTCTTCTCCTATGTCGGCAATCCGGGCGTCGGCCTGCTCAGGCGTGCCCGCGACGCCATCGAGAACGGCTTTCCCCGCGCCATCGAGGTCGAGGAGCACAGCCACGCCGGCATGGCGAATGCCTATGAGGCGGGCGCCGCCGGCCTGCCCTGCGCGGTGTTCCGCGGCTATCGCGGCGCTGGTCTCGCCGCGGTAAATCCCAACATCAAATCCGTCACCTGCCCATTCACCGGCGAGGTGCTTGCCGCCGTTCCGGCGATAAGACCCGACGTCACCTTCATCCATGCGCAGAAGGCGGACCGGAAAGGCAACGTGCTGGTCGAGGGCATCATCGGCATCCAGAAAGAGGCCGTTCTTGCCGCAAAGCGCGCCGTGGTGACGGTCGAGGAAGTGGTCGACAATTTCGACGACCTCCACCCCAATCTCACCGTGCTGCCGAGTTGGACGATCGCGGCGATTTCGATCGTGCCTGGCGGCTCGCATCCCTCCTACACGCATGGCTATTACGAGCGCGACAACGCCGCCTATCTGGAATGGGACGAAATCGCCGCCGACCGCGACCGCTTCCAGGCTTGGATCCGGAAGAACGTCATCGAGAGCAGTGCCGACGACTTTGCCGGCCGTGTCGAGCATCTGAGGAAAGCCGCATGAGCGACGCGAAGAATCTGGGCTTCACCCCCAACGAGATGATGACGATCGCCGCCAGCCGTGCCTTGAAAAGTGACGATGTCTGCTTCGTCGGCATTGGCGCGCCGTCGGCCGCCTGCAACGTCGCGCGGCTGACGCACGCGCCGGATATCACCTTGATCTATGAGAGCGGCACCATCGGCACCGCGCCGGACGTGCTGCCGCTGTCGATCGGCGACGGCGAATTGTGCGAGACGGCGGTCACCACCGTCGCGGTGCCGGAGATGTTCCGCTACTGGCTGCAGGGCGGCCGCATCTCGATCGGCTTCCTGGGCGCCGCCCAGCTCGACAAATTCGGCAACATCAACACGACCGTCATCGGCGATTATGCGCATCCCAAGACCCGCCTGCCTGGCGGCGGCGGCGCGCCCGAGATCGCCACCTCGTCGAGGCAGGTCTACATAACCATGGCGCAGTCGAAACGCGGCATGGTCGAGAAGATCGACTTCTTCACCTCCTTCGGCCATGGCGAAGGCGGCGGCCACCGCAAGCGCCTCGGCATCGACACCGCCGGCCCGACGCTTCTGATCACCGACCTCGCCATCTGGAAACCGGACCCGGTGACCAAGGAATTCACCGTTGTCTCGTTGCATCCGGGTGTCAGCCGCGAGCAGGTGCAGGAAACCTGTGGCTGGACGGTCAAGTTCGCGCAGGCCCTTGACGAGACGCCGGCGCCGACGGAACTCGAGCTGAAGACATTGCGCGACCTGCAGGCCCGCACCAAGGCGGCGCATCAAGGAACCGCCAAAGGGAAAGCTGCATAAATGGCTGAAGCCTTCATCTGCGATTATATCCGCACGCCCATCGGCCGCTTCGGCGGCGCGCTGTCCTCCGTGCGCGCGGACGATCTCGGCGCAATTCCGTTGAAGGCGCTGGTCGAGCGCAATTCCGGCGTCGATTGGGCCGCCGTGGACGACGTCGTCTATGGCTGCGCCAACCAGGCCGGCGAGGACAACCGCAACGTCGCGCGCATGGCGCTGCTGCTGGCCGGCCTGCCGCAGGACATTCCCGGCTCGACCGTCAACCGCCTGTGCGGTTCCGGCATGGATGCCGCCACCATCGCCGCGCGCGCCATCAAGGCTGGCGAGGCCGAGCTGATGATTGCCGGCGGAGTGGAATCGATGAGCCGGGCGCCCTTCGTCATGCCGAAGGCCGACACGGCCTTCTCACGCAATGCCGAAATTTACGACACCACCATCGGCTGGCGCTTCGTCAACCCGCTGATGAAGAAGCAGTACGGCGTCGATTCCATGCCGGAGACCGGCGAGAACGTCGCCGAGGATTTTTCCGTCAGCCGGGCCGACCAGGACGCCTTCGCCGTGCGCAGCCAGGACAAGGCGGTGGCCGCGCAGGCCAGTGGCCGGCTGGCGAAGGAGATCACGCCGGTGACCATCCCGCAGAGGAAAGGCGATGCGATTGTCGTCGCGAAGGACGAGCACCCCCGCGCCGGAACGACCGTCGAGACGCTGGCCAAATTGCCGACACCGTTCCGCCAGGGCGGCACGGTTACCGCCGGCAATGCTTCCGGTGTCAATGACGGCGCCGCCGCCCTCATCATCGCGTCCGAGGCGGCGGCGAGGAAGCATGGCCTGACCCCGATCGCCCGTATCCTCGGCGGTGCCGTCGCCGGTGTGGCGCCGCGCATCATGGGCATCGGCCCGGCGCCCGCCACAAACAAGCTCTGCGCCCGCCTCGGCCTGACGCCCGAACAGTTCGACGTCATCGAATTGAACGAAGCCTTCGCCTCCCAAGGCATTGCCGTGCTCCGCCAACTCGGGATTTCCGAGAAGGCGGAGCATGTCAACCCGAATGGCGGCGCGATCGCGCTCGGTCATCCGCTCGGCATGTCGGGCGCGCGCATCACGGGTACGGCGGCGCTCGAGCTGCGCGAGCGCGGCGGCAAGCTGGCTTTGGCCACCATGTGCATCGGCGTCGGCCAGGGCATCGCCATCGCGCTTGAGCGGGTCTGATCGCCCGGACGGATCAATAAGGCAGACCGACGTAGTTTTCGGCCAATGCCGTCGACGCGGCTTTCGAATGCACGAGGTAATCGAGTTCGGCTTCCTGGATGCGTTGGCCGAACTCGCCCGTCTCCGGGAAGCGATGCAGCATCGTCGTCATCCACCAGGAAAAGCGCACTGCTTTCCACACACGCGCCAGCGCCTTCGACGAATAGGCATCGAGCGCCGAATTTGACTTCTCGCGATAGAATTCGCGAAGTCCGGCAAAGAGATAGCGCACGTCGCTGGCGGCGAGGTTGAGGCCCTTGGCGCCCGTCGGCGGCACGATATGGGCGGCGTCGCCGACCAGGAACAGCCGGTTGAAGCGCATCGGCTCGGCGACGAAGGAGCGCAGCGGCGCGATCGACTTCTCGAAGGACGGGCCGGTGGTGACGGCGGCCGCTATCCGCGTCGGCAGGCGGCATCGAAGCTCATCCCAGAAGCGGTCGTCCGACCAGGCCTCGACGCGCTCGTCGGCGGGAACCTGTACATAGTAGCGGCTGCGTTGCGGCGAGCGCATCGAGCAGAGCGCGAAGCCGCGCTCGTGATTGGCATAGACCAGCTCATGGTCGGCGGGCGGCACCTCCGCCAGCACGCCCAGCCAGCCGAACGGATATTGCCGCTCGAACGTCTTCAGCGCGCCCTCCGGCACCGAGCGGCGGCTGACGCCGTGATAGCCGTCGCAGCCGGCGATGAAGTCGCAGTCGATGCGGTGCGTCACGCCGTCCCTGTCATAGGTGACGAAGGGCGACGCGCCGCCGAAATCATGCAGCGCGACATTCGACGTTTCGAAGACGGTCAGGAGCCCCGCCGCCTCGCGCTTCTGCATCAGATCCAGCGTCACCTCGGTCTGGCCATAGACGGTGACATGCTTGCCTCCGGTCAGCGCCGTCATGTCGATGCGGTGCGCGCGGCCGTCGAAGGCGAGCGAGATGCCTTCATGCGGCAGGCCCTGGGCATGCAGCCTGTCCGCGGCGCCCGCTTCGCCGAGCAGGTCGACCGTACCCTGCTCCAGCACGCCGGCGCGAACCCGGCCGAGAACATGTTCCCGGCTGGACCGTTCGAGGATAATCGTCTCGACGCCAATGGTGGCAAGCAATTGGCCGAGCAGCAGGCCGGACGGGCCGGACCCAATGATGGCGACGTGCGTGCGCATCAATGACCGAGGCTCTCGATCTGCGCACTCAGCTCGGCCCCAAGCCGCAGCGCGGCCGCGGTCGCCACGACCATTTGCGGCAGGATGAGCCATTCCAGCGTCCAGGCCGCGCCCGAGCGTTCCTGCTCATGCACCAGCGCCTGGTGCATGCCGGAAAGCTGGACGGCATTGAAGCGCGCCAGCGCCACCAGCGCCTCCGCCTTCACCGGGTTCTGCTTGTGCGGCATGGCCGACGAACCGCCACCGCCGGACAGTTTGATCTCGGACCCCGTCTGCGCCATCAGCGCGACGTCCTGCCCGAATTTGCCGAGGCTGCCGGTCACTAGCGACAGCCAGCCGGCGAACTCGGCAAGCGCGTCGCGCTGACTATGCCATTGCGGCGTGTCGGCAAGACCGAGCTTCGCGGCAAGCGCGGCGCGGACAGTGGCGGCCTTGTCGCCGAGCTTTTCCAGCGTCCCGGCGGCGCCGCCGAACTGCAGCACCAGCAGCCGGCCGGAAAGCTCCTCCAAGCGTTCCTGGTGACGCCCGAGCGGCGCGCGCCACGAGAGAATCCGATCCCGCGAGGTTATTGGAATTGCCGGCTGCATGCGCGTCATCGCCATGAGCTCGCGGTTTCCGAATTCCAGTTCCAGGCCGGTGAGGCGAACGACGTTCTCGCCAAGCAGCAGACCGATATGGTCGACGACCTGCCGCAGGCGCAGCACCAGAGAGGTGTCGATCACATCCTGGCTGGTGGCGGCGAAATGCACATATGCATCGTGCGATGCGCCGACGGCGGCTTTGATCTGACGCACCAGTTCCGGCACCACGACGCCATCCCTGGCGACGCCAGCCCGCAGCTTCGCCGTGTCCGGCCGGAATGAGGCCAGCGCCTTGACGATCGCGGCCTCGGCCGCGCAGGGGACCACACCGCATTCGGCTTCCGCCTCGGCCAGCGCCCGCTCGAAAGCGAGCATCGCGGCGATGTCGGCTTCGACGGAAAAATGCCTGGCCGCCTCCTCGTCGCCAAGCAGGCCGGAAAGCAGCGGGTGATCGAAGGGCGAAACGGTCATGGCGGCCACGGTCAGCTATCGAAGAAGACCGTCTCCTTTTCGCCCTGCAGATGGATATCGAAAACGTAAGTGTCGCCCTGGCGCTCGGCGATCAGCGTCGGAACGCGCAGGCGATGCTCGATGCGCGCGAGGATCGGATCCTCCGCATTGGCCTTCTCCTCATCGGAGAAGTAAAGCCTGGTATGCAAACCGATATTGATGCCGCGCGCCACGATCCACAGCGTGATGTGCGGCGCCATCAGCCGGCCGTCACGGAACGGCACGCGGCCCGGCTTGATCGTCTGGAACAGGCAGACGCCCGTTTCCATGTCGGTCGGCTGCCGGCCCCAGCCCTGGAAGTTTGGATCGGCCGCGCCGCGCATCTCGGCCGGCGAATTGTAGAGGCCCTCGGCGTCCGCCTGCCAGATCTCGATCAGCGCATCCTTCAGCGGCGTGCCGGTGCCGTCGAACACGCGGATGCGCAATTCGATACGCTCGCCCCTGGTCTCGGCGTTGACCATCGCCGAACCGAGGTCGCTCGCATAGACACCGCCGATGCCACAGAAATTCGGCGTCAGCCCGATATGCACATAGGGTCCGGCGGTCTGCGAAGGGCTTTCCTTCAGCCGGTCGAGCGACTGCGCCATCAATTGCCCTCCGGCCTGTTCTCGAACAACGTCGAGCGTCGCCCGCGCAGCACGATGTCGAACTTGTAGGCGAGCGCGTCCATCGGAATGGTCGACTGCATATCGAGCGCCGCGATCAGCGCCTCGACAGCTTCCTTGTTGGAAATGCCTCCGACGATCGGACAACGCCAGATCAGCGGATCGCCCTCGAAATACATCTGCGTGATCAGCCGCTGCGCGAAGCCGTGGCCGAACACCGAAAAATGGATGTGCGCCGGCCGCCAGTCGTTTGGCCCGTTCGGCCAGGGATACGGCCCAGGCCTGACGGTGCGAAAGGCGTAGCCGCCATCCTCGCCGGTGATTGTGCGGCCGCAGCCGCCGAAATTCGGATCGAGGGGTGCCAGATAGCCGTCCTTCTTGTGACGGTAGCGGCCGCCGGCATTGGCCTGCCAGAATTCGAGCAGCACACCGGGCACGCCCCTGCCGCGTTCGTCCAGCACGCGTCCATCGACAATGATGCGCTCGCCGATGGCGCTCTCGCCGGGCTTGGCGAAATTGTGGATCAGGTCGTAGTCGAGCTCGCCCAGCATCGCGTGCCCGAACACCGGGCCGGTCAATTCCGAAAGCGTGTTGTCGAACGACAGGAGCGCTTTCTGCGGGGAGCGCAGCACCGAGCTCTTGTAGTTCGGCGTGAGCGCCGGCGGATGCCACTGACGGTCGCGCTGGAAGAAGGCGCCGGTTTCCGGCGCCCGGTTGGAGCCGGGCTCAGCCATGGGCGGCTCCGTCCATCTGCGCAAACACCTGCTTGGCGATCTTGAAGGCGCGGTTGGCGGCCGGCACGCCGGCATAGATTGCGACGTGCAGGAACGCCTCGCAGATGTCGTCGCGCGAGGCGCCCGTATTGGCGGTGGCGCGCACATGCATGGCCACTTCCTCGTCATGGCCGAGTGCCGCAAGCAGCGCCAGCGTGACGATCGAGCGCTCGCGCTTCGACCAGCCGGGACGCGCCCACACCGTTCCCCAGGCGGCTTCGGTGATCAGTTGCTGGAACGGCCGGTCGAAATCGGTCGCGGCGTCCTCGGCGCGGTCGACATGCGGATCGCCGAGCACGGAACGGCGGACCTCGAGACCGGTCCGGTAGCGGTTCTTCGTGACATCATCCATGAGCAGGCTTTCCCTCGGGCAACGAGGCGACGAAATCGCGGATCAAGGTGACGAGCGCTTCGGGCTGCTCGATGCACGGGATATGCGCGCAATTGCGGATCACTTCGAAACGCGCGCCGGGGATCAGTCCGGCCAGCGAGCGGACAAGATCCTGTGGCGTCGAACCGTCCTGGTCGCCGACGACGCAAAGCGTCGGCACCGCGATACGCCGCGCGCTGTCGGTGAAATCGGCATCGCGCAGCGCCATGCAGGTACCGATATAGCCAGGCAGTGCCTGCCTGGTGAGCATGTTGCGGCAACCGGCCAGATCCGGCGCGCGCCTGGCATGGAACTCCGGCGTGAACCACACTTTCATGATCCCGTCGGCGATCACCTCGATGCCGTGGCGCTCGACGGCCGCGATGCGCGTGTTCCAGCTTTCGTCGGTGCCGATCTTGTGCGCCGTGTCGCTGAGGATCAGCGCCTCAACACATCGGGGGTGGCGGGTATAGAGCCGTTGCGCAATCATGCCGCCGACCGACAGGCCGAAGAGCACGACCTTGTCGAAGCCGAAATGATCGATGAGGCCGACCAGATCGTCGACATGGTCGTCGATCGAGCGCACGCCGCCGCCGATATCGGAGAGCCCATGGCCGCGCTTGTCGTAGACGAGCATCGGCATTTCGCCCGTCAGTTTCGCGACGACGTCGTCCCAGATGCGGAAGTCGGTGCCCAGCGAATTGATGAAGATGATCTGACGCGACGTGGCGGCCGCCTCGATATGGCGGTAATGCAGCGCGACGCCGCCTATGCTGACGAATGGCACGATTTCGATCCTCCAAAGCCACATTGCACGAGCGGTTTGGTTCGGTAAAATGATATTTTGCGGCGTTTCATTAACTCTGAGGTTATCGAACCATGGCCGAAAGCCGGATTCGCTTCCGCCATCTGCAGGCGTTTCTTGAGGTGGCTAGGCAAGGGAGCGTCGCGCGCGCCGCCGACTTCCTGCATGTCAGCGCGCCGGCCGTGACCAAGACCTTGCGTGAGCTCGAAGAAGCGCTCGGCGTCGCAGTGGTCGAGCGCGACGGGCGCGGCATCCGCGTCACGCGTCTCGGCGAAATCTTCCTCGGACATGCCGGCTCGGCGATTTCGGCGCTGAAGCGCGGCGTCGATTCCGTGCGCCAGGACGGCGCCCTCAATCGTGACCCGATCCGCATCGGCGCGCTGCCGACCGTGTCGGCGAGGGTCATGCCGCTCGCCATGAACCTGTTCCTCGAGGAAGACACCGGCGCCGCGCTCAAGATCGTCACTGGCGAGAATGCGGTGCTGCTCGAACAGCTGCGCATCGGCGCGCTCGATCTCGTCGTCGGCCGGCTCGCGGCGCCGGAGCACATGACCGGCTTCTTCTTCGAGCATCTCTACTCGGAGCAGGTGCTGATCGTGGTGCGCGCCGGGCATCCCCTGGCCGAGCCGGACGCCGACATCTTCGCCCAGCTCGACGAGTTTCCCGTCCTGATGCCGACAAGGGAATCCGTCATCCGGCCTTTCGTCGACAGGCTCTTCATCACCAATGGCATGACCACGCCGGCCACGGAAATCGAAACCGTTTCCGACTCCTTCGGCCGCTCCTTCATGCGCCAGAGCGACGCGGTATGGATCATCTCGGCCGGCGTGGTCGCCAACGAGATCGCCAGCGGCGCCTTCGTCGCCTTGCCGGTGGATACGGCGGAGACCAAGGGGCCGGTGGGCTTGACCATGCGCACGGACACCGCGCACTCGCCCGCCTTCACCATCCTCTTGCAGACGATCCGCGAGGCAGCACGGCACCACGCCTGACGATCGCCGTACGTTTGTCGCCAACGACACCGAATACGGCCTGTCGCCCGCCGCCTCCAGCCGCGACATCCGTCGGGCCATGGTCATTGGCACGCGCATGCAGGCCGGCATCGCCGAACTGACCGACCTGCGCTGGGTGATGATCGAGGACCCGGGCCAGCACCACCCGTTCTGAGCGACCGCCCGATCAGCCGAGCGTCAGCCCCGCCTTCCTCGCTTCCTCGCGCAGGAACGGCAGGCCAACCTCGATCACGTCGCGGGGGTCTTCCGCCACCGGCCGCCACACGGCGAGACCGCCGGCGATGTCGACATCGACATGGTTCATGCTTTCGAGCGTGATCGCGCCCTGGTAGCCGATGTCGGCGATCGCCTTCATGCAGGCCGCCCAGTTGAGCATGCCGCGTCCCGGCACGCCGCGATTGGCCTCCGACACATGCACATAGCCCAGATAAGGCGCCGCCGCCTCGAAGCCGGACGCAAAGCTCTCTTCCTCGATATGCATGTGGTAGGTGTCGAGATGGATGAAGATGTTGTCAGCGCCGACGCGCTCGATGATCCGCGCCGCGTCGACGCCGCGGTTGATCAGATGCGTCTCATAGCGGTTGCAGGGCTCGATGCCGAGCTTGAGGCTGCGCGACTTCGCCGACTTCGCCGCTCGTTCGAGGAATCGGCACATGCCGTCGATCTCGCGCTGCGTCGGCGCTCGTCCGGTCGTCTTGCCGATCGTGCCGTAAGTGACGCCGCCGAGCGCCTCGCTGCCCACCTCGTTGCAGACCTTGAAGGCCGGCTGCAGGAAATCGAGCGCCTCGTCCGGCCGCTCGACCACGTCGAGCGCGCGCGGCAGGCCGAGCGATGGGATAAGTTCGACGCCATAGTGGCTGGCGAAGCCGCGCGTGCGCTTAGTGTCGATCTCCTCGGGGCGCAGCAGCGGGATTTCCATCAGGCCGATGCCGAGTTCCTTCAGCCGGTCCATCTGCGGCTCGATACGGGCCAGGTCCCAGACGGGCGCGATGGCGAAAGTGTGCAGTCCGAAGGTGTTCATATCAGCCTCGTTGCTCATGCGCCGCGGCGGCGGCAATGTCGCCGCCGCCGACGATGCGGCTGACGACTTCGTTCATGTTGGTCCTGGCGGTGACGAGATCGGCATCCGCCCGGCCGTGGCGCAGCACGACGATGCGGTCGGTGACCGACAGCACGTCGTTCAGCCGGTGTGAGATCAGGATGACGGCGATGCCTTCCGACTTGAGCCGCCGGATGAGGTCGAGCACGCTTTGCACCTCGCGCACGGCGAGCGCCGCCGTCGGCTCGTCCATTATGACGAGCTTCGGATTGAAGGTGAGCGCACGCGCGATCGCCACCGTCTGCTGCTGGCCGCCGGAGAACGAGCCGACCGACCGGTTTATTGACGGCAGATGCGCGCCCAGCCGCTCGATCATCCGCGTGGCCTGGCGATCCATCTCGCTCTTGTCGACAAAGCCGGGGAACAGGCCGAACAGCCTTTTTGTCGGCTCGCGCCCGAGGAAGATGTTCGATGCCACGTCCTGCTGCTTGGCCAGGGAAAGATCCTGGTAGATCATCTCGATGCCGAGGCGCCGACGCTGGCCGGGATCGAGCGCGAGGATGTCCTTGCCGTCGAATTCGATCGAGCCGGTGTCGGCCCGGTAGATGCCGGTGATGGTCTTCATCAGCGTCGACTTGCCCGCACCGTTGTCGCCGACCAGCCCGACCACCTCGCCGGCCGCGACCGAAAGGTCGACGCCGTGAAGAACATCGACCGCGCCGAAACTCTTGCGGATACCGCGAAGCGAAAGCAGGGTCATACGCGCGACTCCTTCCGCACCTGGTATTGGTCGATGAAGACGGCAAGGATCAGCACCGCGCCGATCGCCATCTGCTGGTAGTAGGATTGCACCGCAAGCAGCGTCAGCCCGTTCTGCAAGACGCCCATGATCAGCGCGCCGATCATCGTGCCGAGGATCGAGGCGCGGCCGCCGAACAGGTTGGTGCCGCCGATGATCGCCGCCGTGATCGCGGTGAGTTCGTAGTTGATGCCGGCAGTCGGATCGCCGGCGTTGACACGCGCGGTGAAGAGCAGGCCCGCCAGCCCCGCAAGCGCGCCGGAGAGCGTGTAGATGATACGACGGTGATGCTCGACGCGGATGCCGGCCGCGCGCGCCGCGCCCTCGCTGTCGCCCAGCGCCAGCGTGTGGCGGCCGAAGCGCGTATAGGCGAGCACCGCATGCGCCACGATCGCCGTCAGCACGAGGATGATGACGGGCATGGGAATGCCAAAGGGCCGCCCCTGCCCGATATAGACGATCTCGGGCGGCAAGCCGTAGATCGCCCTGCCCTGCGAGATGACGAGCGCCAGGCCGCGCGCCAGCCCGAGCATGCCGAGCGTGACGATGAAGGCCGGCACGAAGGCACGGGTCACCAGTTGTCCGTTGATGTAGCCGGCGATCGCGCCGGCCAGTATGCAGGCGATCACCGCGAAGACCGACGGCCAGCCGAGATTGACGGCGACGAAGGCGCCGGCCACGCCGGCCAGGCCCATGACCGAGCCAAGCGAAAGATCGAGCCCGCCCGAGCCGATGACGAAAGTGGCGGCGATCGCCAGCACGCCGATCGTCGATGTCGCGAGCAGGATGTTGAGGAAATTGCTGAGCGACAGGAAATAGGGTGACAGAAGCGCCATCGCCGTGCTCAGCGCCAAAAGCACCACCAACGACTCCAGCCTGATGTGGAGCCTTTCGACGGATGCGCGCTGCACCCGAGCCCAGAAGCCGGGCTGCGTCGTTTCGGAAGCCATTTTTCACCCTTCGGGTAAGGGAATAAGGGAGTAGGTCATTAGGGAAGTAGGGAAAGAAGGCGGCTGGACCAAGCGCAAACCACGCTCCCCTACTGCCTTACTCCCCTACTCCCTTCCTTCCTACTTCACATATTGCAGCATCGGCTCCTTGCCGGCGTCGATCACGTCCTTGGTTAGCACCAGCGTCGGCACGGCGATGCTGTCCTCGACCTTGTCGCCGGCCAAAGCCTTCTTGACATTCTCGACCGCCTGCTTGCCGACCAGATAGGGAAGCTGCGCCACAGAGGCGTTGAGGCGGCCTTCCTTGATCGACTTCACCGCGTCGGAATTGCCGTCGACGCCGATGATCGTCACCTGCGGGCCCTTGCCGGCGGCGTAGACCGATTCCACTGCGCCCAGCGCCATGCCGTCATTGGCGCAGAAGATGGCGACGAGATCGGGATGCGCGGTCAGCGTGTCGGTGGCGATCGAGGCGGCCTTGCCGCGATCCCAGTCGCCCGGCAGCGAAGCGACGATCTCGAGCCCCGGCGCCAGTTCCTTCAGCTTGTCGGCAAAACCCTTGGCGCGCTTCTCGCCGGTGATGTTGCCGGAGAGGCCTTCGATGACCAGCACCGGTCCCTTGGCATCCTTGCCGAGCTTGTTGGCGAGGTATTCGGCGCCCTGCGCTCCGGCGGCGATATTGTCGGAGCCGATATGGAAGGTGACCTTGACGCCTTCCTTGTCGAGCACCGCCTGGTCGAGATTGTTGTCGAGGTCGACGATCTTGATGCCGGCATCCTGCGCCGACTTCAGGCAAGGCAGAAGGTTGGTTGAGTTGATGGCGGCGGTGATCATCGCCACCGGCTTGCGTTCCAGCATGGTGTTGCACAGGTTGAGCTGCGGCTCGGCCGCCTGGTCGCTCTCGGCCGCCTGCTGGAAATATTTCACCCCAGCCTCCTTGGCGCCATCCTCGACGCCCTGCGCCATCGCGCCCCAGAACGGATTGGCCAGCGTCTTCATCAGCACACCGTATTCGCCGTCCTCGGCCTTGGCGGCGCCGACGGCGCAAAAGGCAAGCGCGACGCCCAACGCAAGGGTAAATCGATTTATCTTCAGGAAATGTGATGTCATTCGATCCTCCGTTCGATCCTTGGCGCCGGATGCCTCGGCCAGGGCCGGCGCATGCTTCCGTTCACGACAATGGGGGCTGTTGTCAGTCTCCTCCCCCGGAATGCGGGCCGCTGCCTGGCGAGCCAACGGATTCCCGCATCAACACCTGGCAGGGTTCGAGGCGCGCCGTGGGTGGTCCCACTGCACCCTCGACCCTGCGAAACAAAAGGGTCATCGCTTCGCTGGCGATCTGGCGCACCGGCTGCACCACGGCGGCGATCGCCGGCCATGTCACCTGCATCCATTCGGCGTCGTCGAAGCCGACCAGCGAAATGTCGTTCGGGCAATGCCAGCCGCGCCGACGAAACTCCGACAGCGCGACGAGCGTTCCTTTCAAAAGTAGCGAATAGACGGCGGTCGGCCGCTCGCCCCTGGCAAAATAATCGCGAAGAGAGGAGCGCAACGGCTCGACGCTGACTTCCGAAGTGATGACGTCGATATGCACCGACGGATCGAGCGCCAGAGCCTGGGCGCGAAAACCCTCCAGGCGAGCACGCACGGTTGCCGCGCCTTCGGCGAGACCGATGATCAGGATGTGCTTGTGGCCCTTGCCGACCAGCATCCGCGCCACCTCGGCGCTGGCGCCGGCGCTGTCGGCCGAAACCGTATCGAAAGCGTCGTCGGAAAGAACGCGGTCGATCAGCACGCCGGTCATGCCGTTGGCTTTCATGAAAGCGGCCGCCGGCCCGTGCTCGTTGCGCACCGGCGCCAGCACCACGCCGGCAACGCGCCAGTCATGCATGCGGGCAAGGATCTCCTTCTCGCGCGCCTCGGATTCACGGCTCGATGCGGCTACCAGCGTGTAGCCGCGCTGTTCGGCAAGGCCTTCAAGTTCGGTCACCATCTGCCCGAAGAACTCGCTTTCAAACTCGGGCATGATGGCGCCGATGATGCGGCGCTTGGCCCTGCGCATGTCGGATGCAAGCGGATCGACGCGGTAGCCCAGACGCTCGACGGCATCGAGCACACGCTGCGCGTTTTCCGGCTTCACCGTGGTGACGCCGGCCAGCACCTTGGAGACGGTCGCCGCGGACACGCCGGCATGGCTTGCCACGTCGTGGATCGACGGACGCCGCTGCTGGGCTTCCTGATGCGCCATTGACCTCCTCCCGAGGGCAGGCAGTCGATTTTCTGCCTCGCTGATCCAATCGATAAATCGATTTTTCGTTCTTGTAAATCGTTTCATCGGGAGTAAGACTGAAAGATGCGATTGACGCGATCCAATCGCGCCCGGGAGGAAAAAATGTCCGACAAAGCCTTGCCGCTGGTCATCAGCGCGCCCGAGCCGCGCACGCTCGACCTGATCTTCACGCCGCCGCAGCTGGCGCGGCTTGGCAAGAACTATCGCATCGTCGAGGCCACGCCGGACGGCGTCGCCGCACTGCCAGCGGAAACACTGACCGAGGCGCGCTACATCATCGGCCAGCCGCCGATTTCAGCCGAGACACTTGAAAAGCTGAAGGCGCTGCGCTGCATCTTCAACGTCGAGACCAACCTCCTCAACAACATGCCCTATGAGACGCTGTTTCAGCGCGGCATCCATGTCGTCACCACCGGTCTGGTCTTTGCCGAGCCGGTCGCGGAGCTCGGCCTAGCCATGGCGCTGAACCTGGCGCGCAACATCGTCGATGCCGATCTCGCCTTCCGGCACGGTAAGGAATTATGGGGCGGCGACGGCAATCAGACGGCGCGGCTGCTCTCCGGCGCCGATGTCGGCATCATCGGCTTCGGCGATCTTGGCCGCGCGCTCAACCGTCTGCTGACCGGCTTCCGCACCCGCACCAAGGTCTACGATCCGTGGCTGCCGCCATCGATCCTGATCGACAACGGCGTCGAGCCGGCCTCGCTGGACGACGTGTTGTCGCAAAGCGACTTCGTCTTCGTCGTCGCTTCCGTCACCAGCGAGAACCAGGGTTTTCTCGGCGCGGACTCATTTGCCAAAATGCGCAAGGGCGCGGCCTTCATCCTGCTCAGCCGTGCCGGCGTCGTCGATTTCCCGGCGCTGATGGCGGCAGTGAAAAGCGGCCACATCGTTGCCGCGAGCGACGTCTTCCCGGAAGAGCCGCTGGCCAAGGACCATCCTGTCCGCGCCCTCCCCGGCTTCCTGCGTTCGGCGCACCGCGCCGGCGCGCTCGACATCGCCTTCAAGCGCATGGGCGACATGGTGCTGGAGGACATGGACCTCATCGACCGCGGCCTGCCGCCAATGCGCTCCAAGCGCGCCGAACGCGAGACAGTGTCACGGATGCGCTCCAAACCCGTCGACAGGAACTGAGCTCGAACAACCTGCCTACGGCGCGCCGCGCCGAAGCGCGTCCCGCGCAGTCTGCCAGCCTGCCGCCACAAGGCCGCCGGGCGGCGGCCCCCGCCGCTTTCCGGCTTGCGCCTCATTACGCAAATCGCCATCGGCATGGCCGGCGACCTCCCCGCAAGATCGCTAAAACAATACCGTTGACAGCCGGCACTTCGAATAATAAGTTCGGTGACAGAACGAATTAATACGAGGCTCGATGTGAGCGATCTGCCGCGCATTTCCCGCCAATTCTCGCAGCGCTCCGTCATGGAGGCGATCGTCCAGGGCGGGCCGATATCGCGAGCCTCGATTTCCAAGCTCACCGGTCTGTCGAAGCAGACGATCTCGGAAATCGTGCGCGGGCTCGAGCAGGAAGGCTGGGTGCAGGAGACGGGGCGCACCAGCGGCCATGTCGGGCGCACCGCCGTCACCTATGAGCTCGTCCACGACGCCGCCTACATCATCGCTGTCGATCTCGGCGGCACCAAGGTGCGCGTGGCGCTGACCGACCTTGCCTGCCAGATCTTCGCCGAAGCGGCGACGCCGACCGATCCGCGCGGCGGCCAGTTCGTCATCGACCAGATCGCGGCGCTTGCCTTCCAGGCCGCCGCCAGGCAGCGCATTCCGCGTAAGAAGATACGCCTGGCCGTTGTCGGCGCGCCGGGCGCTCCCGATCCCGCGACGGGCCGCATCCTGCTCGCGCCGAACATCGCGGGCTTCGACACCATGAATGTCCTCGATGCCCTCGAGAGAACGCTGAGTGTCGCCGTGATGATCGAGAATGACGTCAATCTCGCCGTGTTGGGCGAGAATTGGCTGGGCCAGGGCCAGGGCATCGACAATCTCGCCTATATCGCGCTTGGCACCGGCGTCGGCAGCGGCCTGATGCTGGGCGGCCATCTGGTGCGCGGCGCCACCCATGCGGCGGGCGAGATCGGTTTCATGCCGATCGGCGCCGATCCGTTCGCGGCGGAATCGCTGCGCACCGGCGCTTTCGAGCGGGCAGTGGCGACCCATGCGATGACCGAACGCTACAAATCCCTGACCGGCACCCAGATCGCGGTTCCCGCAATCTTCGAGAATGCGGCAGCCGGCGATAAGGCAGCACTAACCGTGCTCGACGAGACGGCGCGTTATCTGGCGCAAGGCATTGCGGCGATCGCCGCCGTCGCCAATCCCGAGAAGGTCATATTGGGCGGTTCGATCGGTCTCAGGCCGGAGATCCTCTCGCGCGTCAAGGCCCTGATGCCGCTGTGCTTCCCCTACCCCGTCACCGTCGAGGCCGGCGAGCTGGGCGCACGGGCGGCACTGATCGGCGCGGCCGCCATCGGTCTCGGCCAGTTGCACAACACGCTCTTCGGCGTCGACGCGCCGGACGGCCGCATTTCGCTCCCCACCGCCCAGGCCGCGGCCTTGAAGGAGGTCGTGCAGTGACCAGTGACATCACAACCCGGCTGCGCGCCGTTCTGGATGCCGACCGGGCGCTGGCGCTGTTCAGGGGCGCGATCGGCCGCGACAGCATCACCGGCAATGAAGCGAATTTCGTCGACTTCCTCGAAACGAAGATGCGCGAGCTGGGGCTGAGCGGCCTGGGCCGCACTGATTTCCGGCCCGGCAGGCCGAACATCTGGGGCGAGCGCAAGGGTGCCGGCAACGGCAAGCGCCTGCTCTTCATCGGCCATACCGACACCGTCCATGTCGATGGCTGGCGCGAGCATTGGGCAGGCACCGAGCGCGAGGATCCGTTCGGCGCGCCCGTCATCGACGGAGCGGTCTGGGGCCGCGGCTCCGGCGATCTCAAGGCCGGCATCACCGCTTCCCTGGCGGCGCTCTCGCTGCTCGACAGGGCCGGCATCGGCCTGAAGGGCGACGTCGCCTTCGCCTTCGTCGGCGACGAAGAGAGCGGCCAGCCCGGCACCGGCGTCTCAGCCGGCATCAAGCATTTCGTCGGCCGCATTGAGGCCGGCGAGGTCGCGGTGCCCGACTTCACCGTCTATGTCGAGCCGACACGGCTTGCCGTCTACGCCGCGCAGATCGGCTTCTTCATCACCGACATCACGATTACCGGCAAGTCGGCCTATTTCGGCGTGCCGGAGCTCGGCAAG
>RXJA01000190.1 GCA_003963455.1 Hyphomicrobiales bacterium
ACGCCGACCGGCCTTGCCGTCTCGGAAACGCTGCCGAAGCAGATCCTCTGCCTGCCGATGCACGCCTATCTCAGCGAAGCCGACCAGGATCGCATCATAGAGACGATCCGCAACTACATCGGCTCGAACTCGGCGCACGTCGCGGCGGCATAACCAGCGCCTTAAGCGGCGCTTTTCCCGCTCGCAATGAAATACGGATTGGCGAAATCGCTGTCGCTGGCCTGGTTGCGCTTGCCGTAGACGAGCGGCTGGCCGTCCAGCGTGCGCGTCATGCCGCCGGCGGCGCGCAGCACCGCGTCACCCGCCGCCGTGTCCCATTCCATGGTGCGGCCGAAGCGCGGATAGACATCGGCTTCCGCCGCGGCGAGCAGACAGAATTTCAATGACGACCCGACCGAGACGATCTCGGCGGCGCCGAGATCGCGGATGAAAGCCTCGGTCTCGGGCGTGTTGTGCGAGCGGCTGGCAACGACCGCGAGCGGCGTGCCCCCTTCCCGCACATTGATCGGCCGGCGGCCGGCGATGCGATAACCGGCATCAACCTCCAGCGCCTCGGCCTTGCCCGGCCGTCCGCTGAAGAAGCGTCCGGTGCACGGCGCGTAAACGACGCCCACTTCCGGCACGCCGTGACGCACCAAGGCGATGTTGACGGTGAAATCTGTGCGGCGGTTGACGAATTCCTTGGTGCCATCGAGCGGGTCGATCAGGAAGAAGGCGCCGTCGAGATCGGGGGCGACAATTCCAGCGGCGACCTCTTCCTCGGCCACGCAGGGTATGTCCGGATAGGCGGCGCGCAGGCCGGCCAGGATGATCTTCTCGCTTTCGCGGTCGGCTTCCGTCACCGGCGAGGAGTCGGCCTTGCTGTCGACGGCGCAGCCTTCATGGAAAACGCGCATCACCTCGCGCCCCGCGTCCAGCGCCAGGCGTTCGAAGACGCCCAGCATGGCCTCGTCGTCAGATACCGCCGCCATTGTCATACTGCTCTTCGGCAATGTCGCGCTCGATCAGCCAGTGTTCCAGGGCTTCCGCCATCTCCTGCGGGCTCCTGCCGAGCGTCTTGAGATGGATTTCCGGCTTCTCCGGCGCCTCATAGGGAGAATCGACACCGGTGAAGTTCTTGATCTCGCCGCTGAGAGCGCGCGCGTAAAGGCCCTTCGGATCGCGCCTTGCGCATTCCTCGAACGGCGTGTCGACGAACACTTCGACGAACTCGCCCTCGGCCATCAGGTCGCGCGCCATGCGGCGCTCGGCGGCGAAGGGCGAGATGAAGGAGACGATGACGATCAGGCCGGCATCGGCCATCAGCTTGGCGACTTCGGCGACGCGGCGGATGTTCTCGACGCGATCCGCATCGGTAAAGCCGAGATCGCGGTTGAGGCCGTGGCGGACGTTGTCGCCGTCGAGGATGTAGGTGTGGCGGCCGGAAGCGAACAGCTTCTTCTCGAACAGGTTGGCGATGGTCGACTTGCCCGAGCCTGAAAGCCCCGTGAACCAGAAGACCGCCGGACGCTGGTTCTTCAGATCGGAGCGGCCGCGCTTGCCGACATCGAGCGACTGCCAGTGGATGTTTTCCGCGCGGCGCAGCGAATGCAGGATCATGCCGGCTCCCACGGTCGCATTCGTGATGCGGTCGATCAGGATGAAGGCGCCGGTGGTACGATTCTCGGCGAAGGGATCGAAGGCGATCGGAGCGCGCGTCGAGAGGTTGCAGACGCCGACCTCGTTGATGTCGAGCGACTTCGCGGCCTCATGCGCGAAATCGTTGACGTTGACCCGGTATTTGAGCTCGGTGACGTTGGCGCTGACCTGATCGGTCTCGGTGCGCAGGATGTAGGAGCGGCCGGGCAGCAGCGCCTGCTCGTCGAACCAGACGATGTTGGCGGCGAACTGGTCGGCGACCTGTGGGCGCGCGGCCGGCGACACCAGCATGTTGCCGCGTGACACCTCGACCTCGTCCTCGAGGACGAGCGTGATCGCCTGACCGGCGACCGCCTGATCGAGGTCGCCGCCATGCGCGACGATGCGCTTGACCCGGGACGCCTTGCCCGACTTGGCGACGACGACCTCGTCGCCTTGCGACACGGTGCCCGAGGCGATGGTGCCGGCAAAGCCGCGGAAATCGAGGTTCGGCCGGTTCACATACTGGACGGGAAAGCGGAAAGGCAGCTCCACGGCGGCCTCGTCGACCGACACGTTTTCGAGATGCTCGATCAGAGACGGCCCGCAATACCAGGGCGTGCGCTCCGATCGACTGGTAACGTTGTCGCCGAACCGCGCCGACATCGGGATCGGCACGACACTGACGAAGCCAAGGTCTTTCGCGAACTCGCCGTAGTCGGCAACGATCTGGTCGAACACGGCCTTGTCGAAGCCGACGAGGTCGATCTTGTTGACCGCAAGCACGATGTGGCGGATGCCGAGCAGCGAGGCGATGATGGAATGGCGCCTGGTCTGGCGAAGCACGCCCTGGCGCGCGTCGATCAGCACGATGGCGAGGTCCGCGGTCGAGGCGCCGGTCGCCATGTTGCGCGTGTACTGCTCATGGCCGGGCGTGTCGGCGACGATGAACTTGCGCTTCGGCGTGGCGAAGAAGCGGTAGGCGACGTCGATGGTGATGCCCTGCTCGCGCTCCGCCTCCAGCCCATCGACCAGCAGCGCGAAGTCGATGTCGTCGCCGGTGGTGCCGTGCTTGCGCGAGTCCTTCTCGAGCGCGGCAAGCTGGTCCTCGAAGATCTGCTTGGTGTCCGAGAGAAGACGGCCGATCAGCGTCGACTTGCCGTCGTCTACCGAGCCGCAGGTGAGGAAGCGCAGCAGCGACTTCTTTTCCTGCGCCGCCATGTAGTCGCGGATCGAATCGGTCTGGGCGAGGCTCTTGGCCATGATGTGGCGCATTATCAGAAATATCCCTCGCGCTTCTTCTTTTCCATCGAGCCCGCCTCGTCGCGGTCGATGAGGCGGCCCTGGCGCTCGGAGGTGCGGGCGGTCAGCATCTCGCCGACGATCGCTTCCAGCGTATCGGCCTCCGACTCGATGGCGCCCGTCAGCGGATAGCAGCCTAGAGTGCGGAAGCGCACCAGCCGGTTCTCGATCGCCTCGCCGGGGCGCAGTTGCATGCGGTCGTCATCCTTCAGGATCAGCATGCCGTCGCGCTCGACCACGGGGCGCTCCTTGGCGAAATAGAGCGGCACGATCGGGATGTTCTCCTGCAGTATGTACTGCCAGATGTCGAGCTCGGTCCAGTTGGACAGCGGAAAGACGCGGATCGACTCACCCGGCGCGATGCGGGTGTTGAAGATCTTCCACATTTCCGGCCGCTGGTTCTTCGGATCCCAGGCATGCTGGGCATTGCGGAAGGAGAAGATGCGCTCCTTGGCGCGCGACTTCTCCTCGTCACGGCGGGCTCCGCCGAACGCGGCGTCGAAGCCGTATTTGTCGAGCGCCTGGCGCAGCGCCACCGTCTTCATTACGTGGGTGTGGGTGTTGGAGCCGTGATCGAAGGGGTTGATGCCGTCGCGAACGCCATCCTCGTTGACATGGACGAGCAGGTCGAAGCCGAGCTTCTGCGCCATCTGGTCGCGAAAGGCGATCATCTCGCGGAACTTCCAGGTGGTGTCGACATGC
>RXJA01000171.1 GCA_003963455.1 Hyphomicrobiales bacterium
GCCGCCGCATTCCTACACTATCCAGGGCGAAGGCAGGGGCGGCATTGCCGGCTTCGCCAAGGGCGGCGCCGACGTCACGCTGACCGCCGACGGACCGGATGCGACGGTGCTCAAATACGCCGCCAAGGCCGAGGTCGGTGGCAAGATCGCGCAGCTCGGCAGCCGACTGATCGAGTCGACATCGAAGAAGCTCGCGGGGCAGTTCTTCTCGACGTTCGGGGAGAAGGTCGGCGCCTGACCCTCCCCTCGAGGGCTATTCGAACACGATGCTCGGCACGGCGGCTTCGGCCGCGCCGCGCTCTTGCTGGACCCTATCCCAGACCTTTGATGCTATGTCGCGATAGATCTTCGCCTCGGCGCCGTCCGGCTTCGAGGCGACGACCGGCGCGCCGGCATCGGAGCTTTCGCGGATGCCCATCTCCAGCGGCACCTCGCCGAGGAAGGTGACGCCGAGTCTTTCGGCCTCGCGGCGCGCGCCGCCATGGCCGAAAATGTCATAGCGCTTGCCGGTGTCGGGCGCGAGGAAGTAGCTCATGTTCTCGACGATGCCGAGCAGCGGCACGTCGACCTTCTTGAACATGTTGAGGCCCTTTCGCGCGTCGATGAGCGCCAGGTCCTGCGGCGTCGAGACGATGACGGCGCCCGCGAGCGGCACCTGCTGGGCCATGGTGAGCTGAGCGTCGCCGGTACCGGGCGGCATGTCGACCACCAGCACGTCGAGCGAGCCCCATTCGACCTCGCGCAGCATCTGGGTGAGCGCCGACATCACCATCGGACCGCGCCAGATCATCGGCGTCTCCTCATCGACGAGGAAGCCCATGGACATCACCTTGAGCCCGTAATTCTGCATCGGCTTCAGGATCTTGCCGTCGACCGTCTGCGGCCGGCCGTGGATGTTGAGCAGCCTGGGCATCGACGGCCCGTAGATGTCGGCGTCGAGCACGCCGACCTTCAGCCCGTTGGCGGCAAGGCCGAGCGCCAGGTTGACCGCGGTGGTCGACTTGCCGACGCCGCCCTTGCCGGAAGCGACCGCGATGATGGCGTCGACGCCGGGCACGCCGCGCTTGCCGTGGCTGTGTGATGCAGGCGCCTGCGGCGCGGGACGCTCCGGCGGCGGAGCGGCGGGCCGCGGGGCAGCCGGGCGCGGCTGGACAGGTGCTTCCATGCCGCCGCCCTTCTTCTCCGCCGTGAGTGCGACGACGGCGCTGACGACGCCAGGGATGGCCTTCACCGCGCGCTCGGCCGCGGCGCGCAACGGCTCCAGTTCCTGGGCACGGGCGGCGGGAACGGTGATCGAGAAGAACACCTTGGAATCGGCTATGAATATCTCCGAGACCATGCCCAGGTCGACGATGTTGCCGGTGAAGTCCGGCCCGTTCACCGTCTTCAGGCGTTCGATAACGGATTCCTTGGTGACGGACATCTTTTCCTCTGGCGTTTGGTTGCCGCTCACATAGTGCAGATTGCCGGCGGGTCCAAGCGCCAGACCGTCACATCACCCGGCCAGCCTTGTGGCGAGATAGGTCAGCGCCGAGATGGCCGCCGTCGCCGGCAAGGTGATCACCCAGGCGACGACGATGTTGCCGGCAATGCCCCAGCGCACCGCGGACACGCGGCGGGCGGCGCCCACGCCGATGATCGCGCCGGTGATGGTGTGGGTGGTCGAGACGGGGACACCCAGCCAGGTCGCGGCGAAAAGCGTGACGGCGCCGCCGGTCTCGGCGCAAAAACCCTGCATGGGGTTCAGCCGCGTGATCTTCGATCCCATCGTGTGCACGATGCGCCAGCCGCCGAGCAGCGTGCCCAGCGCCAGCGCCGTCTGGCAGGTAAGGACCACCCATAACGGCACGTAGAAGCTCTGGCCGAGCGTGCCTTGCGAATAGAGCAGCACGGCGATGATGCCCATGGTCTTCTGCGCGTCGTTGCCGCCATGTCCCAGCGAATAGAGCGAGGCGGAAAAGAACTGCAGCACACGAAACGTGTTGTCGACGGCAAACGGCGTCTGGCGCACGAACAGCCAGGAGACGATGAGAACGAGGACGAGCGCCAGCACGAATCCGGTCGCCGGCGAGAGCACGATGGCCGCGACCGTCTTGCCGAGCCCTGACCAGACGATGGCGCCGGTCCCGGCCTTGGCGACGCCGGCGCCGACCAGCCCACCGATCAGCGCATGCGAGCTGCTCGACGGAATGCCGGCGGCCCAGGTGACGATGTTCCAGACGATGGCGCCGACGAGCGCGGCAAAGATCACCGCCGGCGTGACGATGCTGACGTCGACGATACCCTTGCCTACCGTTTCCGCGACATGCAGGCCGAAGAACATGAAGGCGATGAAATTGAAGAAAGCCGCCCAAAGCACCGCGTAGTGCGGCCTGAGAACGCGGGTGGAGACGATGGTCGCGATCGAATTGGCGGCATCGTGCAGGCCGTTGAGGAAATCGAAGAACAGGGCCACGGCAACGAGGCCGATCAGCAGCGGGAAAGCGATTGTGGCGTCCATCGCCTAAACGTTCTCGATCACGATGCCGCTGATCTCGTTGGCGACGTCCTCGAAACGGTCGACCACCTTTTCCAACTGGCCATAGATCTCCGAGCCGATCAGATAAGCCATCGGATCGCTGCGGCCGTGATGCCTGAACAGATCCTTGAGGCCCTGCTCGTGCAGGTCGTCGGCGCGGCCTTCGACGCGCATGACCTCCTCGGCGATGGCATTGAGGCGCGCCGCGTTGGCGCCGACCTTGCCTAGCAGCGGGATTGCCTCCGCGACCAGCCGGGCAGCCTGGACGATGACGCCGCCCATTTCCCGCATCAGCGGGTCGAACTCGCTGACCTCGAACAATTTCACGGTCTTGACCGTCTTGTGCATCATGTCGATTGCGTCATCCATCGACTGGATCAGATCCTTGATGTCGCCGCGGTCGAAGGGCGTGATGAAGGAGCGTCTGACGGCGAGCAGGACTTCGGCGGTGATGCCATCGGCCTCGTTTTCGAGATCGACGATCTTCCGGCACCAGCGGTCGATGTCCCTGCCGCCGAGAAGCTGCTCGAGGGCCTCGGCGCCGCCGACCACGGTGCGCGAATGCCGCTCGAACAGGTCGAAGAAGCGATCCTCGCGCGGCAACAGCTTGCGAAACCAGCCCAGCATCTTGTCCCTCCTTGCCTCCGCCTATCCCACATAGCGCCATGCGCGGCGCTGGAAAACAGATAGCCGGCTCAAAAAATGTGGACGAGCCCCGATTGCGCATGTGTCTTGCGAAGCAAGGGGATTTCCCCGACCCTTGGACCAAACCATGGTGGATCGGATGGCATGATCGACAAACTGGAGTTCTTCATCGCGCTGGCCAAGGAAGAGCATTTCGGCCGGGCGGCGGAGGTGTGCGGCGTCACCCAGCCGACGCTGTCGGCCGGCATCAAGCAGCTCGAGGAGCAGCTCGGCGTCATGCTGGTGCTGCGCGGCTCCCGCTTCCAGGGCCTGACGCCGGAAGGCAAGCAGGTGCTGGGCTGGGCGCGCCGCATCGTCGGCGACACAAGGACGATGCGCGAGGAGATGCGCGCGGCGCGCCACGGCCTCGCAGGCCGCATCCGCATCGCGGCGGTCCAGACGGCGCTGGCC
>RXJA01000466.1 GCA_003963455.1 Hyphomicrobiales bacterium
GCCGCGCACGATCTTGGCGATGCGGCGATCGACCAGCTTCAGCTTCCATTCCTTGCCCGACTTGCCCTTGAAGGCGAAGCGCAGGCTGGAACCGTTGATCTCGACATGGCGGTCGCGCAGCGTAGTCAGGCCGAAACTCTTGTTGTCCCGTGCATAGGCCGCATTGCCGATGCGGATCATGGTGTTGTCGAGCAGCCAGATCACCGAGGCGACGACGCGCTCCAGAGGCAGCCCACGCCGGCGCAGATCGGCATCGATCTGGCGCCTGAGGGCAGGCAGGCTTTCCGCGAAGGCGACGAGGCTGGAATATTTGACGCCGTCGCGTTCCTCGGTCCATTGCGGATGGTAGCGGTACTGCTTGCGGCCGCGCTGGTCCCTGCCTGTCGCCTGGATATGGCCGTCCGGATCCGGCGAGATCCACACATCCGTCCAGGCCGGCGGAATGACGATCGCCTTGATGCGGGCGAGTGTCGCTTCGTCGACAATTCCACCGCCGGCCTCCAGATAGGAGAATCCCGCGCCTTTCCTCAATCTGCGGATGCCAGGATCGGCATCGGTAACATAGTTGAGCGACGTGCTTTCGGCCAAGCTGCGGGCGCCGTTCCTCCGGGTTTCCTCGTCCCGCGCCGAACGGTCCGATGACGCTTGTGAATGCTGTAACATGCCGGCTCCACGAAATGACCCGTAGATAAAGCCGCGCGCCGATAACTGGTTCCGAACGGACTTTTCAGCCCTGCCGGATGGCCGATACATCCGCCATCCACAGCCCGCCATCGTCCGCATGGGCGGGAAAATACTCTCGCCCCGCCGGTACGGTCTCGAGGATCATTCCCGCCTCGTCCGCCAGATAGTCGTAGCCGATCTGCTGCAGCCGGCGATCCGGATCGAGACGGTTGTAGAGATCGCGACGCGCCACGCGCCGCTTGGGCTCGATCATCTTCAGATGATAGAGATTGAGACCGCTGTCCTTGAGCCTCAGGCCAATGTCGTCGGGAAACCAGGCGCCGTGCAGATCCTTCGATCGGTAGCGGTCAGGGTGATAGGCGCCAAAGAGCCTGTGCTGCAACTTGTGGCCCCAGGGGCCGTCGACCCGGTAGCTGGCCGGCGTATACATCTCCCGGCAGCGGAATCCCCAGGCGACTTGCCTCGACCCGCTGATCACCTGGCCAATCCTGCCGGCGACGGCATTTTCCAGCCTTTCGTCGGGATCCATGGCCAGAACCCAATCGGCGCCCGCCTGATGGGCGGCGGCGATAAGCGCGAGCCGCCTGCGCGGCTCGCTGCTGAAAATCCCGTCCGAGGCGCGATCGTCATAGGCGATCCAGCCGTCGACGACAGGATCGAGGTTGGCGATGAGATCGGGCACGAGGTGCTGGTCGTAGCGATAGCTGAAGACGGCGACGACCTTCCGTCGCGACCAAAGCCATCGGCCGCGCCGCCGCCGCGGCGGCTTCATCTCGATGGTGATCATCGGCGGTGGTCCGCCCTGTCGCCATGCCGGGCGCCGATGGATGCCCCCAGCGATTTGGCGAACAATGCCATCCACACGATCGGCAGCGACAGCCTTGCGAAAGTCCTTTCCTTGCCGGCCAGCCCCTCTTTGGCCAGCTTGCCGACATTGCGCCGGTCCCGGAACACCTTCCGGAACGGGCGCACGGGTTTTCCGGCCGCGACCGACCCGAGATAGGCGCCATAGCGGCGCCCGCGCCGATACTGATCCGCAAGCAGCCCGAACAGGCTCGTCCCGTTGCGATGGATGGTCAGTACCCGCGGTTCCCAGACCGGCTGCAGGGCCGTCGGCAGCCTGGCCATGAATTCGGTGTCCTCTCCCGACCTCATCCGCTCGTCGAACGGCCCGTATCGATCGAACAGCTTTCGATCGAACGAAACGCCGTAGCGCTGCGCCTTCTCGGCCGGAAGGCCGGGCAGGCGTCGCATATAGGTGACGAGATGCGCTGCGCAGGCGACCAGGTTGCGCGGGTGGCTGTTCAACATCGCGCCCGCCACCGTCGGGATACCCTCATGGTGGCGCCGCAGCCGGACCTCCGCCCATCCCGGATGGGCCAGACAATCATCGGCGAGGAAGGCGACGAAAGGAGCCTGCGTGGCGGCGATGCCGCGATTTCGAGCGGCGCCGGCGAACAACCGCTCCTCGACATCGATAACCCTCACCTCGATGCCGTCATCGGCAAGAAGCGCCTTGGCGTTGCCGCCGCCGGAATTCACGACCACGATCTCAAGCGCGACATTCTGGTCGAGCACCGACCTTACCGCCGCCGCCAGCCCGGCGGGGCTCCGGAAACCGATCACCACGACTGCGAGGTCCGGCCTCCCGGCCATCAGGCGCGTTGCAATAGGGTGGCCGGCCCCCTGAACCGGCGCCGCAGCGCGATCTTCAATCGGTAGCGTATGCAACGCCAGACATCCGCGCCGGCCCGTGGCGCGGCTTCGGCTACGCTGAGGAATCTCGCCGCCATGTCGAAATCGCCGATCGCGTAATGAACGCGCGCGATCTTCAGGGCGACGAGGCCTTCCCTGATTTTCAGGGATCGCTCCGCGATGCCGCAGGACCGGAGCCCGCGCAGCGCCCGGCGCCATTCGAGGAAGCGTCCGGCAGGTCTGATCGTGAAACGACCGTCGGAGCGTTGCGTCGACACCAGATAGACGAATATCGGCCGCGTTACGACCGCGAGCGAAGCCCTGGCCATCACGCGCGCCCAGAACAGAGTATCCTCGTCATAGGCAAGCCCGGTCGCGAATCGCGTTTCGCCGACAAGCCGCCGTGACACCAGCGCGCTGCCGACCGCGATCGACCGTATCCGTCCCTCGAGATAGGCACAGGCATTGGCCGGTCCGCTTGCCGTGTAGCTGGCCGGCATTTTGATCGACCGCTCCTCCCCGTCGACCCACCGGCGGTAGCCGCCGACCACCATGTCGGCTCCCGATCGCGCCTCGGCGGCCGTGGCCAGCAACATGCGCAGGCCACCTTCCAGATGAAGGTCGTCGGCATCGATCAGATAGATCCAGTGGAAACGGGCCTGCTCCAGCGCCAGATTCCTGGAGCCGCCGACGTCGCGGCAGTTGGACTTGATGACGCGCAGCGGCAAGCCAAGCCGCAACGCCGCCTCCGTGGCCACGGCATCGGTGGCGTCGGACGACGAATCGTCCACCAGGAGCACCTCGCCGATAGCCTCTTTTTCCGACGCCAGCGAAGCGAGCGTCCTGGCAATCGTCCGGGCCGCATCGTGTGCCGGAATGATGACGCTGACTGCTTTCAATCCTGTCTCCGCACCGTTACAGGCAAGCGCCCGCAATCCTCCGTCGGCCCCATGCCCAGAATACCGACGGCAATCGCGCTTGAGAAGCGTCTATCGGGCAACCGGGTTGGTGTCACACTTTCTCGAGGACGACCGGAATGACGTCAACCGCCTGCTCTCCGACCTGGCCGCCTGTCGTCTTCAGCACGCCGACGATCGGCGCCACATCGGAATAGTCGCGACCGTAACCGACGGTGATATGGTCGTTGCTCGCCCGCATGCCGTTGGTCGGGTCGAATTCCTGCCAGCCGGCATCGCGCCCGCACCAGGCCTTGAC
>RXJA01000258.1 GCA_003963455.1 Hyphomicrobiales bacterium
ATCTGGCATCACCTGCGCGGGCACCGCAATGCTTGCCGGCAAAGCGTTCCGCAAGCCGGTTTCTTAGAGATCGTCATTTGCCAGCCGGCGGACAGCCTCTATGCTGTCCGCACCGGTTCGGCCGAAGAGGGAACGACCATGGCCAAGGCGGACAAGACAGCGACAATGAGCCGGCTCCATTCGGCGGCAAGGCTGGCGCGCACTGCGCTCGCCGCGCGGCTTCTGGCGCACGGCTTCTATGCCGGCCAGGATCAGATCATGCTGGCGCTTGATCGCGAGGACGGCCAGACCCCCGGCAATCTCGCCGGCAAGCTCGGCGTGCGCCCGCCGACCATCACCAAGACCATCAACCGGTTGCAGGCCCAGGGTTTCCTGGAAAAGCGCGCCTCCAACGCCGATGCCCGCCAGGCCCACATCTTCCTCACCGAGTCCGGCCGCGAAACCATCCGCGCCATCGAAAAGTCGGTCAAGAAGACCGAGAAGCAGGCGCTGAAGGGCCTCGACAAGAAGGACCAGAAGGCGCTGTTCAAGCTGCTCGCCCGCATCGAGGCGAATTTGTCGAACGAAGACCTGGTCCTGATGGACGACGACGCGGAGTTGGATGAAGCGTGAAAGCGCGACGCGCAGCGTCGTCGCTCCACGCACCCACGTTAGGGTTGTGCTATAAGCGCGATGCACAGCATCGTCGCCCTTCCGGCTAGGCCGCCGCCCCCGATCCCTTCACCAGCGCCGCCCATCGTCCCGGCGTCATGCCGAACGCTTTCTTGAAATGCCGGTTGAAATGGCTCTGGTCGCTGAAGCCGGCGCCGGCGGCGATCTCCGCCAGCGGCTCTCCCTCGGCGATCATGCGCCGCGCCCTCTGCAGCCGGCGCATCAGCAGGAAGCGATGCGGGCTGGTCGAATAGGTCGCGCGAAAATGCCGTGACAGCGCGTAGCGGTCGAGACCGGTGACGGCTTCCAGCTCATCGGAGCGTACCGGCCGCCCGGCATTCTCCTCCAGATAGTCGCGGGCAAGCGCGGCCGCGCGCCATGCGGTCTTGCCCGTCGACTTTGCCGGCTGTCCGGCGTGGCGTTTGAGCTGTTGCGCCAGCTGCGCGACGAAGTCCGCCACGAACAGGTCGCCGAGTTCCTCATCCAGTGGCACCAGCGCCGACAACAGTGTGTCGCGCAAGCCAGGATCGTCGACCACGGCGTCGCGCACGAATGGCAGCGGCTCGCCGTCGAGACAGTCGAGCAGCAGGGAGGGTTCCAGGTAAAGAATCCGGTAGCGCAGCCCGTCTTCGGTACCGGCGCCGCCATCGTGCAATTCGTCCGGATGCAGCACGATCGCCTGGCCGGGCAGGCTGTGTTGCAGCGCGCCGCGATAATGAAAGCGCTGCACGCCATCGAGAGTCACGCCGATGGCATAGGTGTCGTGCCGGTGCAGCTCGAAGGCGTTGCCGTGGAAGCGGGCCTCGATGCGTTCGAGGCCCGAGCCGCCGGGCGCCGAGACGATGCGGTCGCCATTGTCCGCATCCGCGCACGAACGTTCAAGACCTTGCTTCGCTTCCGCGCCTAGAGCCTGCGCCATCGCCTGTTCCGCCCGTCACGGGCTATTGTCGGAGTCTCAATCTTGGTGTTCGAAACGAAAATTGCAATTGTTCTCAGAGAGGACCTGCCGGTGTGGCAGAAGCTCAACGTCGCCGCGTTCCTGACCAGCGGCATCGCCGCGCAGTTCCCCGAAATCATCGGCGAGCCCTATCGCGACCGTGCCGGCAACCTCTACAACCCGATGTCGATCCAGCCGGTCATCGTCCTGTCGGCCGACGCGGCGACGCTGGGCGCGATCCATCGCCGGGCATTGGAGCGCGGCGTCACGACGTCCGCCTATATCGAGGAGATGTTTTCGACCGGCCATGATGCCGCCAACCGCGCCGTCTTCGCCGAATTCGCCCCGGACGAGGCAAGAACCGTCGGCATCGCCTTGCGCGCCGAAAAGAAGCTCGTCGACAAGATCACCAAGGGCGCCCGCATGCATGGCTGAACGCAGCGGCGTTGTTGCAGTGGCCGCTTTTGGTCCGGCCACGTCGGACAATTGGCTTGCCGGCAGGCTTTGATTACCGCAAAGGTGGATCTCCGCCTTTGTTCCTTTCGGCCCGAATTTGTCTGCTTCCCAAACCCAAGACGACAGCGCAACGCCGCCCGCGGCGATGCTTTTGATGCTTTGCGTCTATGTCTGCTTCACCTTTCTCGACACCTCCAGCAAATATCTGGTGCTGGCCGGCGTCTCGGCGCTGATCGTCGCCTGGACCCGCTTCACCGTGCATGTGCTGCTGGTCGGCCTTTTCCTGCGCGGCTGGCGCGAGCCGGCGCGTTTTCGCGCCAACAACCTGCCGGCGCATATTTTACGCGGCTGCATGCTTTTCGGCTCGACCATGTTCAACATCCTGGCGCTGAAGACGCTGCAGCTGGCCGAGACCACGTCGATCTATTTCTTCGGCCCGATGGTCATCACCGCGCTTGCCGGCCCGCTGCTTGGCGAATGGGCGGGCTGGCGGCGTTGGCTGGCAATCCTCACCGGCTTTGTTGGTGTTCTGATCATCACCCGCCCAGGCGTGGGGGTGTTCGGCATCGGCCATCTCTTCGCGCTCTGCTCGATGCTGTCGAACAGCTTCTACGTCATCATGACGCGGCGCATGTCTTCGACCGAAACATCCGAGAGCCTGATATTGTTCTCGGCGCTGGCGCCGTCGGTGCTGCTGGCCCCCATGCTTGCCTTCTCGCCGGCGCTGCCGCACGGCGGCTTTCAGTGGTTCATCGTGCTGATGCTGGGCGTCTTCGGCGCCGGCGGCCACTATTTGCTTGTCCGGGCCTATCGTCTGGCGACCACGACGCAGTTGGCGCCGTTCCCCTATTCGCAGATGGTGTGGATGATCATCTCCGGCTGGCTGGTCTTCCAGCAGTTTCCGGACCGCTGGACGTTGCTGGGTGCCGCCATCATCGTTGCCAGCGGCCTCTACATCATCCACCGCGAGCACCGGCTTCGCGTGCGCAACTCCGCCTCGCTCGACACCGAGGCCGAAGCGCTGGCGAAAAAACTTTGATTTGCTCCCGATCGATGGCATAAGGCCGGATTTAAACAATTTAAAACTTGAATTCAGAGACCCTGGGGAGCGAAGGGCACTGGCACAGAAGATCAAGCTTTCGACGATCGCGGACGCGCTCGGCGTCTCCACGGCAACGGTATCGCTGGCGCTGCGCGACAGTCCGCTGGTGGCCGGCGCCACGCGCGAGCGCATCAAGGAGCACGCCCGCGCCATCGGCTATATCTACAACCGCCGCGCCGCCTCGCTGCGCACCTCGCGCTCCGGCATCGTCGGTGTCGTCGTGCATGACATCATGAACCCGTTCTTCGCCGAGATCCTGCGTTCGATCGAAAGCGAGCTCGACCGCAGCCGCCAGACCTTCATCCTCTCCAACCACTACGACCAGCTCGAAAAGCAGCGCACCTTCATCGACACGCTGCTGCAGCTCGGCGCCGATGGCGTCATCATGTCGCCGGCCATCGGCACGCCGGCCGAGGA
>RXJA01000440.1 GCA_003963455.1 Hyphomicrobiales bacterium
GACAGGGCCTGATGGCCGGTAAGCGGGGCCTGATCCTCGGCGTCGCCAACAATCGGTCGATCGCTTTCGGCATCGCCAAGGCTTGCGTCGACCACGGCGCCGAAGTCGCGCTCACCTATCAGGGCGAGGCCTTCAAGAAGCGCGTCGAGCCGCTCGCGGCCGAGCTCAACGCGCATGTCGCGGGCCATTGCGACGTGACCGATTCGGAAAGCCTCGACGCCGTCTTTGCCGACATTGCGAAGCACTGGGGCAAGCTCGACTTCCTCGTCCACGCCATCGCTTTCTCCGACAAGGACGAGCTCACCGGCCGCTATGTCGAGACGACGCGCGATAATTTCCTGCGCACCATGGACATCTCGGTGTTTTCCTTCACCACCATCGCCAAGCGCGCCGAGCCGTTGATGACGGACGGTGGTTCGCTTTTGACGCTGACCTACTACGGGGCCGAGAAGGTGATGCCGCATTACAACGTCATGGGCGTCGCCAAGGCGGCGCTGGAAGCCAGCGTGCGCTATCTCGCCGTCGACCTCGGCGCCAAGAAGATCCGCGTCAACGCGATCTCGGCCGGTCCGATCAAGACGCTCGCCGCCTCCGGCATCGGCGACTTCCGCTATATCCTGAAGTGGAACGAGTATAATTCGCCGCTGAAGCAGACGGTGACGCAGGAAGAGGTCGGCGATTCTGGCGTCTACTTCCTGTCAGACCTGTCGCGCGGCGTGACGGGCGAGGTCCATCACGTCGATTCCGGCTACCATGTCGTCGGCATGAAGGCGGTCGACGCGCCGGACATCTCGACCGTCAAGGAATAACCGCCCCCGCTTATCATCCGTCCAGGCCCTGGCCCGACCTCGGAAGATCTGATGTACCCGCTCGTCTACATCGTGCGCCACGGCCAGACCGAGTGGAATGCCGAGCATCGCCTGCAGGGCCAGGCCGACACCGACATCAACGCATTCGGCCGCGAGCAGGCGGCGCAGAACGGCCGCCGGCTGGCCGCATTGATCGGCAAGGGCGACGGTTTCGACTTTGTCGCCAGCCCGATGCGGCGCACGCGCGAGACGATGGATCTGATGCGCGAAGCCATGGGGCTCGATCCCACCGCCTACCGCACCGATGCGCGCCTGGTGGAGATAAGCTTTGGTGACTGGCAGGGATTCACTTTCGCCGAGCTCGAGGAACGCACGCCCGGCTCGACCGACGGCCGCCAGGCCTCCAAATGGGATTTCCAGCCGCCCGGCGAGGGGGCGGAAAGCTACCAGATGCTGCTGGAGCGGATAAAGCCTTGGCTCGACGCGCTTCGTCAGCCGACGGTCTGCGTCACCCATGGCGGCGTCATCCGCTGCTTCTTCCGCATCGTCGCCGGCCTTTCCAAGCAGGAAGCCGCCGGCCTCGATGTCCCGCAGGACCGTTTGTTGCGGCTGGAAGGGCGCAGCCTGGAGTGGCTTTGAACGTTAGCATCGTCATTCTAGGGTCTGCGCGCGTCGCTACGCTCCTTGCTTCGCCCTATAATGACGAAACACGGACGCTTCAGCCACTTTCCAAGGTCCGGCGCCTGCTCAGCGCGGGCCGCCTAGACATGGCGGCGCAGCCTAATTCTGGTCGCTGTCGGGCAACTGCATATCGGTGACGACATTCTCGCCATTGGTCACGTCATAGGCGATGACGATGTCCATGCCGGGCTTCAGCGAGTCGATATCGGTCTCGGCGTTGAGCTTGTAGGACTTTCCGTCGTCCAGCGTCAGCGTCAGCGTGTCCTTGTCGACCTTCTTGATCAGGCCCTCGGTCTGGCCGGCGAACGCGGCGGCAGTGGAAATCAGCAACATGGCGCAGGCGGCGCCAATCAGGGTACGCATCGTCGTCCTCTTTAGGTCTTTGCGCCGGCTGGTAGCGGCGGATCCTCAACGGCGGATGGAGGAGAGCAGAAACCAACCGAATGTGTCAAAACTAAATCCGCCAGATCACAGTTTGATGCACCGTTTGACCACCGTGGAAAACGCCAATAGAAGGCAAACCGGCGGCGTCGCGCGTGCTTTTGGGTGCGTAAGGGACGCCGCACCACTTTGGATTGCCGGCTCCGCCGCCGGGCAGGACGCTTTCATGTCTCACAACACATTCGGCCATATCTTCCGCGTCACCACCTGGGGTGAAAGCCATGGCGCCGCGCTTGGCTGCGTTGTGGACGGCTGCCCGCCCGGCATCCGCTTCAAGCGCGAGGACATCCAGGCCGAGCTCGACCGTCGCCGTCCCGGCCAATCGCGCTTCGTCACCCAGCGCCGCGAGCCGGATGAGGTCAAGATACTCTCGGGCTTCATCCTGGACGACGACGGCGAGACGATGATCACCACCGGCACGCCGGTGTCGATGCTGATCGAGAACGTCGACCAGCGTTCCAAGGACTATGGCGAGATCGCCCGCCAGTACCGTCCCGGCCATGCCGACTATACCTATGACGTCAAATACGGCCTGCGCGACCATCGCGGCGGCGGCCGCTCCTCGGCGCGCGAGACGGCGGCGCGGGTGGCTGCCGGAGCGCTGGCGCGTAAGGTTGTGCCCGGCATGACGGTGCGCGGCGCGCTGGTCTCGATGGGCGAGAAATCGATCGATCGCGCCAACTGGAACTGGAATTTCGTCGGCGACGCCGAAAACCCGTTCTTCACCCCGGATCCGGCCTCGGTCCCGGTCTTCACCGCCTATCTCGACGGCATCCGCAAGGCCGGCTCCTCCGTCGGCGCCGTGATCGAGGTCGTCGCCGAAGGCGTGCCTGCGGGGCTAGGCGCGCCGATTTACGCCAAGCTCGACCAGGACATCGCTTCCGGCCTGATGTCGATCAACGCCGTGAAGGGCGTCGAGATCGGCAACGGTTTCGAGGCTGCCCGGATCACCGGCGAACAGAACGCCGACGAGATGCGCATGGGCAATGACGGCAAGCCGGTGTTCCTGTCCAACAATGCCGGCGGCATACTGGGCGGCATCTCGACCGGCCAGGCGATCGTCGCCCGCTTCGCCGTCAAGCCGACCTCGTCGATCCTGACGCCGCGAAAGTCTATCGACAAGGACGGTCACGATGTCGAGGTGATGACCAAGGGCCGCCACGACCCTTGCGTCGGCATCCGCGCGGTACCGATCGGCGAAGCCATGGTTGCCTGCGCGATCGCCGACCATTATCTGCGGCACAGAGGACAGACAGGGAAGGGAGGGGAATAGGGCGGTAAGGCAGTAGGGCAGTATGTTAAGCAGCCCCGCCGAACAGCCAGAATTTTCTTTCCCCTACTCCCCTACTGCCTTATTCCCCTACTGCCCTGCGAGCGAAGCGAGCGCCCATGCCTTACGACCAGAAGAAGATCGTCGAAGCGATCCGCGCCTTCGAGCGCGGCGAGATCGTTGTCGTCATGGACGATGACGGGCGCGAGAACGAGGGTGACCTGATCGTCGCCGCCGTGCATTGCACGCCGGAGAAAATGGCCTTCATCGTGCGCAACACCTCCGGCATCGTCTGCACCCCGATGCTGCGCGAGGATGCCAGGCGGCTGAACCTCGCCCCGATGGTGGCGG
>RXJA01000622.1 GCA_003963455.1 Hyphomicrobiales bacterium
CTGTCGCGCCTGCCGGCCTATCTGCAGCAGCTCGACATGGAATCGAACGGCAAGAGCGTCACGCTGGACGGCACCGCGGTCGCCACGCCGACCGGCCCGCTAGTATGGGGCGAGCCCGGCACAAACGGCCAGCACGCCTTCTTCCAGCTCCTGCACCAGGGCACCGACTTCATCCCGGTCGAATTCCTCGCCGCCGCCATTGGCCATGAGCCCGAACTGAAGCATCAGCACGATCTTCTGCTCGCCAACTGCCTGGCGCAGTCGGAGGCCTTCATGAAGGGCCGCACGCTTGAGGAGGCACGTGCGCAGATGCTGGCCAAGGGCATGAAGCCGGCCGATGTCGACAGGATCGCGCCGCACCGCGTCTTCTCCGGCAACCGCCCTTCGCTGACCATCCTCTACCGCAAGCTCGATCCGCGCACGTTGGGCCGGCTCATCGCGCTCTATGAGCACCGCGTCTTCGTCGAGGGCACGCTCTTCAACATCAATTCCTTCGACCAATGGGGCGTCGAACTCGGCAAGGAACTGGCCACTGGCCTGCTGCCTGTCGTTGAGGGCAAGGAGACTGCCGCAAAACGCGACGCCTCGACTGCCGGACTGGTGGCTCATATCCACCAATTGCGCGGCAAGGAGTAAAAGGATTGGCGGATATCAAGGGAATACTGTTCGACAAGGACGGCACGCTCGTCGACTTCAATGCGACGTGGCTCGGCGTCGCCGACTTCATGGCGATGGATGCCGCCGAAGGCGATCGCTGGAAGGCCGATCGGCTGCTCGCCGCGGCGGGCTTCGACTTCGTCAGCAAACGCTTCAAGCCCGATTCGATCTTCGCCTCGGGCTCGAACATGGACGTCGTCGAACTCTGGTTTCCGCGCCTGTCCGACGAGGACCAGATGCATGCCGTCTCCCGCTTCAACGAGATCACCTCGGCGAAAGGCTCGGCCATGGCGGTCGCGCTGCCGGGCGTCGTCGACTCGCTGCGGACACTGCACCAACGGTCCTATCGCATGGGCGTCGCCACCAATGATTCGACCAGCGGCGCCGAAAAGACGCTCGCCACGCTCGGCATCGCGCAGCTTTTCGATGCCGCCTTCGGTTACGATGCGGTGGCGAACTCCAAGCCGGCGCCCGACACGGTCGTCGCGTTTTGCGATCTGACCGGGTTGAAGCCCGGCGAGATCGCCATGGTCGGCGACAACCGCCATGACCTCGAAATGGCGCGCGCCGGCGGCTGCGGGCTGGCGGTGGGCGTCCTTTCGGGCACCGGCACGCGCGACTCGCTGGCGCCGATGGCGGACGTCGTTCTGGATTCCGTCGCCGACCTGCCGGATTTCCTCGCCACGCAGGTGAGCGCGGCGGCGGGCTAACCTGGTTCCGCCACCAGCGCGAAGACGGCGCTGGGCCTTGGCTCGTCGCCGCCGTTGCCGCCCACATCCGGCACCTGGTATTCGCCGAGCAGGCACAGCCGTGGCCTGGGCAGCCAGGCGCGGCCCGGATCGCCGACCAGAATGTCGATGCCGGCGGCCAGGCAGCGGTCGAGGAAAGGCATCATCCGCTGCCCCACGTCCTGCGCGTAGAAGACGTCGCCGGCGAGCACCAGATCGACCGCCGGCGGCGGACCATCGGTGACATCCTCATTGCGTATCCGGATGGCGACGCCATTGGCTTGCGCGTTGAGGCCGAGCGCCACGGCGCCGTTGCTGTCGATTTCCGCCGCGATCACCTCGCGCGCCCCGGCTTTTGCCGCGGCGATGCCGACCAGTCCCGAGCCGGCGCCAAGGTCGAGCACCCGCTTGCCGGCAATGATCGACGGCCTGTCTAGGATGTAGCGCGCCAGCACCGCGCCGCCGGCCCAGGCATAGGCCCAGTAGGGCGGCTGCGGTTCCGCCCCGCCCTTGGCATCGTCGTCCGGTTCGAGCAGCCGCCTCAGGCCGCTGCCGGGATGCGCCAGATAGAGCCGGATCTCCGGCAGCGAGGGCACCGGCGCCAGCCGCATGTTCGCCTTGATGAATTCCGCCGGATCGAGCGCGTTCGCCCCCTCTCGCCTCAAGCCGGCCGTGGGATCGCTCAAGCCTGGTCCCGCAGCGCGCGCCGCAGGATCTTGCCGACCGGCGTCTTCGGCAGTTCGGTACGGAACTCGATGTATTTCGGCCGCTTGTAGCCGGTCAGATTCTCGCGGCAGTAAGCCGTCAGCGCCTCGACGGTGAGCGCCGGATCCTTCTTGACCACGAACAATTTAGGCACTTCGCCCGAATGCTCGTCGGGCACGCCGATCGCCGCCGCTTCCAGCACGCCGGGGTGATGCGCCACCACTTCTTCCAATTCATTGGGATAGACGTTGAAGCCGGAGACCAGGATCATGTCCTTCTTGCGGTCGACGATCTTGGTGTAGCCGCGTTCGTCCATGAACCCCATGTCGCCGGATTTGAAGAAGCCGTCCTTGGTCATCACCTTGGCGGTCTCGTCGGGCCGGTTCCAGTAGCCGGCCATCACTTGCGGGCCGCGGATGCAGATCTCGCCCACCTCGCCGAGCGGCACGTCGTTGCCGTCATCGTCGCGGATGGAGATTTCCGTGGAAGGCAGCGGCAGGCCGATCGTGCCGGTGAATTCGCTTGAGCTGAACTTGTTGGCGGTCGCCACCGGCGAGGTTTCGGAGAGCCCGTAGCCTTCGCTTACAGGACAGCCGGTCAGCGCCTTCCAGCGTTCGGCGACGCCCTTCTGCACCGCCATGCCGCCGCCCAGCGTCAGGATCAGCGGCTTGAAGTCCAGCTTGCGGAAGTCCTCATTGTTGAGCAGCGCGTTGAACAGCGTGTTGAGGCCAGGGAAGATGTGCATCGGGTATTTCGCCAGTTCCTTGACGAAGCCCGGAATGTCGCGCGGGTTGGGGATCAGCACGTTCTGCGCGCCCTGCTGCATGCCCATCAGCGCGTTCACCGTCAGGGCGAAGATATGATAGAGCGGCAGCGCGCAGATGAAGTTCAGATGCGCCGGCTTCGGCTTGACCGTGTAGGCGTCCTCCACCCACAGCGAATTCTGCGCCACGTTCGAAAGCACGTTGCGATGCAGCAGCACGGCGCCCTTCGAGACGCCGGTGGTGCCGCCCGTATACTGCAGGAAGGCGATGTCGTCGCCGGAGACCACGGGCGGCTTGAAGGCGATGGTCGCGCCGGTCTTGAGCACGGCATTGAATTTGACGTGGCCGGGCAGCGACCATGCCGGAACCATCTTCTTCACCCGCCGCACGACGAGGTTGACGATGGCGCCCTTGAGGCCGCCCAGCATGTCGCCCATGGCCGCGACGACGACATGCTTCACCGGCGTCCTGGCGATCACCGCCTGCAGCGTGCCGGCAAAGTTCTCGAGGATGACGATCGCCTGCGCACCTGAATCATTAAGCTGGTGCTCCAGTTCGCGCGGCGTATAGAGCGGGTTGACGTTCACCACGGTGTAGCCGGCGCGAAGCACCGCCATCATCGCCACCGGATATTGCAGCACGTTCGGCATCATCAGCGCCACGCGCGCGCCCTTCTCCAGGCCTCTT
>RXJA01000578.1 GCA_003963455.1 Hyphomicrobiales bacterium
GCTCGAGCTCGACCAGCGGGTTGGAGGTGCCGGAGATGTTGCGGGTGCCGCCGGCGCCCGAACCCATCTTGCCGGCCGCGGTCTGGAAGGCGGCAATGACATCCTCGTTCTGGCCCATGCCGAGATAGTCGTTGGAGCACCAGACGGTGATTTCCTGGGCGCGGCCGCTGGAGCGCCAGATAGCGCGCGGGAACTTGCCCACAATGCGCTCGAGATCGGCGAAGACGCGGTAGCGTCGCTCAGCGTGCAGCTGGTCGATCGCATCCTCGAAAAACCGCTGGTAATTCATGTCGACTTTCCAATTTTGCGGCGGATCATAGTCACTGCCCCATGCCGCGTCCACCGGACCCAACCGGTCAAAATGCCACGCCCTTGCCCTGTTCCTAACGATCCCGGATCGTGGCCTATTCCCGGCTGTTTGAAGCAGTTCTGTTTCAGTACGATGCCTCTGACGGGAGGAACTGTTACGGGATTAACATTGGGAGGGTAATGCTTGTCGCCCAGAAGTGCGCATCGGTTTTGGGAAGACGACATGCATCGGACAATACAGGCTTGCGGCGGGGTTTCCAGCGCGGGGGCTGTTGAGACAGTTTCCGATAAATCTTGATCAGCGAGGTAGATGATGACGGTTTTGGTGACGGGCGGTGCCGGCTATATCGGCAGCCACATGGTCTGGGAGTTGCTGGACGCCGGCGAGAACGTCGTGGTGCTCGACCGGCTTTCCACCGGGTTCGAATGGGCGGTGGCCCCCGAAGCGAAGCTCGTCGTCGGCGATGTCGCCGACCGGGACCTAGTCGGCCGGATCATCCGCGACAATCATGTCGACGCCATCATCCACTTCGCCGGCTCGATCGTGGTGCCGGAATCGGTTTCCGACCCGCTTGGCTATTACGAGAACAACACCTGCAAGACCCGCACGCTGATCGAGACCGCCGTGCGCGAAGGCGTGCCGCATTTCATCTTCTCTTCCACCGCCGCCGTCTATGGCGGCGCCGGGCTGGAGCCGGTGCGCGAGGATGCGCGGCTCGCGCCGGAATCGCCCTACGGCCTCTCCAAGCTGATGAGCGAATGGATGCTGCGCGATGCGGCGCTCGCGCATGACATCCACTACACGGCGCTACGCTATTTCAACGTCGCCGGCGCCGATCCCAAGGGCCGCACCGGCCAGTCGACGCCCGGCGCCACGCATCTCATCAAGGTCGCCTGCGAGACCGCGCTCGGCAAGCGCCCGTTCATGCAGGTCTTCGGCACCGACTATCCGACACCGGACGGCACCTGCATGCGCGACTATATCCATGTCAGCGATCTGGCCGCCGCGCACCGGCTGGCGTTGCAGCGGCTCCGCGCCGGCGGCGCGAGCCTCGTCGCCAATTGCGGCTATAGCCACGGCTATTCCGTGCTCGAAGTGATCGACAGCGTGCGACGCGCTTTCGGCCATGACTTCGATGTCCGCATGGGCGACCGCCGGCCGGGCGACGCCGCCGCCGTGGTCGCCAATTCCGAGCTTGCCCGCAAGGAGCTAGGCTGGACGCCGAAGCGCGATGATCTGGACCTGATCGTCAACGATGCGTTGGCCTGGGAACGCATTCTGACGACCAAGAATTCCGTTCGAAACTGATCTGTTGGGCCAAGGGCTCGTGCGGCCTCTGCAGACGCGTTAAGGGATAGCCGGAGCGGTGCGCAGTAGCGCGCCGCCCGATACGATCCTTGAGGGGATGGCATGAAGGTCCTGGTTCTCGGCGCCGGCGCGGTTGGCACGGCGGCCGCCTATTATCTGGCCAAGGACGGTCACGAGGTGACGGTGATCGAGCGCCATGACGAGGCGGCGCGCGGTACCAGCCAGTCGAATGCCGGCCTGGTGTCGCCCGGGGACGCCACCGCATGGGCTTCGCCCGCCGCGCTGAAAACCTTCCTGCGCGCGCTCTGGAACCACGATCTCGGCATCAAGATCAGGCTGCGCCTCGATCCGTATTTCTACGCCTGGAGCCTGCGTTTCCTGCGCGAATGCACCGTGACGCGGCTGCGCGCCAACACGCAGGTCAAGCTCAGGCTCGCGCTATATTCGCGCGACTGCATCAATCAACTGTCGGAGGAGACCGGCATCCATTACGACGAGCGCAAGAAGGGCATTCTCTACTTCTTCCGCTCGCAGAAGAGCCTCGACACCGGCACCGACAATTACCGCTATCTCGGCGAGCACGGCCTGCCGATCGAAGTCGTCGGCCGCGAGCGTCTGGTCGAGCTGGAGCCGGGCCTTGCCGGCGTCAAGGAGAAGATCGCCGGCGGCATCTATTCGCCGATCGACCAGACCGGCGATTCAAAGCAATTCGTCGACAGGCTCGCCGCCCATGCGGCCGAGAAGCTCGGCGTCAAATTCCTGTTCGGCACGACGATCCAGGGTCTCGACATCGAAGGCGATCGGGTGCGCGCCGTCACGACATCGGCGGGGCCGGTGACAGGCGATGCCGTCGTCATATCGATGGGGCCTGAAAGCGGCCTGCTCGGCCGGCGCTACGGCATCGACCTGCCGGTCTATCCGGTGAAGGGCTATACGGCGACGATTCCCCTGGAGGACGAGAGCAAGGGGCCGACCATGGGTGGCGCCGACGAGGACCGGCTGATCGGCTATTCGAGGCTGGGCAATCGCCTGCGCATGTCCTCGACGGCCGAATTCACCGGCTTCGACCGCAGCTTCAAGCCTGGCGATTTCAGGACCATCCTGGAAACCGGCAAGGACCTTTTCCCTGGCGCCTTCGACGAGAAGAAGGCGGTGCTGTGGGCGGGGCTGCGGCCGATGATGCCGAGCTCGGTGCCGGTCTTCGGTCAGGCGAAATACCGCAATCTCTATCTCGACACCGGCCACGGCCATCTCGGCTGGACCATGGCCTGCGGCTCGGGAAAATTCCTGACCGACCTCGTCGGCGGCCGCAAGCCGGAGATCGATCCGCGGGGATTGCTGTACGGGACAGTGCGCTGACGCGACCGGATTAGAGTTTCGCCGCCTGCTGCCAGGCCAACGTGTATTCGCCCCAGGCCGGCTCGGCTGGCGGTTCCGTCCGTTCGCCCTTGCTCATAGTGGTGGCGCCGTCCGCCGCCAGCAGCGCGGCACCGATGCTGGTCCCGGTCGAGGTCTCCGACGCAACGACCCGCCGCCCTGTCGCCGCCGCCAGCATGCGGATGAAGAGCGGGTTCCGCGCAAACGGTCCTTCGACCGTGGTTGGCCCGTCGCCGCCGATCAACTCCAGGCAGGTCGCGGTCACCAGCGCCAGATAGAACGAGATGGCGGCGAAGCGCTGGCCAGGGCTTGAGCCGTTGGCATTGTGCCATCGCGCGGGGCGGTTCGGGAACGGTCCGGATCCCTGCTGGGTGGAAGGCAGCAGCAAGACCTGCCGCTCCAGAACGGCGGCAAGATCGCTTTCGCTCCATTCCTGTGGCTGGCCCTCGGTCAGCAGCGAAAACTCGCGTCCGCCCATGAAACGCGCCGACGGCACGGGATCGCCGAGCGCGTTGACATTGACCAGCGTGTCGCGCGCCGGGTCGAGTTGCACCTTCCTGCCGCCGACGGCCA
>RXJA01000151.1 GCA_003963455.1 Hyphomicrobiales bacterium
AGCCGTTCTTGTTCAGGATCAGCTGGATGTTCTTCACCGCCTTCTTCATGTCGATGCCGGCGGTGGTCTGCGGCGCGCTGTCCTGCCAGGTCTCCGGGACGTCGGCCGAGTTGGCGGCCGCGTTGAGCGGCTTGGCCTTCCACAATTCAGTGGCGGCGCGCGCCCGCTCGAGCTGCTCGGGGCGCAGCGCGTTGGCGATCTCGTCGCGCTTGGCGGCGGCGTCCTTGTCGCCGGTCTTGGCGACGAGGGCGAACCACTTGTAGGACTCCTCCAGGTTCTGCTTCATGCCGACGCCCTTGGCGGCCAGGATGCCGAGGTTGAACTGGCTGTCCTTGACGCCGAGGTCGGCGGCTTCCTGGAACCAGTGCGTGGCCGATTCATTGTCGGTCACGCCGTCAGCCGCCATGGCGAACAGCACCGCCAGATTATGCATGGCGCTGGCGTTGCCCTGTTCGGCGGCGAGCTGGTAGTAGGTCTTGGCCTTCTTGATGTCGCGCGCGACGCCGATGCCTTTCTCGTAGAAATTGCCGATTCGGTATTCGGCCGGCGCGAACCCCAGCTCGGCTGACTGCTCATACCATTTGGCGGCGGCCTTCATGTCTTCCTTCACGCCGCGCGATTCCGCGTAGCGCGAGCCGATCTCGAACAGCGCCTTGGCGTCGCCGCCGGCGGCGGCGTCGCGCAGCGCCATCGGACCGATTTCGGAAGGAATATCGAATTTCGCCGCGGCCGTCTGGCTTGCCGCGGGCGGCACGGCGCCTGTCGTGTCGGCGGAGGTTGCCGCCGGCGCGCCGGCGGCGGCGCTGGCGGTTGCCGGACCCGCCGTCGCCGGGCCCTTGGCCATCGGCTGCGTGTCGCTATCCGCATCTGTCGCGGTAGCGGCCGCGGGCTCGGACGGCGTTGCCGCGGCCACCGGCGCCGGCTCGGCGGGCATCGCAAGCGCCATCGGCGCGGGCGCCGGCTCGGCAGGCATGGCGGCGGTATTTTCGGGACTTGCAGGGATGGAAGCGGCCGCTGTCGCATCCTGGACGGGCTCGGCCTGCCTGACGGGGCGGGCCGGGGCGCTTTCGGCCTGTGCCGCGCCCGTGTCGACTTTCTGCGTGCCGGCCTTCGGCGCGGCGGTGGCATAGAGCGAAGCCGTGTCGACCGTCTGCGTGGAGGCGATCGGGGCGGGCTGGTTGCTGGCCACCGCCACGGGATCGGAGAAGAAGGCCTTGCCCAACTGCAGGCCGGCCAGCGCCATCATGATCGCGGCGGCCGCCATCAGGATCGGCTTGCGCCGCGCCTTGAGCAGGTCGCCTATCCTGAGCGCCTTCACCGGACCGGTCATGGTCGATTGCCGCTTCAGCGTGTCGGCTTCCGCGGCCGCCGCCTGTGCCGCGCGGCGGGCCGCCGCGATGAAATCGGACTTGGCGGCATCGCTCTCCGTGCGCCGGGCCGGCTGGCCGCCGCGCTCGTCGCGCACCCGCTTCATGATGGCGTTGAGGTCCGGCGCGCCCGAACCGGGTTCCAAGGGCCGGTTGGCGGCCTTGGGGTCGAGCGGCTCGTCGATGTCGACGCTTGGCACGTCACCCACCGGCGCGGAGCCGGCAAGCGGCTGCGTGTCCGCTTCCTTCTTGCCCTTGAAGGCGCGCGCCAGGCCGCTGAACATCGATTTCCTGCGGCCGGCCGTCTCGTTCTTGTCGCCGACCGCATCCGGTCCCAGCGCCGCCATGGCCGCTGCCGCCGCGGCTTCCGCGGGCGTGCGCGGCGCACTGGGTTCATCGCGCATGATCGCCGCCGCGCGGTCTTCCAGGCTGGCCATGTCTCCGGTGAGCGGCAGCGGCTGTTCGATGTCCATCGAGGGCGCGTCCTGCACCGCGATCTTGCCGCCGCGGCCGCCGCGCTTGCCGACGGGTTGCGGATCGACCAGTTCGCTGACCGCTTCGCTGGTCTCGGTCGTCTCCAGCGAACCCAGCCTGTCGACGATCTTGAGCAGCGTGTCGTGGATCGCCTCGAATGTCCGCGAGTTGCGCTCGTCGGAGCGGCGCGTCAGCGCTTCGAGCGTCTTCAGGTCCTGGGCAAGGCCAGCCACCGCGGCCGCGTTGGTCTGTGCCGTGCCGGAGGTCGATTCGGCGAGCGATTTGACGGCGCTCTCGGCGGCCTCGCGCGCCACGCTCAGGATGGTATCGCGCGTGCCGGCCAGCGACTTCTCGATCTCGTTGAGGCGCGGGCTGATGTCCTCGAATTCCGGCAGCGGCACGCCGGGCTTGGAAAGATGCGCCGACAGGCCGGCGACCTGCGCCTCCAGGCTGCGGATCAGGGCCGGATCGATGCCCGCGACCTGCTGCGCGGACGATTCCAGCCGGCTGGAAATATCCTCGAGCCGGCTTTCCAGTCCGCGGATGGCCATGTCGTTGGCGGGATCCGGCTGGCGCGTCTCGATGCGCTGGGCAAGCGCGGTAAAGCGGGCGTCGATCGCTTCCATGATGCCGGCGCTGTCGTCCTGGCGCATGCGCTGGTCGAGCCGGTTGGCGACATCGTCCAGCCGCCGCTCGAGATCGTGGAACAAGATGTTGCCCTGTTCGATCGCGTCGCCCTGGCGACGCTCGAGCAGCATCGACAGCGCGTCGAAGCGTTGCTCCAGGCCCTGGAAGATATGGTCGGCGTCGGGCATGGCCGGTGCGCGGTCCATCTTGTCGGTGATCGAGGCGATCTGCTTGCCCAGCCGTTCCATGGCCTGCTCGGGCAGGTCGGCCCTGCCCGCCAGCTGGTCCACGCGGCTGGTGAGAAGGTTCAGACGATCGATCACCTCGGCGCCGGGCCGCGACTGCGCGACTTCCTCGATCTGCTGCGCCAGCGAGGCGATGCGCTTCTCGATCCGGCCGAAGGTTTCGGGGTCGAAGGCATTGGCCTGCGCCGCCACCGTCGAGGCGACGATGGCGCGCGAGATCTCGTCCAGCCGCTCGTCGATCATGGCGAGCGTCTCGCCGCCGCGCGCGGTCTGCTGACCGGCGAAACGGTCGACCGCGCCGGCCAGCGTGCGCACCTTCTCCTCCAGCGAGCGCAGCGACAGCGATTCCGGCAGGCTGTTGACCGCACTGCTGATCTGTTCGAGCCGGTCGGTCAGCACCGAAAGGCTCGGGCCTTCCGCGCGCTTGCGCTGGTCGGCGTCGACGCGGTCCTCGAAGGCGCTCCAGCGGCGGTCGAAATCGTCCCAGCGGCGGTCGACCTTCTGGAGGCTTTCCTCGCGCGCCAGCGTGTCCAGCGCACCCTTCACCTGTTCCAGTTCCAGTCTCAGCAGGTTGACGCTGCGGTCGTCGCTCTTTTCGGCGAGCGTCTGTATGGCGCCCGAAAGCCGCTCGAATTCGAGGCCGAGCTCGGCGCTGCTCTTGTCCGGCAGGCCGTTGCCGCCGGGCTGGCTGTTGGCCTGCATGGCGCGATCGATATCCTGGCGAAACGCTTCGAATTCGCGCTGCAGGCCGACGGTCATCTGATGGCGCAGTTCCTCGCGCAGACCGCGCAGTTCGACGGCGATCTTGCCGACCATGGCGACGCTGTCTTCCTGGCCGCGCACCCGGTCGATGTCG
>RXJA01000634.1 GCA_003963455.1 Hyphomicrobiales bacterium
CCAAAGGTAGGGCGATTCGCAGGAGCGTTTCCAAGATTAGATGACGCAGCATCCGACCCAGTCGCCGCAGTTCTTCCTGACCGCGCCGTCGCCGTGCCCTTATCTGGAGGGCCAGTTCGAGCGCAAGGTGTTCACGCATCTCGTGGGCGACAAGGCGCCGGAGATGAACGACCTGCTCACGCAAGGCGGCTTCCGCCGTTCGCAGAACATCGCCTACCGGCCGGCCTGCGAGTCTTGCCGGGCCTGTGTTTCCGTCCGCATCATGGCCCAGGAATTTTCCATGAGCCGCAACATGCGCCGGGTGATGCAGCATAATGCCGATCTCGTCGGCGCCATGCACGACGCCCAGCCATCGACCGAGCAGTACTCGCTGTTCCGCGCCTATCTGGACGCCCGCCACCGCCGGGGCGGCATGTCCGACATGACCGTTCTCGACTATGCGATGATGGTCGAGGACACGCATGTCGACACCAAGATCATCGAATACAGGCGTCGCGGCCCGGATACCTTCATCACCGGCAAGGGCCAGGGCGAGCTGATCGCGGTGGCGCTGACAGACAAGATGGCCGACGGCCTGTCGATGGTCTATTCCTACTTCAATCCTGAGTTCGAGGACCGCTCGCTCGGCACTTTCATGATCCTCGACCACATCTCCCGAGCCAAGGCGATGGGTCTGCCCCACGTCTATCTCGGCTACTGGGTCAACGGCTCGCGCAAGATGAACTATAAGATGCGCTTCATGCCACAGGAGCATCTCGGCCCGAAAGGCTGGGAGCGCTACGACCACGAAGCGGTCACGCGCTGACCGATCTTTCCAAAGCCCAACCCTAGACTGTTTCAAGGGTCAGGATGCCGGTGTTTCCGCCAATTGGAGGGGAGCGCGATGGCGCCGCCGGCCATCCGCCCGCAATTCATCGCGAGAAAATGCCCGCATGTCCTCTCACCACGACCACCAGAAGGGCCTTCTCCTGACCGCCATCGGCGGCATGGCGCTGACCGTCGACATCCCGCTGATCAGGCTGGCCCACGGCGAGGCTTGGACGATCCTGTTGCTGCGCACCGGCACCACCTTCCTTGCCGGACTCCTCATCTGGATCGTCTGGCGCTCGTTGAGCGACAGGGCGCCGCAACTCGTTCCCGGCTGGCCCGGGCTCGCGGTCGCAACGCTCTACGGGCTCGGTTCGATTGCCTTCGTCACCGCCGTCTACCACACCTCGACCGCTGATCTCGTTTTCATCCTCGCCTTCACGACCATGTTCTCGGCGCTGCTGTCCTGGCTGTTCCTCAAGGAAAGGCCGCGGCCGCTGACCCTGGCGGCGCTGGGGCTGATGATCGTCGGCGTGGCCATCATCGTCGGCGACTCCATCGGCAGCGGACATCTGTTCGGCGACGTCATGGCCCTATGCTCCGCGCTCTGCATCGCCTGCGCGATCACCATCTCGCGGGCTAGCGGCAAGGAGATGGGCTTTACCTCGCTGGTCGGCGTGATCCTGCCCTTCACAGTCGCCGCCTTCATGGTTTCGAGAACGGGCTTTCAGGTGGACGCGCCGTGGTGGATCATCTTCAACGGCGCCGTGGTCATGCCGATCTCGTTCTTCTGCCTCGCCAACGGACCGAAATACATTTCGGGCCCGGAGGTAGCGATGTTCTACCTGTTGGAAACGGTGTTCGCTCCGGTCTGGGTCTGGCTGGTCTTCGCCGAAACGCCCTCGCGCAACAGCCTGATCGGCGGCACGATCCTGATCGTGACGCTGGTCGCCCATTCGCTGTGGCAATTGCATGAGGGTCGCAAGCGCCGGGCCGCGCTTGCCGTGGTTCACCCGGCCTGAACTTTCCTCGGCTCGGCCGCCACCTCGATTTGAGGGGGCGCAGCGGCTTCGTCGGCGATTGATGGGACCTCGTCCATCAATTCCACCTCGCGCAGCCATTCGCGCCAGATGGCAACGAGCAGCGCCATCAACACCGGGCCGATGAACAGGCCAAGAAAACCCATCGTCTTGACGCCGCCGATCAGGCCGAAAAAAGTCGGCAGGAACGGCAATTTGATCGGGCCTCCGACAAGCTTGGGCCGCAAGGTCTTGTCGACGACGAAAAGCTCGACCGCACCCCAGATGAACAGCGCCAGGCCGGCGAACAGCTTGCCGCTGGCGGCGAGATAGATCGACACCAGGGTGAAGGAGAGCGGCGCGCCGCCGGGGATCAGCGCCATGATGCCGGTGAGCGCGCCGAGCGTCACCGGCGACGGCACGCCGGCGAGCCAGTAGGCGACGCCCAGCACGAGCCCCTCGCCGATGGCGATGATGGTCATGCCGGTCACGGTCGACGAGATGGTTGCCGGCACGACACGCGAGATGCGCTCCCAGCGCGTCGGCAGGATACGCTCGCCAAGACGGTCGACCTGCGCCGCAAAGGCTTCGCCGTCGCGATAGGCGAAAAAGAGCGCGATCATCATGAACAAGAGCGTCAACAACAGGCCGAAAGCGCTGCCGCCGGCGGCCAACGCGCCGCGATAGATGCTGCCGATGTTGGAGCCGCTGATGAGCTGAATCAATTCGCCGATGCCGCCGGGGTGGCCGAGATAGCCAGTCCACTGTTCGTTCAGCCACTCGCCGACGACCGGCATGGTGGCGATCCATTGCGGCGTCAGCGCGCCATGCCGATTGGTCTCGATCGCCCAGGTCACCCACTCGCGCAGCTCATTGATGGCGTAGGTGCCGGCGAGCGCGATCGGCACCACCAGGAAGGTGAGGATGAAGAGGATGGCCAAAGTCGCGCCGACAGTGCGATTGCCGCCGATAGCGACGAGCAGCCTGCGGTAGAGCGGCCAGCTGGCAAAGGCGATGACGAGCGCTGCCAGAACCGGGAACAGGAAGCCATGGAAGAAATAGACGCCGGCGGCGGCGATCAGCACCAGAAGCCAGCGCGCCGCCGACAGCGGCGGGATGACGGCGGCCCTGAGCGGCGTCGACAGGCCGAACAGGCGCTGCCCCGGCTTCTGGATCTCAGCCCGCTTCAACCTGGCGTTTCTCCCTGCCCGACAAATTTCCCTGAACGCTTATGCACCATCATAGTGCAGCAATCGTGACGATAGTCCAAATGAATGGTTCTGCCCTCGAGGGGAGATGGTCGGCAGGCCCCAGGGTCGCCTGGGGCAACATCTTCCTTTCAGGGGAATTGGGCGTTATCCGAACTTGCCTGTCCGCGGGAACCCCTTCGGCACCATGCGGCCGGCGGCGGCCCGCGCCCCGATCCACTCGGCCAGTTCCTCGCGCGACTTGACGAAGGTGCGGTCGGCCGAATCCTGCCAGGAGAGGCCTGTCTCCAGCGTGAAGGTTTTCAAGTCCAGCACGCCGCCGTCCTTGTATTTCTGCAGGCGCACGCCCTTGCCGCGCGCCATTTCCGGGATTTCGGCCAGCGGGAAGACCAGCAGCTTGCGGTTCTCGCCGACAATGGCGAGGTGATCGCCCGAAACCGGGATGCAACGCTTGGCTTCGTCGGGCGCCTTGACGTTCATCACCTGCTTGCCCTTGCGTGTGTTGGCGACGACCTCTTCCTCGGAAACGATGAAGCCATTGGCATCATGGGAGACGAGCAGCAGCTTGCGCTTGGGATCGTGGACGAAGGCGGTGACGATGTCCTGGTCGTTCTCCATGTCGACGATGATGCGGATCGGTTCGCCATGACCGCGCCCGCCGGGCAGCCGGTCGGCGCCGATGGTGTAGAACTTGCCGCCGGTGGTGAAGACCAGGATCTTGTCCGTGGTCTGGGCATGGAAGGCAAGCTTCAGGCTGTCGCCTTCCTTGAAGGCGAGTTGCGAGTAATCGGTCAGGTGGCCTTTCATGGCGCGCAGCCAACCCTTTTCCGACACCACGACGGTGACCGGCTCGCGCTCGATCATGGCATGCGCGATGTCGGTCAGGTCATGCTCGGGCGCGTCGGCGAACTGGGTGCGGCGCTTGCCGAGTTCGGTTTCCGGACCGAACTTGTCGCGGATTTCGGTGACCTGCCATTTGATCGTTGCCCATTGCCTGGCTTCGGACGCCAGCAGGGTCTCGATCTGCCTCTTTTCCTCGATGAGGCCGTCATGCTCCTTGCGGATCTCGATTTCCTCGAGCTTGCGCAAGGCGCGCAGGCGCATGTTGAGGATGGCTTCGGCCTGGTTGTCGGTGAGCGACCAGCGGGCCATCATCACCTGCTTGGGCTCGTCCTCCTCGCGGATGATCCTGATGACCTCGTCGATGTTGAGATAGGCGATCAGGTAGCCGGCGAGAATCTCCAGCCGCTTCTCGATCTCGCCGAGGCGGTATTTCGAGCGGCGGATCAAGACATCGCGGCGGTGGTCGAGCCACTCCTTCAGCACGCCCTTGAGCGACAGGACGTTCGGCACCTTGCCGCGCGACAGAACGTTCATGTTGAGCGGGAAGCGGCTTTCGAGCTCGGTGAGCTTGAACAGAGATTCCATCAGGATGCCGGGGTCGACGGTGCGGCTCTTCGGAACCAGGACGATGCGGATGTCTTCCGCGCTCTCGTCGCGGATGTCTTCGAGCAGCGGAAGTTTTCGAGCCATCAAGAGCTCGGCGATCTTCTCGATCAGCCTGGCCTTCTGCACGCCGTAAGGAATTTCGGTGACGACGATGCTCCAGGTGCCCCTGCCCTGATCTTCCTGGCCCCATTTCGAGCGCACGCGGAATCCGCCGCGGCCTGTCTCATAGGCCTCGAGGATCGAGGCGCGGCTGTCGACGATGATGCCGCCGGTGGGGAAATCCGGCCCCTGGACGAAGTCCATAAGCTTCGCCACAGGTGCTTCCGGATGTTCGATCAGATGGAGGGCCGCGTCGCAGAGCTCGGCGGCGTTGTGCGGCGGGATGGAAGTCGCCATGCCGACCGCGATGCCGGAGGAACCGTTGGCGAGCAGGTTCGGGAAGGCGCCGGGGAGGACGGACGGCTCCTCGTCCTCCTCATTGTAAGTCGGGCGGAAATCGACGGCGTCCTCGGTAATGCCCGCAAGCAGATCGGTCGCCACCTCGGTCATGCGCGCCTCGGTGTAGCGCATGGCGGCGGCGTTATCGCCGTCGATGTTGCCGAAATTGCCCTGCCCGTCGACCAACGGGTAGCGCATCGAGAATTCCTGCGCCAGGCGTACCAGGGCGTCGTAGATCGACTGGTCGCCATGCGGATGGAACTTACCCATCACGTCGCCGACGATGCGGGCGCATTTGGCAAAACCCTGATCCGGGTTGAGCCGCAAAAGCCGCATGGCGTGCATGATGCGGCGATGGACCGGCTTCAGTCCGTCGCGCACATCCGGCAGCGCCCGGTGCATGATGGTCGACAGCGCGTAAGCGAGATAGCGCCGCTCGAGCGCCTCTTTCAGATCGACCGGTTCGATTTTGTCGCCGCCGCCTTTGTCATCGGGCGGCAAAAGCCTTTTTCCCATGGATTTGGACTAGCCGAGCGGGTGATTCGCGGCAAGCGCCGCGTGAACATCGGCGCATTCGCCGCGGCCTGCGAACACGTGGCCGGCGATGTGAAGGATTTCACGGAAGCGGCGGGACGGCGGCTGCAATTTGCCCCCGATCTGCAACAGGCCGCGGCGGCATCGTGACGCCGGCCAACATCAATCCGTTACATGCGGGCTCTATCTGGCATGCGACGCGCTGGCGGAGGGAAGCCCCGGTCTTCATGACTAATTCACCGCATCGGGCAATGGCTGCCGACCGGCGTTTGCCTTTCATCGCCATTTTCGACAAATGTGCCGGGAAATGCCTTTTTCCCGTCCCGTTCGTCACGGATTGGTGATGGAGCAGGTTTCAGAACAATTTCATCATAGCAAATCAGGATAGGGAACTCGCCATGACAATCCAACGCTCAACGCTCAAGAAACTGGCCTTTTCGACCTTTCTGCTGACGTTGCCGCTCAACGCGGCCTTCGCCGCCGACCCGGCGGTGGCCGAGCGCATCAAGGCAGCCCTCGGCGCCCAGGGCGTCGACATTTCCTGGACCGGCGTCTCCGGCGACGATTCGAACGCCGTGCTGCAGGGTGTTTCCATCAAGCCGGCGGCGGAGAAGGAGGCGCTGCCGATCGGCGACGTGAAACTGGAAGGGGTCACCGAAGCCAATGGCGGCTTTGAGATCGCCACCGTCTCGACCTCGCCCTTCGAACACAGCAAGGACGGCGTGACGCTCGACCTCAGCCCGGTGATCATCCACGGCATGAAGGTCCCGGCCGAAGGCAGCACCGACCCGCTCGGCTCGCTGATGATGTACAAGTCGGCTGAGCTCTCCAACATGACGGTCAAGGTCGGCGACAAGACGGCGTTCGCGATGGACGGGCTCGCCGTCCAGATCACCCCGCCGGCCGACGGCAAGGCGATGGACTTCACCGCCAACACCGAGAAATTCACAGCCGACCTGTCGCTGATCGACGACCCCAAATCGAAGGAAGCGATCGAGGCGCTCGGCTACCAGAACATCTCCGGCAACATTGCGATGGCCGGTACCTGGCAGCCAAGCGACGGCAAGATGGAGCTGTCGAAGTATGACATCTCGGTGGAAAATGCGGGCACGCTCGGCATGACCTTCAATCTCGGCGGCTACACGGTCGACTTCATCAAGTCGATGCAGGAGATGCAGAAGAAGTTCGCCGCCCAGCCGGAAGGCGCCGACAATTCCGCCCAGGGCATGGCCATGCTCGGCCTGATGCAGCAGCTTTCCTTCAACGGCGCGTCGGTGCGCTTCCAGGACGATTCGCTGACCGGCAAGGTGCTCGACTATGTCGGCAAACAGCAGGGCATGTCGGCCAAGGACGTCGCCAACCAGGCCAAGGCGATCGTGCCGTTCGGCCTGGCGCAGCTCAACAATCCGGAGCTGACGGCGGAAGTCTCGGCGGCCGTCAACAGCTTCCTCGACGACCCGAAGAGCCTCGAGATCTCGGCCCAGCCGCCGTCGTCGGTGCCGTTCGCGCTGATCATGGCCGGCGCCATGTCCAACCCGCTCGACCTGCCGAAGACTCTCGGCGTCAAGGTCAAGGCGAACCAGGACTGATCGGGCGAGAAGGCTCCGAAAGGAAAAGCCCGGCAGCGATGCCGGGCTTTCTATTGAGTCTGATTCATCGATAGAAAAGAAAGGCTTGGCTCCGAGTCCTAGCCTTCCTTCTTGGCCACCGCGACGCGCAGCGACAGCTCGCGAAGCTGCTGCGGGGTCGCTTCCGACGGCGCGTTCATCAGCAGGTCGTAGGCCTGCTGGTTCATCGGGAACATGGTGATCTCGCGCAGGTTCTTGGCCCCGACCAGCAGCATGACGATGCGGTCGACGCCGGCCGCCATGCCGCCATGCGGCGGCGCGCCATACTGGAATGCGCGGTAGAGGCCGCCGAAGCGCTCCTCCACCGTCGCGCGGTCAAGGCCGACCATCTCGAAAGCCTTGACCATAGTTTCCGGCAGGTGGTTGCGGATGCCGCCCGACGCGATCTCGAAGCCGTTGCAGACCATGTCGTACTGGAACGCCTTGATGCCCAGCGGCTCCTGGCCGTTGAGCGCGTCGATGCCGCCCTGCGGCATCGAGAACGGGTTGTGGGCGAAGTCGATTTTCTTCTCGTCCTCGTTCCACTCGAAGAACGGGAAGTCGACGATCCAGCACAGCTCGAAACGCTCGCGGTCGACGAGGTTCAGCTCCTCGCCGGCGCGGGTGCGCGCGGCGCCCGCGAACGAGACGAACTTCTTCGGATCGCCGGCAACGAAGAACGCGGCATCGCCATCGGCGAGGCCGAGCTGCTGGCGGATCGCCTCGGTGCGCTCCTCGCCGATGTTCTTGGCGATCGGGCCGGCGCCTTCGAGCTTGTCGCCTTCCTTGCGCCAGAAAATATAGCCCAGCCCCGGCTGGCCTTCGCCCTGCGCCCAGGAGTTCATGCGGTCGCAGAAGGCGCGGCTGCCGCCGGTCTTGGCCGGAATCGCCCAGACTTCCGCCTTCGCATCATTGGCCAGGATGTTGGCGAACACCTTGAAGCCGGAACCGCGGAAATGATCCGAGACCGCCTGCATCTCGATCGGGTTGCGCAGGTCCGGCTTGTCGGAGCCGTAGGTGCGCATGGCCTCGTCGTAAGGAATGCGGCGGAATTTCTGGGTCACGGGCTTGCCGTTGGCGAAGGTCTCGAAGACCGCGCGGAGGACAGGCTCCATCGTCGAGAGCACGTCGTCCTGCTCGACGAAGCTCATTTCGAGGTCGAGCTGGTAGAATTCGCCGGGCAGACGGTCAGCGCGCGGATCCTCGTCGCGGAAGCAGGGCGCGATCTGGAAATAGCGGTCGAAGCCGGAAACCATGATCAGCTGCTTGTACTGCTGCGGCGCCTGCGGCAGGGCATAGAAGGTGCCGGGATGGATGCGCGACGGCACCAGGAAGTCGCGCGCGCCCTCCGGCGAGGACGCGGTCAGGATCGGCGTCGAGAATTCGGTGAAGCCGACCTCGCCCATGCGCTTGCGCATCTCGGCGATGATCTTGGTGCGCGCCACGATGTTCTTGTGCAGCGTCTCGCGGCGCAGGTCGAGGAAGCGGTATTTCAGGCGGATGTCTTCCGGATAATCCGGCTCGCCGAAGACCGGCAGCGGCAGTTCCTTGGCGGCCGACAGCACCTCGATCTCGCGCGCGAAAATCTCGATCTCGCCCGTCGGCAGGTTGGCGTTCACCGTCTCCGGCAAACGCGCCTTGACCTCGCCGTCGACGCGGATCACCCATTCGCCGCGCACGGTCTCGGCCACCTTGAAGGCCGGCGAATCCGGATCGGCGACGATCTGGGTCAGGCCGTAATGGTCGCGCAGGTCGATGAACAGCAGCCCGCCATGATCGCGCACGCGATGCACCCAACCCGACAGGCGGACGGAATTGCCGACGTCGCTCTTTCTCAACTGGGCACAGGTGTGGCTGCGGTAACGATGCGTGGTCATGGGTAAAGTCCGGAAATCGCGGGCACCGGCCCGGCTTGAAAATTGGCGCGAAAAGCGCATGAGAGGCAGGCTTTGTCAAGGCGATCGGTCACACAGGCGCGCCGCTTCGGCCGCTCAGGCAAAGTGGATTTACGCGCCCGGCTTTGGGAATCGGCGAGCGCCGCGGGACGCGCGCTCCTTTCCGTGACCAGATGGCGAACGCATCCGCCGCGCGACACGGGCCGCGGTGGCGGCGACGGCCGGCGGGGCCCGGACCGCCCTTTCCAGCCTTCGGGTATCGCCATCGCGCGAAAAGTTGCGGTGCGTGACGACGTTGCGGCGCTTGACGAAAGCGCGCGCGGCTGAAATTGAAAGAGGCCTAATATTTGTGCCAAAAGCGATTTGATGCACGTCATCACCACACAGGAAGAACTCGAGAGCGTTGTCGCGGCGTTCGAAAAGTCGGAATTCGTTACCGTCGATACCGAATTCATCCGCGAGACGACCTTCTGGCCGATCCTCTGCCTGATCCAGATTGCCGCGCCTGGGATCGAGGCGCTCATCGATCCGTTGTCGCCCGGCATCGACCTGAAGCCGTTTTTCCGGCTGATGGCCAATGAAGCGGTGCTGAAGGTCTTCCACGCGGCGCGCCAGGACATTGAAATCATCGTCCATCTCGGCAACCTGGTGCCGCACCCGGTGTTCGACACGCAGGTGGCGGCGATGGTCTGCGGCTTTGGCGACAGCGTTTCCTACGACCAGCTCGTCCAGAAGGTCACGGGAGCGCGGCTGGACAAGTCCTCGCGCTTCACCGACTGGCGGCATCGGCCGCTCTCCGACAAGCAGCTCGAATACGCGCTCGCCGACGTCACCCACCTGATCAAGGTCTACAAGCATCTCAGCGCCGAGCTGAAGCGCGAGGATCGCGGCCATTGGCTCAACGAGGAAATGGACATCCTCACCTCACGCGAGACTTACGATCCACATCCCGAGGATGCCTGGAAGCGGCTGAAGATGCGGCTGCGAAAGCCGCAGGAACTGGCGATCGTGCAGGCGGTGGCCGCGTGGCGCGAACGCGAGGCGCGCGAGCGCGACGTGCCGCGCGGGCGCGTGCTCAAGGACGATGCGATCTACGAGATTGCGCAGCAGGCGCCGCGCGACGCGGCCGCGCTCGGCAAGCTGCGCACCACGCCGAAAGGCTGGGAACGCTCGGCCACGGCAACGGCGCTGCTCGGCGCCGTCAACGCCGCGCTTGCCTTGCCCAAGGACGCGATGCCGAAACTGCCGAAGAGCGTGCAGCCGCCGGAGGGATCGAGCGCGGCGGCGGAACTGCTCAAGGTGCTGCTCAGGATCGTCGCCGAGAAGGAAGGCGTCGCCACCAAGGTGCTCGCCTCAAGCGACGATATCGACCGCATAGCGTCCGAGGGCGACGAGGCCGACGTGCCGGCGCTGCAGGGTTGGCGGCGCACTGTTTTCGGCGAGCAGGCGCTGCGGTTGGTGCGCGGCGAGATCGGCATAAAGTTCGACAAGCGCAGGATCGCGGTGTTCGATCTGTAGCGCCTCTTCCTTTTCCCCTTGTGGGAGACGGTGTCGCCGAAGGCGACGGATGAGGGGTGTTCCAGGTAACGCCAACGTCTCACTCCGCTGGAACACCCCTCATCCGTATCGGCGCTGCGCGCCGATCCACCTTCTCCCACAAGGGGAGAAGGAACAGACGCGCTCAGACCACCCCGAGCAGGTGCAGCGCGAACCAGATCCAGGCGATGAGAAGTATGCCCGCGCCAAGGAAGAAGGCGCGGCTGCGGTGCAGCACGTGGTTTCGGTTGAGATGCACCCAGGCGTGGACGTAGCGCGTGACGATGAACAGCCACATCAGCGCCAGCGTCAGGTAGTTCACACCGTTTGTGACGAACAGCGCCAGGCAGAGCACGTGGAAGAGAACCGGCAGTTCGAACTGGTTGATCAGATTGTTGGCGACGGTGACGCTCGAGGCCGGCTCGGTCGAGCGGACCTTGTATTGGCTGATCTTGGCCTCCCCGGACTTCACTGCCCAGTAGCGCCGCTTCAACATCACCAGATAGACGATGTAGACCAGCAGCACGTGCGCTAGCATCGGCCAGAAAATGGCGGTCTGGCTCATCGCTCCCCTCAGCGCCGCCGCTGCGCGGCCAGAGCGAAAGCCGCGATGACGAAGACCGGAACCGCCAGCAAGGCGAATTTGGTGACGGTCAGCAAGGACGCGAAGGCGAGCGAATCGGGATTGGCCGACTGGAAATCGGACAACAACCGCGCCACGGCAAAATTCTGGGCGTAGTCGGCAACCGCATAGGGGAGCACCAGGACCAGCGAGAACAATGCCTGCAACTGCGCCGGCAGGGCGCGAAAAGTGCTGAGCCGCCGCCCGAAAACAAGGATGAGGCTGACCAGCGTCAGCGACAGCAGCGCCGGGAACAAGAGATCGAAGGTCAGATAGTGCCAGACGATGATGATCTCGCCGCCGCGCCGGCCGAGCGCGGTGAGCCAGGCCATGCCTTCGTCAGGCGTAAAGCCGGCGACGCGGATGTCGAGAGAGGCCAAGCCGCCGCTCAAGCGCTGGAAGTAGAGAAACTCCAGCGCCGTCATGACGAGGAAAAGCGCAATCGAGGCGATGGAGAGCGCCGCCGCGTGCCGCGACAGCCGCAGCACCGCGACACTCAAGCCATGCCACAACCCCTGGCGGTCGGACCGATCGGCCTCCCGATCAAATTCCGCCGGGATAGTTGGGGCTTTCGCGGGTGATCGTGACGTCATGGGCGTGGCTTTCACGAAGTCCGGCATTGGATATGCGCACAAAGGTGGCGCGCTCGCGGAAATCTGCAAGGTCACGTCCACCCACATAACCCATAGCGGCTTTCAGGCCGCCTGCAAGCTGGTGCAGCACGCCAGCCACAGGTCCTTTATAGGGAACCTGCCCTTCAATGCCCTCCGGAACCAGTTTCAGCGTATCGCGGACCTCGGCCTGGAAGTAGCGATCGGCCGAGCCGCGCGCCATGGCGCCGACAGAGCCCATGCCGCGATAAGCCTTGAAGGAGCGGCCCTGGTGCAGATAGACCTCGCCTGGGCTCTCGTCGGTTCCGGCAAGCAGCGAGCCGATCATGGCCGCACTTGCGCCCGCGGCGAGCGCCTTGGCGAGATCGCCCGAATATTTGATGCCGCCATCGGCGATCACGCTAACACCGGCCTTGCTGGCCGTCTCGACCGCCGACATGATCGCCGAAAGCTGCGGCACGCCGACGCCGGCGACGATCCGGGTCGTGCAGATCGAACCAGGGCCGATGCCGACCTTGACGGCGTCGGCGCCGGCATCGATCAGCGCCTGCGTACCGTCGGCGGTGGCGACATTGCCGGCCAGGATGCGCACGGAATTGGAGAGCTTCTTGGCCCGGGTGACGGCGTCGAGCACACGCTGCGAATGGCCGTGCGCGGTGTCGATGACAAGCAGGTCGACGCCGGCGTCGATCAGGCGCTCGGCGCGCTCGAAACCGTCATCGCCGACGCTGGTGGCGGCGGCAGCGCGCAGCCGCCCTTGCGCATCCTTGGTGGCATGCGGGTTGAGCTGCGACTTCTCGATGTCCTTGACGGTGATCAGGCCGACGCAATTGCCCTTCCTGTCGACCACCACCAGCTTCTCGATGCGGTGCTGGTGGAGCAGGCGCTTGGCCTCCTCCTGGTCGACGTTCTCCTTGACCGTGATCAGGTTCTCACGGGTCATCAGCTCGTAGACCTTCTGCGCCGGATCGGAGGCGAAGCGCACGTCGCGATTGGTGAGGATGCCGACAAGCCGGCCGACCGTGTGGCCGCCGGCACCGCCATTCTCGACCACCGGAATGCCGGAAATACCGTTGGAGCGCATCAGCGCCAGCGCGTCGGCAAGCGTGGCGTCGGGGCCGATTGTGACGGGGTTCACCACCATGCCGGATTCGAATTTCTTCACCTGCCGGACCTGCTCGGCCTGCTCGGCTGGCGAGAAATTACGATGGATGACACCGATGCCGCCGGCCTGCGCCATGGCGATCGCCAACCGCGCCTCGGTGACGGTGTCCATGGCGGCCGACAGGATCGGCACGTTGAGATCGATGTCGCCGGCGATGCGGGTGCGGATGTCGGTTTCGCCCGGCATCACCTCGGAATGGCCGGGCTGCAAAAGCACGTCGTCGAAGGTCAGCGCCAGCGCGCCGGTGGACGTTTCGATGATTTTTGACATGGCCAGTCCTTTTGAATGCGGAAAAGGCGCTGAACCGATTGGCCAGCGCCGACTCTCTTCTTCCCTTTCAGGATTGGCGCTGGCTGGTAACACGTCCTGTCACGCTTGAAAAGTCGGTCGTTGTATCCCTCGCAAAGTGTTGCGTTGATTTGTTTTTGGGCTACCAGAAGTTGCGGTCCCGCAAAAGTGACAGCAATTTAATGCGACACCCGGGCCAATGCGTGATAACCGCCCGGCGTGCCGGCTCGCCCCCAAGCCCGGCCTGAAATCGCAAAGACATATAAGGGCGTTCCCTTGAACCGCATCATCCCGCTCATCCTGGCGGTCGCACTTTTCATGGAGAACATGGATTCGACCGTGATCGCGACATCGCTGCCGGCGATCGCCATCGACATCCACACCAGCCCGATCGCGCTGAAGCTGGCGTTGACGGCCTATCTGGTGTCGCTGGCGATCTTCATTCCGATCAGCGGCTGGATGGCGGACCGGTTCGGGGCCAAGAACGTGTTTCGCGCCGCGATCGGCGTCTTCATCGCCGGCTCGGTCGCCTGCGCCTTCGCCAATTCGCTGCCGGCCTTCGTGGTGTCGCGCTTCCTGCAAGGCATGGGCGGCGCGATGATGACGCCGGTCGGACGCCTGGTGCTGGTGCGCTCCACGCCGAAGAACGAACTGGTGGCGGCGATGTCCTGGCTGACGGTGCCGGCGCTGGTCGGCCCGCTGGTCGGCCCGCCGATCGGCGGCTTCATCACCACCTACTTCACCTGGCACTGGATCTTCCTGATCAACGTGCCGATCGGCCTCGCCGGCATGTGGCTCGCCACGCGCTATCTGCCGAAAACCGAACCGGCCGAGACGCCGCCGCTCGATTTCCCCGGCTTCGTACTCTCGGGGCTGGCCGCTTCCGGCGTGGTCTTCGGCCTTTCCGTCGTCAGCCTGCCGGCGCTGCCGCCGATGGCCGGCTTCATCACCGTGGCCGTCGGCGTGGTCTGCGGCGTGCTCTATCTCATCCATGCCCGCCGCGCCAGGAACCCGCTGCTGGCGCTGGAGCTGTTCCGCAACCAGGTCTTCCGATCCTCCGTTCTCGGCGGCTCGCTGTTTCGCATCGGCATCGGCGCGGTGCCGTTCCTTCTGCCGCTGATGTTCCAGATCGGCTTCGGGCTGACGCCGTTCCAATCCGGCATGATCACCTTCGTTTCGGCGGTCGGCGCCATCGGCATGAAGTTCGCGACCGCGCTGCTCTTTCGCCTTGCCGGCTTCCGGCGCGTGCTGATCTGGGGCTCGCTGGTCGCGGCCGCGTCGATCGCCATCTACGGCCTCTTCACGCCGCAGACGCCCTATGCGCTGATGCTGGCGATCCTCCTGGTCGGCGGCTTTATCCGCTCGATGTTCTTCACCGGCGTCAACGCGCTCTCCTATGCCGAGATCTCGGCCGAAAACACCAGCAAGGCGACGCCGATCACGGCGGTCTTCCAGCAATTGTCGATCGCGCTGGGCGTGGCGCTGGCCGGCGGCATCCTCGAAGTGTCGACCTCGATCCATGGCGGACCGCTGACCTTGAGGGACTTCCACATCGCCTTCTTCATCGTCGCCGCCGTCTCGGCGGCGGCCTCGATCACTTTCATGCGGCTTACGCCGGATGCCGGCAGCGCCGTCTCGGGCCATGGCCGGCTGGCGACGCCGAAGACGCTGGAGTCGGTTGGGTCGGCGGGGAAGTAGCTCAAGCTACGGCTCCGCGTGACTTCGTCATTCTAGGGTCTGCGCGCGTCGCTTCGCTCCTTGCTCCGCCCTAGAATGACGAAGTGCCGGGACCCTTGAACTCCTTCGCCAGCAGATAAAGCTCCACCGATTCATCCCGCGACGCGGGCGGCTTGACGTGATGGACCGAGCGGAAATTCTGCTTCAGTCGTGACAAAAGCTCGTTCTCGGCGCCGCCCTGAAATGTCTTGGCGAGGAAATGCCCGCCGGGCTTCAGGACGTGCAGCGCGAATTCGGCCGCGACTTCACACAGATGCATGGTGCGCAGATGATCGGTGCGGCGGTGGCCGGTCGTCGGCGCCGCCATATCGGACAGCACCACATCCGGCTGGCCGCCCAGCGCCTCCGCGAGCTTCTGCGGCGCGTCCGGATCGAGGAAATCCATCTGCAGGATGACGGCGCCGGGAACCGCGTCCATTTCGAGATAGTCGATGCCGACGACATGCGGGTTCTCCGCCGTCGACCTGGTCCGCGCGGCGGCCACCTGGCACCAGCCGCCGGGCGCGGCGCCGAGGTCGATCACCTTCATGCCGGGCTTCAGGAGATGATGCTTGTCGTCGATCTCGATGAGCTTGTAGGCGGCGCGGGAGCGGTAGCCATCGGCCTTGGAGCGCTGCACGTATGGATCGTTCATGTGGCGCTCGAGCCAGCGGCGCGATGACTCCTTCAGGCCGCTCTTCTTCTTGATCCTGGTCTTGAGCACGCGAATCCCGGCCGAGCCGGGCTTTTCCGGCTTCTTCGTCATCGCCGTTCTCTCTTGCCCATGATCGTTTCCAAGAACCGGCTTCCACTTCTGGGGATCATGCTTTTCGCCAGACGCCGTCATCGGCCATCAGTTCGCTCAGGATCCCCTCGCGCAGGCCGCGGTCGGCGACACGCAGCCGCTCGGACGGCCAGACACCGCGGATCGCTTCCAGGATGGCGCATCCGGCAAGCACGAGATCGGCGCGGTCGGCGCCGATGCAGGGATTGGCGCAGCGCTGCTGGAAATCCCAGCCGATCAGCCGCTCGATCATGCGATCGACGCTGTCGCGGTCCATCCAGAGCCCGTCGACGCGGCGGCGATCGTAGCGCTCCAGATCGAGATGCACGCCGGCCAGCGTCGTCACCGTTCCCGAGGTGCCGAGCAGGTGGAAGTTGGGGCTAGCCAGCACATGCGCGAGCCGGTCGCGGCCGTCGAAGGCCTTCAGCCTCGCCGCGACATCGTCGACCATGGCGGCGAAGGTGTCGCGCGTCACCGTGCGGCCGCCGAAACGCTCGGCGAGCGAAACCACGCCCACGGGAAGCGAGGTCCACGACACGATGTGGTTGGCGAGCCGCGGAGAGCGCCGTCCTGTCAGGTCGATCAGCGCGATTTCGGACGAGCCGCCGCCAATGTCGAACAGCACTACGCCTTGCGTGTCGCGCTCGACCAGCGAGCCGCAGCCGGAAACGGCAAGGCGGGCCTCGGTCTGGCGGTCGATGATCTCGAGCTTCAGTCCGGCCTCGCGCTCGACGCGTTCGAGGAATTCGACGCCGTTGGCGGCCGAACGGCAGGCCTCGGTGGCGATCAGCCTGGCTTTCCGGATCTTGCGGTTGCGCAGCTTCTCGCCACAGATCTTCAGCGCCTCGACCGCGCGGTCCATCGCGGCCTGGCTGAGCCGGCCGCTGGCCGTCAGCCCCTCGCCCAGCCGCACGATGCGCGAGAAGGCGTCGATGACGCGGAACTGGCCGTGGCGACCGGGCACCGCGACCAGCAGGCGGCAATTGTTGGTGCCGAGGTCGAGCGCGGCGAAAACCGGCAATTCCTGCTGCGGCGGACGCGGCGGGGGTTGGAGCGGCGGCCTTGGCTCAATCCGCGGCGGTGTGCTCTGAACCTGGCTTGCGGAGGTGGTGGCTGGGGCCGGATGCGGCACGGCGCCGTTCTCGTCGCGCGCGAACACCTTGCGGCCGCGCCGGCGTTTGCGGCGCTTGCGCGTCTTGCCCTTGGGCTGTTCGCCATGATGGTCGGTCCGGCTCGCGCCAGTCTGTCTTTGGTCGGCATGTCTGGCATGCGCGCCGGCGTGGCGGCTGAATCGCCCCGCTGGCGGGCCCGCCGACTCCGTCGGCGATGCCCCGGGCATGCCCACTGCCGACGCGCCGGCGCCGGTGTCGTGGTCTTCCACTTCAGTTCCTTCCGGCGCCGCGCGAACCGGGAACGGACGCAGCAGGCACCTCGATTTGTTTCAAGTTGGCGACAGAGTAGCAGTGCCCCTCGCAATCACCAAGAGCGCATTGGCCCGAATTTTGCCGGCGTCACGTTGGGGCAATGCCTTGCCGGTTGAATAGCCGGCTTCAATCAGGCATGTCTGAAACCACCATATACGGGCGACGTGGGGCCGATCCGGACGAATGAGCTGCAACGAATGATGACGACGCCATGAATTGGAGGCGCTATTTCTGGCCGGTCATAGGCATCGCGGCCGTGGCGTTCTCGCTCTGGCTGCTCATCCACGAACTGCGCGGCATTTCGCTCAACGACGTCTGGACCGGCATTGCCGCCATCCCGCCGCGCGGCTGGCTGCTGGCGGCGCTGAGCTCGATCGTCGCCTACGCCTCGCTTGCCGGCTACGACCACATCGCGCTCCTGCATATCGGCAAGAAAGTGTCGTGGCTGTTCGTCACGCTTTGCTCCTTCACCACCTACGCGGTGTCGCACAATATCGGCGGCTCGGTGTTTTCGGGTGCCGTGATCCGCTACCGCGCCTATGGCACGCGCGGGCTTACCGGCCAGGAGATCGGCGTGCTGGTGGCGATCTGCTGGTTCACCTTCATCCTGTCCAGCGTCTTCCTCGGCGGCCTGGTGCTCCTGCTGGAACCGCAGATCATCGACCGTTTCACGGGCGCGCCGCATCACGGCGCGGCATTCGCCGCGGGGCTTTTCATGCTCATCCTGGTCGGCGCCTATGCGTTCGGCAGTTGGCTGCGGCTGAGACCTTTGAAGATAGGCAGCTTCCAGCTGCACTATCCGGCGCTGCCGATCGTGGCGCGGCAATTGCTGATCGGGCCGGTCGAGCTGCTGGGCGCCGCCGCGATCATCTATTTCGCCCTGCCGGAAGCCGGCAATCCCGGCTATTTCGTCGTGCTCGGCGTGTTCATGGTGTCGTTCTCGATCGGCCTCCTGTCGCATGCGCCCGGCGCGCTCGGCGTCTTCGAGGTCGTCTTCCTCACCGGCCTGTCCGACATGGACCCAGTGGGCGTGCTCGCCGCGCTTCTGGTGTTCCGCCTGTTCTATCTCATCATTCCGCTTCTGATCGGCCTTGGCATGGTGGTCTATTTCGAGCATTCGCAATACAGCAAGGGCGAAGGCTGAAGGACTCTGCGCGCCTCCGCGGGGAGCATCCGCAAAAAGGGTGCGATTGAACTCAGCTGCGGGCTTGACTATTTTCCGATGGCGGCTACAAGGCAGCGCTCGCGGCACATGAGCCGCTTGGCTAGCGCGATACCAGACGCGCCTGCTGGGGAATAGGTTAACGGTAGACCCACGGACTCTGACTCCGTTAGTCCTGGTTCGAATCCAGGTTCCCCAGCCAGCTTTCTCTCAAAACAAGTTCAGAAAGTGATGCGCCCATTGCGACGTCCTCCGACGAAGCGACTTGCGGCAAGTCAAATTTCGTTTGCCGCAAGCGTTCTAGACTTCGCATAGCCATGGTTCGCGAATAACTCGATTCTTTCGCTTACCGCCAATCGCAGGAGAAACGCACGGTGTATCGCAGCAACGGCAACTTCGAAGCGTATGCCCGCCCGCTCAAACCGGAGGGGATCGATGGAAAGAGGGCATATTTCGTCGGTGCAGGGCTCGCTTCCCTGGCCGGCGCGGCCTTTCTGGTGCGCGATGCCCGGATGCCCGGAGAAAACATCACCATCCTCGAGGAACTTGGCCTGCCCGGCGGCAGCATGGACGGCATCCTCGACGAGCATAAGGGCTTCATCATCCGGGGCGGTCGTGAGATGGAGGCGCATTTCGAGACGCTCTGGGATCTGTTCCGCTCCATACCCTCGCTCGATACGCCCGACGCATCCGTCCTCGACGAAATGTACTGGCTTCACAAGAAGGACCCGAGCAAAAACCCCTGCCGCGCGACCGAAAATCGTGGCGAGCCGATCCCGCACATGGCTGATCTGACGCTGACGCCGAAGGCCGTCGAGGAAATGCTCAAACTCGTGCTGACGCCGGAAAGCAAACTCGACGACAAGCGCATTGACGAATGTTTTGGCGAGGAGTTCTTCGCCTCCAATTTCTGGCTCTACTGGGCCACCATGTTCGCCTTCGAGCCATGGGCCAGCGCCATGGAGATGCGCCGCTACATGCTGCGCTTCGTCCACCACATTGCGACTCTGGCCGATCTCTCCTCGCTGCGCTTCACGCGCTACAACCAGTATGAGTCGCTCATCAGGCCGCTCGTCGCGTGGCTGGAACGGCAGGGTGTGCGCTTCCAGTACAACACCCAGGTGGAGACCATAGATGTCGACACGGCTGGGGGCAGCAAGGTGGCGCGACGGCTTGTGATGACGGCGAGCGGCGCATCGAAGACGATCCACCTGACGGAAAGCGACGTGGTGTTCGTGACCAATGGGTCCATTACCGAGTCGTCCACGTTCGGCGACAATGATCACCCGGCGCCGATCGAGACCGGTCATGGCGGCGCGTGGAAGCTCTGGAAGAACCTCGCCGCGCAGGACGCCGCATTCGGCCGCCCCGAGAAGTTCTGCGAGAATATCCCGAACGCGAACTGGACGATCTCGGCGACGGTCACCCTGCTGGACGACAAGATCGTCCCGTATATCGAGAAGATGACCTCGCGCGATCCCCGGGACGGCCGGATCGTCACCGGCGGCCCGTGCAATTTCAGGGACTCGAACTGGCTGTACGGCTACACGATGAGCCGCCAGCCGCACTTCAAGGCCCAGGACGCCGGCCAGAAGCTGGTCGTGTGGCTGTACGGCCTGTTCTCCGACAAGCCCGGAAACTTCGTGAAGAAGACAATCCGTGAGTGCACCGGCGCCGAACTATGCGAGGAGTGGCTTTTCCATATGGGCGCCCCGGTCGAGGCAATTCCCGAACTTGCGCGGCATTCCGCAAGTACGATCCCCTGCAACATGCCCTACATCACCTCCTACTTCATGCCGCGCGCGATGGGCGACCGCCCGCTCGTGGTGCCCGACGGCTCGAAGAACTTCGCGTTCATCGGCAATTTCGCCGAGACCGAGAAGGATACGGTGTTCACCACCGAATATTCGGTGCGCACGGCCATGGAGGCTGTCTATACGCTCTTTAATGTCGATCGCGGCGTGCCGGAAGTCTTCGCCTCGTCGTTCGATGTGCGCGTGCTGCTGAGCTCGCTCTACTACCTGAACGACCAGAAGAAGCTCCACGACATCCAGATCCCCTTCATGGCGCGCATGCTCGGCAAGGTGGCCCTGAAGACGATCGAGGGCACCTACCTCGAAGAACTGCTGAAGGATGCGAAGCTGGTCTGAAGCCAGCCATCCAATTCCCGCAGTACGCGCGGATGGGTCGTTTTTTGGTCCCACTAACCGAAGATCACTGCCGGGATTGGCGACGAAACGCTCGCCGGCGCAGCCATCATGACGCCTCAAAAGACAGGGGCCGCTCCTCTGTCGAGGAGCGGCCGCGTCATCATTCGATGAACGGTCTTGTACGGCCGCCTACTCCGCCGCCTCATATCCCGCGATGCCCTTGATCTCGAGGAAATCCTCCAGACCGTATTCGGCATATTCGCGGCCGTTGCCGGACTGCTTGTAGCCGCCGAAGGGCAGGCCGGCGTCCCAGGTCGGGTAGTTGATGTAGACATTGCCGGAGCGCATGCGGGCAGCCACGTCGCGCGCCTTCTCGATGTCCTTGGCCTGGATGTAGGACGCCAGGCCGTAGACGGTGTCGTTGGCCTGCTCGACCGCCTGCTCGACCGT
>RXJA01000222.1 GCA_003963455.1 Hyphomicrobiales bacterium
ATGGTCGGCTATGCCGGCGTGAAGACCGGCGTGCCCTACCCGGTGCTTGCCCGCGCCTCCTTCGGCATCTGGGGCGACAACGTCCCAGCGCTGGTGCGCGCCATCGTCGCCTGCTTCTGGTACGGCGCCCAGACGGCCGCGGCGTCGGGCGCCATCGTGGCGCTGCTGACGCGCCTGCAATGGTTCGACGAGTTCAACAAGAGCTCGCATATGCTCGGCCATTCCACCCTGGAGGTGATCTGCTTCGTCGTCATCTGGGCGCTGCAACTGCTCATCATCCAGAAGGGCATGGAGACCGTGCGCCGCTTCCAGGACTGGGCCGGCCCCGCCGTATGGGTGATGATGCTGCTCTTGGCCATTTACCTCTGCGTGAAGTCCGGCAGCTTCGCCTTCACCAGCGACATCCCGATGGACGTGCTGCGCGAAAAGACCGCCGACGCCGGCATCCCGGGCGATCCGGGATCATGGACCGCGCTCTTTGGCGTCGCGGCGATCTGGGTCACCTATTTCTCTGCCCTCTATCTCAACTTCTGCGACTTCGCCCGCTACGCGCCGGACAAGGCGGCGCTGCGCAAGGGCAACATCTGGGGCCTGCCGGTCAATCTCATCCTGTTCTCGCTGGTCGCCGGCGTCACCACGATCGCCGCCTACGACGTCTATCATGAGGTGCTTTTGCATCCCGATCAGATCTCGGCCAAGTTCGACAGCTGGTTCCTGGCGGCCCTCGCGGCGCTCACCTTCGCGGTGGCGACGCTGGGCATCAACGTGGTGGCGAATTTCGTTTCGCCGGCTTTCGACTTCTCCAACGTCTTCCCGCGCCAGATCGACTTCAAGAAGGGCGGCTACATCGCAGCCTTGATCGCACTTGTGCTGTATCCGTTCGCGCCGTGGGAGGGCAGTGCCGCGCACTTCGTCGGCATCATCGGCGCGACGATGGGGCCGATCTTCGGGGTGATGATGGTCGACTACTATTTGATCCGCAAAAGCGAGGTCGATGTCGAAGCGCTCTATCGCGAAGACGGCGAGTTCCGCTTCCAGGGCGGCTGGCATGTCAATGCCTTCATCGCCGCCGGCATCGGTGCGATATTCTCGTCGATCCTGCCCAACTTCACCAACTGGCTGCCGTCCTGGTGGGGTGTCTATGGCTGGTTCTTCGGCGTGGCGATCGCCGGCACGGTCTACTACGTGCTGCGCACCATGGCGCTCGGCGCGGGTGCCAAAGTGGCGAAGGCGTGAAAACAGGGGAGTAAGGGAGTGGGCAAGTAGGGGAGTAGGGAAGAAGTTCCCCTATTCCCCTATTCCCCTATTCCCCTATTCCCCTATTCCCCTATTCCCCTAACCATCTCCGTCAGCCTGCTCACCGTGTTCCAGTTGCGCGACGTCCCCACGCCGAAACGCTTGTGATTGGCGGCGGCGAGCAGCCGCGAACTTGGCCGCGCGCGCGAGAAGACAAGCCAGATATCACCGTCGACCCAAAGCACTTTCTCGTCGCCGGCGGCATGGACCTGGAGCGCTTCGACGGCATCCTTGGGCGCCGGCTCGCGCATCACGCGCACCGCGACCTGATCGGCCGCGTCGGCCGATTCTGCCGGGAACGGATTGCCGGCGGCAAGCCTCAGCCAGCCCTCGGCGCCGCGCACGATGATGTCGACATGGCGACCGAAAGTCTTCTCGAAAGCCTTTTCCAGCCGTTGCTCGAGCCTCGAAATCTCGCCTGCCCGCGCCTCGAACACCAGATTGCCGGTAGCCGCCAGCGTGCGGGCATTCTTCAGGCCCAGATCCTCGGCCATCGCCCTCAGATCGGCCATGACCACGCGCCGCCCCTCGCCCAGAATGATGCTGTAGAGCAGCGCGACATAGGTTTGCATGGCCCGGGCCCGAAGCCGGGGCTAAACCAGCCGCGACTGATCGACGGCGGCCGAGATGAAGCTCGCGAACAGCGGGTGCGGGTCGAGCGGTCGGCTCTTGAGTTCGGGGTGATATTGCACCCCGATGAACCAGGGATGATCCGGATATTCGACCGTCTCCGGCAGCACGCCGTCGGGAGACATGCCGGCAAAGACAAGGCCGCAATCCTCCAGCCGCTGCTTGTAGTCGACGTTGACCTCGTAGCGGTGCCGGTGGCGCTCGGAAATCTGCGTGTCGCCATAGATCTCGGCGATCTTCGAACCTTTCGCCAGTTCGGCCTGATAGGCGCCGAGCCGCATCGTGCCGCCGAGATCGCCGGTGGCCCTGCGCTTCTCCAACATGTTGCCCTTCAGCCATTCGGTCATCAGACCGACGACAGGCTCGTCGGTCGGACCGAACTCGGTCGATGAGGCATGCTCGACACCGGCCAGCGAGCGGGCCGCCTCGATGCAGGCCATCTGCATGCCGAAGCAGATGCCGAAGTAAGGCACCTTGCGCTCGCGGGCGAACTTCGCCGCCAGGATCTTGCCCTCCGAACCGCGCTCGCCGAAGCCGCCGGGGACGAGGATGCCGTGCACCTTTTCAAGCCAGGGAGCGGGGTCCTCCTTCTCGAAGATCTCGCTTTCGATCCAGTCGAGCTTGACCTTGACGCGATTGGCGAGTCCGCCATGCGAAAGCGCCTCGATCAGCGATTTGTAGGCGTCCTTCAGCCCGGTGTATTTGCCGACGACGGCGATCGTCACCTCGCCTTCCGGATTGTGGATGCGGCTGGACAGCGCCTGCCAGGGCTCCATGCGCGGCTTCGGCGCCGGATCGATGCCGAAGGCGGCCAGAACTTCCGAATCCAGCCCCTCCCGATGATAGGCCATCGGCACATCGTAGATATGCGGCACGTCGAGCGCCTGGATGACGGCGCTTTCGCGCACGTTGCAGAACAGCGACAGCTTGCGCCGCTCTTCCTTCGGGATCGGGCGGTCGGCGCGCACCAGAAGGATATCGGGCGCGATGCCGATGCCGCGCAGTTCCTTGACCGAATGCTGCGTCGGCTTGGTCTTCAACTCGCCGGCGGTCGGGATGTAGGGCATCAGCGTCAGATGCACATAGACCGCGTTGTTGCGCGGCAGGTCGTTGCCGAGTTGGCGGATCGCCTCCAGGAACGGCATCGCCTCGATGTCGCCGACCGTGCCGCCGATCTCGCACAGCACGAAATCGTAGTCGTCATTGCCGTCCAGCACGAAATGCTTGATCTCGTCGGTGACGTGGGGGATCACCTGCACGGTCGCGCCGAGATAGTCGCCGCGCCGCTCGCGCTCGATGATGTTCTTGTAGATGCGGCCGGTGGTGATGTTGTCCTGCTGGTTTGCCGAGCGCCCCGTGAAGCGCTCGTAGTGGCCGAGATCGAGATCGGTCTCGGCGCCGTCATCGGTCACAAACACTTCGCCATGCTGGTACGGCGACATCGTCCCGGGATCGACATTGAGGTAGGGATCTAGCTTTTTGATCCGCGCGCGATAGCCTCGCGCCTGCAGGAGAGCCCCAAGAGCTGCTGCGGCGATGCCTTTTCCGAGTGAGGAAACCACGCCGCCTGTGATGAATACATATCGCGCCATGGGAGTCAT
>RXJA01000608.1 GCA_003963455.1 Hyphomicrobiales bacterium
ACAGTCGCAAGGCCTGGCTCGGGCGCATCGAGATCGACATCGCCCAAGCATGCCGGCAAATTGTTTCGGTTCCGTTTCAGTGACGGCGCGCTTTGCCGCTATGCGCCAAAGCGCCCGGCGATGACGCGCTCCAGCGCACGAATGCCTTGCGCCTCGCCGCCGGTCAGGCCGTAGGGGCGATCGGCCGGATTCCAGGCGAAGATGTCGAGATGCGCCCAACGGTCAGTCTTCTCGACGAAGCGCTTGAGAAAAAGCGCCGCGGTGATCGATCCGGCAAAGCCGTCGGTGGTGACGTTGTTGATGTCGGCAACCTTGGAGGAAAGCTTCGCATCATAGGGACGCCACAGCGGCATGCGCCACAGCGGATCCTCGACCGCGACGGACGCGGCGGCGAGGTCGGCGGCGAGCGTCTCGTCGGCGGTATAGAAAGGCGGCAGATCGGGGCCGAGGGCTACTCTGGCAGCGCCCGTCAGCGTCGCCATGTCGACCAGCAATTCAGGCTGCTCTTCATCCGCCAGCGCCAGCGCATCGGCCAGGACCAGCCTCCCTTCGGCATCCGTGTTGCCGATCTCGACAGTGATGCCCTTGCGGCTGCGCAGCACGTCGCCGGGCCGGAAGGCATTGCCGGCGATCGAATTCTCGACGGCGGGGATCAGCACCCGCAGCCGGACATTCAGTTTCGCCGCCATGATCATGGAAGCAAGGCCCAGCACATTGGCCGCGCCGCCCATGTCCTTCTTCATCAAAAGCATGCCCGACGACGGTTTGATGTCGAGGCCGCCAGTGTCGAAGCAGACGCCCTTGCCGACCAGCGTCACCTTCGGCGCGTCGCTCGGTCCCCAGGTCATGTCGATCAGCCGCGGCGCGCCGGTGGAGGCACGGCCGACGGCGTGGATCATCGGGAAATTGCGCGCCAGAAGGTCATCGCCATGGATCACGGAGATATCGGCGGCGTGGGCGGCCGCGAGTTTCCGGGCGGCTTCCTCCAACTCGGCCGGACCGAGATCGCTGGTCGGCGTGTTGACGAGGTCGCGTGCCAGGAACACGCTATCGGCGATGCGGCGCACATGCGCGCCATCCGCGCCTTCCGGAAGCGCGAAGCGCAACGCCTTGCCGGGCTTCTTGCCATAGCGTGTGAAGACATAGCCGCCGAGAACGAGCGCAAGCGCCGACAGATCGGGCTGCCGCAAGTCCGACGCGAAATGCCAGTCGCCTTCCGGCAGCGCCCTTGCTAGCGCGCCGAGGGCGAGAGCGCTTTCGCCGTCGCCGGTGCCGAACAATGCGCCGGCAAGGCCGCCGCCCTCGCCCGGCAGGACCAGCGTGCGCCCAGCCTCGCCGGAAAAACCGTTGGCCCTCGCCCACGCGATTGCCGATGGCGGCAGCCCCGCGGCTTCAAGCGTGTCCTTTGCCACCAGATAGACAGGCAAGGCGGCTTCCGGCTTTTGTTCGACGAGTTCGACAGGCATGCGATGATCTCCGGCCGAACACGACGAGTCGGCTTCTTAACGGTCCGTTAGGGTTAACAGAATATTTCTGCGGGAGGGAAGACGGCCAGCCAATGGCCGCACAGGATTGGAGACCGGGCGCCGATGCCGATCAAAGCTTTGAACCTTACAGCCAGGCGTCTGATCAGCACGGCTTTCATGGCGGCCCTGGCGGCTGGCGTGGCGGGTTGCGGCAGCACCAGCCAATTGACCACCGGCTCCATCTCGCGCTCCGACAGCAGGCCGCTGGAAACGATGTCGGCCGGCGAATTGCACACGGCCACATCCAGGCTCGGCGAATCCTACGCGCGCAATCCGAACGACAGGCGCATGGCGATGAACTTTGCGGCGGCGCTGCAGATGGACGGCGACGCCGACCAGTCGCTGGCGGTGATGCGCAAGCTGGCGATCGCCTACCCCAAGGATCGCGACGTGCTTGCCGCCTATGGCAAGGCGCTCGCCGCGAACGGGCAGTTCGAGCCGGCGCTCGACGCCGTGCGCCGCGCGCAGACGCCGGAATATCCGGACTGGAAGCTGGTGTCGGCGGAAGCCGCCATTCTCGACCAGATGGGACAGAAGGACGAAGCGCGGCAGAACTACCGCAAGGCGCTGGAGCTCAAGCCGAACGAGCCTTCGGTGCTGTCCAATCTCGGCATGTCCTATGTGCTCGAAGGCGACCTGCGTACGGCCGAGACCTACATGCGCTCGGCCGCGCAGCAACCCGGCGCCGACAGCCGGGTGCGGCAGAACCTGGCGCTGGTGGTGGGCCTGCAAGGCCGTTTCGACGAGGCCGAGAAGATCGCCTCGCAGGAGCTTTCGCCCGAGCAGGCGCAGGCCAACATCGCCTATCTGCGCCAGATGCTTGCCCAGCAGAACGCCTGGAGCCAGTTGAAGGACCAGGACAAGAACAAGGCGAAGGTCGCCACGAACTGACCGTGGCCTAAAGCGCGTCGCACTGAAACGGATTCAGGCGACGCGCTTTAAGTCCTTGTTTTGATGCATGTCGTTGTCCCAGAACCGCTGCACACTTCTGGGCGACATGCATTAGCCTGCCAGGCATCGGCCGCCCCGGAAATGAAGAAAGCCGCGCAATCCGCGCGGCTTTCCTCATTGATGCGAACGGCTCTATCTCTTTGTTTTTACGCAATTCCGGACGGAAAACCGCCCGACACTTTTCCTGGAATTGCCTTACTGGCTCGAGGAGTTGTGCTGGTCGCCGAAGATGCCGCGCTGGCTGACCTGTATGCCGGCAGGCCCCAGGATGATGGCGAACAGCACCGGCAGGAAGAACAGGATCATCGGCACGGTGAGCTTCGGCGGCAGCGCCGCCGCCTTCTTCTCGGCCGCGTTCATGCGCATGTCGCGGCTTTCGGAGGCCAGCACGCGCAACGCGTGCGCCACCGGCGTGCCGTAGCGTTCGGCCTGGACCAGGGCCTGCGACACCGACTTCACCGATTCCAGGCCGGTGCGGCTTGCCAGGTTCTCATAGGCGATCTTGCGATCCTGCAGATAGGACAGCTCGGCATTGGTGAGCACGAATTCCTCGGCGAGCGGGACCGACTGCGCACCGATTTCGTCGGCGACCCTGCGCAAGGCTGCTTCCACCGACATGCCGGATTCCACGCAGATCAGCATCAGGTCGAGCGCGTCCGGCCACGCCAGCTGGATCGACTGCTTGCGCTTGGTGGCGCGGTTGTTGACGTAGAGGATCGGCGCGTAGAAGCCGCCATAGGCGACGACAACGCAGACGAACAGCTTGATGAAGGCCGGCTGCTGCGGCAGGCCGCCGAGCACGAACAGATAGACGGCCGCCAGCGCAAAGCCGACGAATGGCAGGACGAGGCGGAAGAAGAGGAAGCGGGTCAGCGGGTTCTGGCCCCGGAAGCCGGCGACCTTGAGCTTCTGGATCGTGTTTTCGTCGGCAAGCGCGCGCCTTAGATCCAGGCGGTCGACGATGTTGCGCATGCCGATGGACTGCTCCTCGCGCAGGCCCTTGCGGCGGCGGTCGGCCTCGCTGGCCAG
>RXJA01000601.1 GCA_003963455.1 Hyphomicrobiales bacterium
CATGTCTTCCGACGGAACGATCATCGACACGACACCCTTGTTGCCGTGACGGCCGGCCATCTTGTCGCCCGGCTGGATCTTGCGCTTCACGGCGACGAAGACCTTGACCATCTTCATGACGCCCGGCGGCAGCTCGTCGCCGCGCTGAAGCTTGTCGACCTTGTCGGCGAAGCGAAGACCCAAGCCCTTCTTGGCATCTTCGTACTGCTTCTGGATCGCTTCGACTTCGGCCTGTGCCTTCTCGTTCGCGAGGCCGATTTCCCACCACTGGCTGCGCGGGATATCGTCGAGGATCGCTGTGTCGATCACCGTGCCCTTGCGAGCGTTCTTCGGGCCCTTGGCGACTTCCTTGCCCATCAGCGCGTCTTTGAGGCGCGCATAGACGTTGCGGTCGAGGATCTGCAATTCGTCGTCGCGGTCCTTCGCGAGACGCTCGATCTCTTCGCGCTCGATCGCCATCGCACGCTCGTCTTTCTCGACGCCGTGACGATTGAAGACGCGGACTTCGACGATCGTTCCAGAAACGCCCGGCGGCAGACGGAGCGAGGTGTCGCGCACGTCGGACGCCTTCTCGCCGAAGATGGCGCGGAGCAGCTTCTCTTCCGGCGTCATCGGGCTTTCGCCCTTCGGCGTGATCTTGCCGACGAGAATGTCGCCCGGGTGGACTTCGGCGCCGATGTAGACGATGCCGGCTTCGTCGAGGTTCTTCAGCGCTTCTTCCGAGACGTTCGGAATGTCACGCGTGATTTCCTCGGGCCCGAGCTTGGTATCTCGCGCCATGACCTCAAATTCCTCGATGTGGATCGAGGTGAACACGTCCTCGGAGACGACGCGCTCGTTCATCAAGATCGAGTCTTCGAAGTTGTAGCCCATCCACGGCATGAACGCGACGAGCACGTTCTTGCCGAGCGCCAGCTCGCCGAGCTCGGTCGAAGGACCGTCAGCGATGATGTCGCCTGCCCTGACGTGGTCGCCGACGTTGATCAGCGGACGCTGGTTGATGCAGGTGTTCTGGTTCGAACGCTGGAACTTGCGCAGACGATAGATGTCGACGCCGGGCTTCGAAGGATCCTGCTCTTCCGTCGCGCGGATAACGATACGGGTTGCATCGACCTGATCGACGATGCCCGTCCGGCGTGCCGCGATGGCGGCGCCGGAATCCTGCGCCACGCGCTCTTCCATGCCGGTTCCGACCAGCGGCGCTTCCGCCTTGATCAGAGGCACGGCCTGACGCTGCATGTTCGAGCCCATCAGCGCGCGGTTGGCGTCATCGTTCTCAAGGAACGGAATGAGCGCGGCCGCGACCGAGACGAGCTGCTTCGGAGACACGTCGATGTAATCGACCCGGTCCGTCGGAACGAGCATGACGTCGCCGTTGTGGCGGACAGTGACGAGATCTTCCGTCATCTTGCCATTGGCATCGACGGCGGCGTTCGCCTGCGCCACGTGATGGCGCATCTCTTCCATGGCCGAGAGGTAGGCGACCTCGTCCGTCACGCGGCCGTTGACGACCTTGCGATACGGGCTTTCGATGAAGCCATACTTGTTCACGCGCGCGAACGTCGCCAGCGAGTTGATCAGACCGATGTTCGGGCCTTCCGGCGTCTCAATCGGGCAGATACGGCCATAGTGCGTCGGATGCACGTCGCGGACTTCGAAGCCCGCGCGCTCACGCGTCAAACCGCCCGGTCCAAGTGCCGAAAGACGGCGCTTGTGGGTGATCTCGGAGAGCGGGTTCGTCTGGTCCATGAACTGCGAGAGCTGCGAGGAGCCGAAGAACTCGCGCACCGCCGCCGCTGCCGGCTTGGCGTTGATCAGGTCCTGCGGCATCACCGTGTCGATATCGACAGACGACATACGCTCCTTGATGGCGCGCTCCATACGGAGCAGGCCGACGCGATACTGGTTCTCCATCAGCTCGCCGACGGAACGAACGCGGCGGTTGCCGAGATGGTCGATGTCGTCGATCTCGCCCTTGCCGTCACGCAGATCGACAAGCGTCTTTACGACCGCGAGGATGTCTTCCCTGCGGAGGACGCGCATCGTGTCGGGCGCGTCGAGTTCGAGACGCATGTTCATCTTCACGCGGCCGACGGCCGAGAGATCGAAACGCTCCGCATCGAAGAACAGGCCGTGGAACAATGCGGTCGCCGCTTCGATGGTCGGCGGCTCGCCCGGGCTCATAACCCGGTAGATGTCCATCAGCGCTTCCTGCTGATTGGCGTTCTTGTCGATGTTCAACGTGTTGCGGATGAACGCGCCGGTGTTGACGTAGTCGATGTCGAGGATGTGGAATTCCTTGACCTTCTGCTCCTTGAGCTCGGCCAACAGGTTTTCGTCCAGCTCGTCGCCGGCTTCGGCGAAGATCTTACCGGTTTCGAGATCGACAATGTCTTCGGCGATGAAGCGGCCGGCGAGGTCCTCAGCGGAGATCAGGATTTCCTTGACGCCGTTCTCGGCGATCTCGCGCGAACGCCGCGCGGTGATTTTCTCACCGGCGCGCGCAATGACTTCGCCCGTCTTGGCGTCAGCGATATCCGACTGCGGAGTTACACCGCGGAACTTCTCCGCGATGTACGGCATCTTCCAGCCGCGCTTCGATTCCTTGATCGGAATGTGCTTGTAGAAGTGCGCGAGGATTTCCTCGTCATCGAGACCCAGCGCATAGAGCATCGTCGTCACCGGCAATTTGCGGCGACGGTCGATACGCACATAGACGTTGTCCTTCGCGTCGAACTCGAAATCGAGCCACGAACCGCGATAGGGAATGATGCGAGCCGCGAACAACAGCTTGCCGGACGAGTGCGTCTTGCCGCGATCGTGGTCGAAGAAGACGCCCGGCGAGCGGTGCATCTGCGAGACGATGACGCGCTCGGTGCCGTTGATGATGAAGGTGCCGTTCAAGGTCATCAGGGGCATGTCGCCCATGTAGACGTCCTGCTCTTTGACGTCCTTGATCGACTTCGAGCCCGTCTCTTCGTTCACGTCGAATACGATCAGGCGCAGCTTGACCTTGAGCGGCGCTGCGTACGTCATGTCGCGCTGCATGCACTCGTCGGTATCAAACTTCGGCGGTTCGAATTCGTAGCTGACGAACTCCAGCGTCGATTTTCCGGCGAAGTCCGAGATCGGGAAAACGCTCTTGAAAACCGATTGGAGTCCGAAATCATCCTGCCTGCCGCCTGGCGGCTCTTTGACCATCAAGAAGTCGTCATAGGATGCTTTCTGAACCTCGATGAGGTTCGGCATCCTGGCGACTTCGCCGAGAGAACCAAATTGCTTCCGGAGGCGTTTGCGGCTGGTGAGGGTTTGAGCCATATCGGTCCCTTCGTGCTCTCGTTTGCGGGGTAGACCCGCGATCCAAATGCGACGCGCTCAGGGTCCCTGGAGAACCGGGACCTCCTGAAACGGTTCACCGGAAGGTCCGTTTTGAGGCTCGTGAGAACCCCGGACCCTCCGGAAAACCGTTTTGTTTGCGCATTGAAGCTCCACGTCTGGA
>RXJA01000242.1 GCA_003963455.1 Hyphomicrobiales bacterium
CCGCACCAAGGCCTTCTTCGACTGCCACCTGATGATCGCGCCCGCCGATCCCTACCTGGCGGCCTTCGCCGAGGCGGGCTGCGACGGCATGACGGTGCACGTCGAGGCCGGGCCGCATCTCGATCGCTCGCTGCAGACCATCAGGAACCTCGGCAAGAAGGCCGGCGTCTCGCTCAACCCGGCGACCCCGGAAACTGCGATCGAATATGTGCTCGACCGGCTGGACCTGATCCTGATCATGACCGTCAATCCGGGCTTCGGCGGGCAGGCTTTCATCCCGGCGATCGTCGACAAGGTGAAACGGGTGAAGGCGCTGATCGGCAGCCGGCCGATCCATATCGAGATCGACGGCGGCGTTTCGGCCGAAACGGCGCCGCTGGTGACCGCGGCCGGCGCCGATGTGCTGGTGGCCGGCGCCGCCGTCTTCAAGGGCGGCAGCGTCGAGGCCTATAGGGCAAATATCGAAGCAATCCGGACGGCTGCCGACAAGGCCGCCAGTTAAATAGACAACTACCCGCCTCTCGCGGGAGTTGCAGAGCCGCAGCGTCTATTGAACAACTGTTCATTGTACGATGCGGTGCATAAATAGCGGTTTCTTTGCGGAGATTCTACTTTATACGATCAATAGACCAACCACCTTGTCTTAAAGTCGAATATCATCATCTTCCGCTTGAGCCGCCATTGCCCGGCTGTATGATACATGTACGGGAGATTGCTTGACCGAGGGGCCCTGACAAAGCAGGGGCAAGCAATAGGAGTTCGTTTGACACACGGAACTGCCGATCCGGACGAAGGCAAGGGCGCCAAGGGCACGCTGGCCAGTTCGGTCTACCATCAGCTCCGCGACGACCTTTTGCGCGGCGCGCTGGAGGCCGAGAGCAAGCTGCGTGTCGAATGGGTCGTCTCGCGCTACGGCGCCGGCGCGTCGCCTGTGCGCGAGGCCCTCAACCGCCTCGCCGCCGAAGGCCTGCTCGGGCGGCATGACCAGCGCGGCTTCTTCCTCATGCCCGTCAGCGCCGGGGAACTGGAGGAACTCACGCGGACGCGTTGTTGGCTGGAGGAACGGGCGCTGCGCGAATCCATCGCTCACCGCACGGCCGAATGGGAAGAGCAGCTGGTGCTGGCCCTGCACCGCCTGGCGCGCGCCGAGCGTCGCCTGCCGGAGGATCCTTCCACCAACAATCCGGAATGGGAGAAGCTGCACCGGGCCTTCCACCGGGCGCTGATCTCGGCGTGCCGGTCGCACTGGCTGGTCGGCTTTTGCGATCAGCTTTCCGACCAGGCCTCGCGCTACCGCCTGATCTCACAAAGCGGGCCTGGGGTGGGACGCGACGATCTCGGCGAGCACCGCATCATCGCCGAGCGAACTCTTGATGGCGATGCCGACGGCGCTGTCGAGGCACTCCTCAATCATTATCGCCTCACCGCTGCGCGGTGCATGGAACGCTTCGCACAAGGCCATGATCCCAGGGGCGGAGTCGGCAAGGCAACCCGCAGTCGCAGGTAGCGGACGGAAAAGCTGCGCGGTTCCCCGCAATCGCGCTCCTGGTTTACGCAATTGTGGACGGAAGGCTACGGCGAAATCGCCGAGCCCGACCGCTGCGCAGCCTTCCTGGAATTGCTCCGGCCGCCAAATCTGGTATTCGCTCTGGCGGCGCAACGCTTGTGCCATCGAGCCTTGGCGCGCCTTGAGGACATTCCATGACCAACCATCTGTTCGGTGCTTTCCGTTCCCATATGCCGGGGCCCGACCGGTTGCTGATGGAAACGGATGACGGCCGTTCGATCACCTATGGCGACATGCTGACAAAATCGGCGCAACTGGCGCATGCGCTGGCGCAGGCCGGCGTCGAACCAGGCGACCGCGTCGCCGTTCAGGTCGAGAAGAGCCCGGAGGCGGCGCTGCTCTATCTTGCCTGCTTGCGTGCCGGCGCGGTCTTCCTGCCACTCAACACCGCCTACACGCTGCCGGAGCTCGACTATTTCTTCCGCGATGCCGAGCCGAGGCTGATCGTTTGCGATCCAGGCCGTCTTTCGGGCGTCGAGCCGCTTGCGGCGGCGATCGGCGCCACGGTGCTCACGCTCGGCCGCGACGGGGAGGGAACGCTGGCCAGCCAGGCTTCACGGCAGGCGACGGAGTTCAGCGATGTGGCGCGCGGACCGGACGATCTCGCCGCCATCCTCTACACGTCCGGCACGACCGGCCGTTCCAAGGGCGCGATGCTCAGCCACGAGAACCTTTCTTCCAACGCGCGCGTGCTCGTCGATCATTGGCGCTTCAGCGCCGATGACGTGCTGATCCACGCGCTGCCGATCTTCCATACGCATGGCCTGTTCGTGGCCACCAACGTCATCCTGATGGCCGGCGCCAGCATGCTGTTCGAACAGAAATTCGACCCGGCGCGCATCCTGTCGCTGATGCCGCGCGCGACGGCCTTGATGGGCGTGCCGACCTTCTATGTAAGACTGTTGCAGCAGGACGGCCTGACGCGCGAGGCATCGAGGACGATCCGGGTGTTCATCTCCGGCTCGGCGCCGCTGCTGGCCGAGACGCACAAGGCCTGGCGCGAGCGCACCGGCCACGCCATCCTCGAGCGCTACGGCATGACCGAGACCAACATGAACACGTCCAACCCCTATGACGGCGAGCGGCGCGCCGGCACGGTCGGCTTCCCGCTGCCCGGCGTCTCGCTGCGCATCACGGATTCCGAGGATGGCCGGCAACTCGCGCAGGGCGGGATCGGCATGATCGAGGTGAAGGGGCCGAACGTCTTTGCCGGCTACTGGCGCATGCCCGAGAAGACCAAGGCCGAGTTCCGCGACGACGGCTTCTTCATAACGGGCGATCTCGGCCTGATCGACGCCGACGGCTACGTCCACATTGTCGGGCGCGGCAAGGACCTGATCATCTCGGGCGGCTACAATGTCTATCCGAAGGAGATAGAGAGCGAGATCGACGCGCTCGACGGCGTCGGCGAAAGCGCGGTGATCGGCGTCGCGCATCCGGATTTCGGCGAAGGCGTCACGGCTGTGGTGGTGCGCAAGCCGGGCTCGGCGATCAGCGCCGCCGACATTGCCGGCGCCATCGCCGGCCGGCTGGCGAAGTACAAGCATCCCAAGCAAGTGATCTTTGTCGACGAACTGCCGCGCAACACGATGGGCAAGGTGCAGAAGAACGTGCTGCGCGAGGCGTATAAGGATATCTACGCTGCGGACAAAGCCGGCTAACAATTATCGGGGCGCAAGGCCTCGTGGATTGCCCGAAACGCCCATTGCTTCGTCATTTTATGGCGGAGCAAGGAGCGAAGCGACGCGGCGCAGATCATAGAATCCTGTGTGTTGGTTCTGGTGTATGGTTTGAAGTGGGAAGGAGACCGAGTGAATCCTGGTCGTCCTTCGGACAGGCCGTGGCATGGCCCGG
>RXJA01000537.1 GCA_003963455.1 Hyphomicrobiales bacterium
GCAAGAGACTGGACGAGACGAAGCCGGGAACGGGGCTTGGCCTTGCCATTGTCGCCGACCTCGTCAACGAGTATGGAGGCTCGCTGGCGCTGGAACGATCCGGCATGGGCGGCTTGAGGGCGGTGGTGAGGTTGCGGAGCCTTCAATGATGTTTTTTATCGATTTGCAAGCAATGGCCAACGGCCAAATTTCCGACAAATATCAATACTATGGCCAGGATCGCTTCCCATCGGCGCGCGCCCCAAACCATCTCGTTCAAGAAGTGTATTTCGCTCAAGAAGCTCGTCCCGCTCAAGAGAACCGGTTGTTGGCATGAAGATCCGCGTCGCGCTCGTTTCCACCCTGATCGCCGTTTCCGGCTGCACGACATTGGGCCGGGGCGGGCCGGGCTCCCCCGTCACGTCTGTTTCGACGCCGCCCACCGGCGGCAAGGTGTCGACCGGCATCGTCTCGGCCATGAATGGCGGGCTTATCGGCGGATCGATCGGCTCGGGCCTGAGCGACGCTGAGAAGCGCAAGGGGCTGGAGGCGGAATACAAGGCGCTGGAATACAACACCAGCGGCCAGAAGGTGGCATGGAAGAGCGACAGCTCCTCCCATTACGGCGAGGTCGTCGCCGCCCAGCCTTATCGTGTCGGCTCGCAGGACTGTCGTCAGTACACCCACACCGTCTACACCAACGGCGCGGGCGTCACCGCGCGCGGCACCGCCTGCCGCAACGCGGACGGCAGCTGGACGCCGCTGACCTAGAAATCAAATCGGGCCAGTTCCATTATTCGGTAGTGGGTCAGTTTGAAATTCCGCCCCGATCACAATAGGCGCTTACCGTGGTGCGCTGGTATGAAAAGCGCATGAGACCCAACAAATATATGATGCGAGCCGTTATGGTCGCTATGGAGCTTGCTCTAGTCTGGTTGGTTGCCCAATCCCTATGGACGGGCCGGATTCCGTTCAAAGATCACGCTGTAGAGCGAGCCAATGACCCATTTACCTATTGGGTCGAGTTGGCCGTGATCGTGTTTGGCATGGTGACAGTTCCGCTTTGGATGCTTTACCGGGAGCGGCAGGAGCGCTAGCAATGCGTTGGTTTGCTCTAGCCGTCATGGTTGTGCTGATAGCCGATCGGTCTCAGAATTCAAACTGACCCACTACCCATTATTCGGTAGACTTGACGTCGATCAAGGTCGGGAGGCCGATCGGTCGTCAAAGCGTCGCAGTATGCTTGTGTTGGCAGGGCAGGGCTCTGCCTTTAATGGAGAGCCATGCTGTTCTGGGTCATAGCCGCAATCCTCACGCTGGGCGCCAGCCTGGCGGTGCTTCTGCCGCTCACCGGCGGCATGAAGGGCGCGTCGCCGGCCGGCGATCACGACCTCGAAGTCTATCGCGATCAGCTTTCCGAGCTGGATCGCGACGTGGCGCGCGGCCTGATCCAGCCCGCGGAGGCCGAGGAGGCGCGCGCCGAGATCGGCCGCCGCATCCTGCGTCTGGGCGCGGCTGAGCGGCCGGGTTCCGCCAATCCCGTGTCCTCTCGCGGCGCCAGGTTGGTCGCCAGCGTGGCCGTGCTTGCCGTTCCGCTGCTGAGCTGGGGGCTCTACGGCATGCTCGGTTCTCCCGATCTGCCTTCGCAGCCCCTGGTCGAACGTCTCGCCAAGAGTCCCGCCGATTCCTCGGTCGACGAACTGGTCGCCCGCGCCGAGGCGCACCTTGCCGCCAATCCGTCGGACGGCAAGGGCTGGGACGTGCTGGCGCCGATCTATCTCCGCCTGCAGCGCTTCCCCGACGCGGTGACCGCCTATCGCAACGCCATCCGCCTCGATGGCGACAGCGCGGTGCGCCAGTCTGGCCTCGGCGAGGCGATCGCCAATGCCGCCGGCGGCATCGTCTCGGCCGACGCCCAGGACGCCTTCGAGGCGGCCCTGAAGCTCGATCCGGGCAACGCCAAGGCGAATTTCTACTTGGGCGTAGGCCTTGCCCAGGAAGGCAGGAAGGACGAGGCTGTGGCCGCCTTGCAAAAGATGCTCGGCCAACTCGCGCCGGATTCGCCCTGGCGCAGGGCCGTCCAGCAGGCGCTTGCCGAGGCCGGCCAGCCGGCCATCGCGGCGGGCGCGCCGTCAAGCGGCCCGGACGCGCAGCAGATGGAAGCCGCGCAGCAGATGTCGCCGCAGGACCGGCAGGCGATGATCGAAACCATGGTCGCTGGCCTCGACGACAAATTGAAGCAGAATCCCCGCGACGAGGAAGGATGGATGCGCCTCATTCGTTCCTATGTCGTGCTCGGCAAGGCCGACCAGGCGCGCGACGCGCTTGGCCGCGCCGTCGCCGCCTTTGGAGCGGACAGCGAGCAGGCCAGGAAATTCACCGCCTTTGCCGCCTCCCTCGGCGTGACGGCGACGGAGTAAGAGATGACGCGCAAGCAGAAGCGATTGTCGGTGATCGTGGCGGGGCTTGCCTTCCTCGCCGCCGCCGCCGGCCTCACCTTCTACGCGCTCGGCCAGAAGGCCTCCTATTTCTACATGCCGGCCGAGCTGGCCACGGCGAGCGTCCAGCCTGGACAGCGCATCCGCCTTGGCGGCCTCGTCGAAAACGGCACCGTCGTGCGCGGCAATGGCGCGACGGTGGCCTTCTCGGTCACCGACACGCAGAAATCGATCAAGGTGACATATACCGGCATCCTGCCCGATCTCTTCCGCGAGGGGCAGGGCGTCATAACCGAGGGCGCTTTCGGTCCGGATGGAGTTTTCGTCGCCGACAGCGTTTTAGCCAAGCATGACGAGCGCTATATGCCCAAGGAAGTCGCCGACGGCTTGAAGGCAAAAGGCGTCTGGGTGGAAAGCAAGAGCCAATAATGGTTGAGACCGGACATTTCGCCCTCGTGCTGGCCTTCGCGCTGTCGCTGGTGCAGATGCTAGTGCCGCTAGTCGGTGCCCGCACCGGCAATCAGCGTCTGATGGCGGTCGGCGGTCCGGTGACCGTTACCGGCTTCGCGCTCACCGCGCTGTCCTTCGTGGCCTTGGCAAGCGCCTACGCCGGCTCGGACTTCTCGGTGGCGAACGTGTGGGAGAATTCCCATTCGCTGCAGCCGATGATCTACAAGATCACCGGCACCTGGGGGAACCACGAAGGCTCGATGCTGCTGTGGGTGCTGATCCTGACCTTCTTCGGCGCGCTCGTCGCCGTCTTCGGCAACAATCTGCCGGCAACGCTCAAGGCCAATGTGCTGGCCGTGCAGGGCATGATCGGCGCGGCCTTCTTCCTGTTCATCCTGACGACTTCAAATCCGTTCACGCGCCTCAATCCGGCGCCTGTCGAGGGGCGCGAGCTGAACCCGGTCCTGCAGGACCTCGGTCTCGCCATCCACCCGCCGCTGCTCTATCTCGGCTATGTCGGCTTCTCGGTCTGCTTTTCCTTCTCGGTCGCGGCGCTGATCGAAGGCCGCATCGACGCCTCCTGGGCGCGCTGGGTGCGGCCGTGGACGCTGGTCGCCTGGAT